>MUNB01000470.1 GCA_002154345.1 Streptomyces griseus
GGAGGAGGGTGTGGGCGGGGGTGGTGCGCGGGCGCGTTCACGATCGGCGCCGGGCGCGTTCGGGGGCGCTCGGTGGCCCGGCGGTCACGCGCTGTCCTGCCGTGGGCCTGTCCCGCGCCATGCGGCGGCAAAGGGCGGCAAAAGGAGGCCAAGAACGCATCAACAATGGCTCTGAGCTGGTGCGTCCGTCCGGGTGCAGGTGTCCACTGGAAGGGACGGGCCACCTGTTCGAACCCCTCGGGCGGGCCGCCCGTCCCCGGAGCGCTTGACCGGCGGCCAGGAGGAACAGGCATGAGCGAGATCGCAGCTACCACTGTCCACGAGGCGTATGCCTTCGCCTGCATGAAGTGCGGGTACGGCTGGGAGCAGTCCTACGAGATAGAGCACCACGTCGACGTCGACGGGCACGCGTTCGTCGTCTACACGGCCGACGGTGAGCGCGTGCCGTCCCCGCTCTCCACGCCGACCTGCACCAACTGTGGTGGACACGTGGTGCGCATCATGCGGGCCGGGCGGGTCGCCGGCGTCCAGGAACTGCTGCGGAAGCAGCAGACGCCGCACACCGCGGAGGCCGTCGCGAAGGACCGTACGGTGTCGACCGCCGCGGACCCGGACCGCCACTGGCGGCTGTCCGACCTGCTGCACCCCTTCCAGCGCAGGTGAACCTCCTCCGGTGCGCCGGAGGCCGACGTCGTACGGGCGCGGGGCCCTCGTAGAGTCGTCGGCATGAGCCGTACCGAAGCCCCGCCGCTGCCCGAGCCCCTGCGGGTGCCGGTCGCCGACTCCCACACCCACCTGGACATGCAGGACGCCACCGTCGAGGAGGCCCTCGCCCGGGCCGCCGCGGTGAACGTGACGACCGTCGTCCAGGTGGGCTGCGACGTGGCCGGCTCCCGCTGGGCCGCCGACACCGCCGCCGCCCACCCCGCCGTCCACGCCTCGGTCGCCCTGCACCCCAATGAGGCCCCGCGCATCGTCCACGGCGATCCGGACGGCACCGCGCGGCAGGGGGCGCGGGAGCCCGGCGGCAAGGCGGCCCTGGACGAGGCGCTGGCGGAGATCGACGCGCTGGCCGCCCTCGACCACGTGCGCGGGGTCGGCGAGACGGGCCTGGACTTCTTCCGTACGGGCCCCGAGGGCATCGCGGCCCAGGAGGAGTCCTTCCGGGCCCACATCGAGATCGCCAAGCGGCACGGCAAGGCCCTGGTCATCCACGACCGGGACGCGCACGCGGACGTGCTGCGGGTGCTGGCGGACGCGGGCGCACCCGAGCGGACCGTGTTCCACTGCTACTCCGGCGACGCCGAGATGGCCCGGATCTGCGCGCGGGCCGGGTACTTCATGTCCTTCGCGGGCAATGTGACCTTCAAGAACGCCCAGCCGCTGCGGGACGCGCTGGCCGTCGCCCCGGCCGAGCTGATCCTCGTCGAGACGGACGCCCCGTTCCTCACCCCCGCCCCCTACCGCGGACGGCCCAACGCGCCCTACCTCATTCCGGTCACGCTCCGCGCCATGGCCGAGGTGAAGGGCCTGGACGAAGACGTGCTGGCCGCCGCGATCTACGACAACACCGCGCGGGCGTTCGACTTCTGACCCCGATCGGGCCCTGTTTCCGACCCCGATCGGGCCTGTTTCCGACCCCGGTCGAGCACGGTGCGTAGCCGTGTCGCTTTGGAGAGTCACCGGGGCTCCGCTATCGTCCCCGCGCACGACGGGGTGGCGGTGAGCGGGTCTCCGGCAGTGGGCTGATCTTCGGGAGCGGCGTGAGTATTTCGCAGGACAGCGGCGTGCGTACGGCGTGGGACGGGCGCGTCGGCGCGTTCCACGAGCAGCTGACCCTGGCAGACGGGGTGGGGACGGCGGGCCCCGCCCACGCTCCGGCCGCCGCCCACGCCCACGCCCCGACGGTCGTCGACACTCCGCTCGCCGGGCCGCCGCCCGTGGTGCCCCGGCAGGGCCCCACCCGTGCCGACGCCCGACGGGCCGCCAAGCGGCGCCGCAGGCTCGTCGCCGGCCCCGAGAACCTCAAACGCCTCGTGCCGAAGGCCCTCGTCGTCGCGTTCCTGGCCGGCGGCACCACCGCGTTCGTCGCCCAGGACAAGGCGGTCCGGCTGGAGGTCGACGGCACGCCCCGCACCCTGCACACCTTCGCCGACGACGTCACCGAGTTGCTGGCGGAGGAGGGCGTCGCCGTCGGCCCGCACGACGTCGTCGCGCCGGGCGCAGGCGCCGCCCTCGACCACGGCGACGAGGTCGTCGTCCGCCACGGGCGGCCCGTCACCCTCACCCTCGACGGCGTCCGCCGCCAGGTCTGGACGACCGCCGACACCGTGGCCGGGGCGCTGCGCGAATTCGGCATCCGCGCCGAGGGGGCGCACCTGTCCGCCGCCCGCTCCGCACGGATCGCCCGCACCGGCCTGACCCTCACCGTCCGCACCGAACGCACCGTGACCTTCATGGCCGACGGCCAGGAACGCACCCTGCGCACCAACGCCGCCACCGTCCGCGAGGCCCTCGCCCAGGCGGGCATCACCCTGCACGGCCACGACACCACCTCCGTCGACCCCGGGCGCTTCCCGCGCGACGGCCAGACGATCTCCGTCATGCGGATCACCGACACCCACGAGGTGCGCGAGGAGACCGTCCCGTACGCCGTCGAGCGCAGCGAGGATCCCGCCCTGTTCCGGGGCACCGAGGTCGTCGAGCGGGCGGGCCGCAACGGCGTGCGCCGGGTCACGTACGCGGTACGGACCGTCAACGGCGTCCGGCAGAAGCCGCGCAGGGCCGCCGAGGAACTGGTCCACCGGCCGGTCAGCCGCGTCGTGCGCACCGGCACCCGGCAGCGGCCCGACTCCGTCGCCGGGGCGGACGGGCTGAACTGGTCCGCGCTCGCCGCCTGCGAGTCCGGCGGGCGGCCCGGCGCGGTCGACCCGAGCGGCACGTACGGCGGGCTGTACCAGTTCGACACCGGGACCTGGCAGTCGCTCGGCGGCAGCGGCCGGCCCCAGGACGCACCCGCCGCCGAGCAGACGTACCGGGCGAAGAAGCTGTACGTGCAGCGGGGGGCGAGTCCGTGGCCCCACTGCGGCCGTAGGCTTACCGGGTGAGCAGCACAGAGCCCGACGCCCTCCTGGGGCCCGCAGACATCCGCGACCTGGCCGCGAAGCTGGGCGTACGCCCCACGAAGCAGCGCGGTCAGAACTTCGTCATCGACGCCAACACCGTCCGCCGGATCGTGCGCACGGCCGAGGTCCGCCCGGACGACACCGTCGTCGAGGTCGGCCCCGGGCTCGGCTCGCTGACCCTGGCGCTGCTGGAGGCGGCGGACCGGGTGATCGCGGTGGAGATCGACGACGTGCTCGCCGCCGCCCTGCCGGCCACGGTGAACGCCCGGATGCCGGAGCGCGCCGACCGCTTCGCACTGGTGCACTCCGACGCGATGCTGGTCACCGAGCTGCCCGGCCCGGCTCCGACCGCGCTCGTCGCGAACCTCCCGTACAACGTGGCCGTGCCCGTCCTGCTCACCATGCTGGAGCGCTTCCCCAGCATCGAGCGGACCCTCGTCATGGTCCAGGCCGAGGTCGCCGACCGGCTCGCCGCCCGCCCGGGCAACAAGGTCTACGGCGTGCCGTCGGTGAAGGCCAACTGGTACGCGGACGTCAAGCGCGCCGGTTCCATCGGCCGCACCGTCTTCTGGCCCGCCCCGAACGTCGACTCCGGCCTCGTCTCGCTCGTCCGGCGCACCGAGCCCATCGCCACCACCGCGAGCCGCGCCGAGGTCTTCGCGGTCGTGGACGCGGCCTTCGCCCAGCGCCGCAAGACGCTGCGCGCCGCGCTGTCCGGCTGGGCCGGCTCCGCACCCGCCGCCGAGGCCGCGCTCGTCGCCGCCGGGATCTCGCCGCAGGCGCGCGGCGAGGCGCTGACGGTGGAGGAGTTCGCGGCCATCGCGGAGCACAAGCCGGAGGTGTCGTCCCTGTGAGCAAGATCCGTACGGGCGTCACCGTCCGCGTCCCCGCCAAGGTCAACGTCCAGCTCGCCGTGGGCGCCGCCCGCCCCGACGGCTTCCACGACCTGGCCAACGTCTTCCTCGCCGTCGGCCTGTACGACGAGGTCACCGCCACCCCCGCCGACGAGCTGCGCATCACCTGCTCGGGCCCGGACGCCGCCCAGGTCCCGCTGGACGCCTCCAACCTCGCCGCCCGCGCCGCCCTCGCGCTGGCCGGGCGGTACGGCATCGACCCCGCCGTCCACCTCCACATCGCCAAGGACATCCCGGTCGCGGGCGGCATGGCCGGCGGCAGCGCCGACGGGGCGGCCGCCCTGGTCGCCTGCGATGCCCTGTGGGGTACGGGCGCGAGCCGCGACGAACTCCTCGCGATCTGCGCCGAGCTGGGCAGCGATGTGCCGTTCAGCCTGGTCGGCGGGGCGGCGCTCGGCACCGGGCGCGGCGAGAACCTGACCCCGATCGAGGTCGGCGGGACCTTCCACTGGGTCTTCGCCGTGGCGGACGGCGGCCTCTCCACGCCCGCCGTCTACGGCGAGTTCGACCGCCTCACGGCCGCGGCGGAGGTCCTCGAACCCACCGCGTCGCCCGCCCTGCTGGCCGCCCTGCGCTCCGGCGACTCCGGCGCACTCGCGGGCGCCCTGAGCAACGACCTCCAGCCCGCCGCGCTCTCCCTGCGCCCCTCCCTCGCCGACACCCTGGCCGCGGGCACGGAGGCGGGCGCCCTGGCCGCGCTGGTCTCCGGGTCCGGGCCGACGACGGCGTTCCTGGTGGAGGACGAGGCGGCGGCCCGCAAGGTGGCCGACGCGCTGATGGCCTCCGGAACGTGCCGCGAGGCGCGCGTGGCGGTGTCGCCGGCGCCGGGGGCCACGGTGGCCGGGTGACTCACTGCCAGCGGTACGGCGTGATGCTGGGGTCGTAGGAGCAGGTGACCATCGTCCGGTTGGTGGCCATCAGGGTGCGGCCGCGGTCGGCCTTCGCACAGAACTGGCCGTCGACGACGGGGTGGCCGTTGGAGGTGCACGCGAACCCCGGCTTGCCGTCGGAGCAGGTGATCATCGAGCCGCCCGCGGGCTTCGGCGCGGCCTTCGTGNNCGGCGGTGAGCCGGGTGCCGCGCCCGGGGCTGGTGTCGCAGATGTACCAGCCGTCGTGGTTCCGCGGGAGGGTGACGTCCTTGTGCTGGGCGGCGGCCTTCAGACGCGCGGTGGATATGTCCTGGCGGTCGAACTCCGCCCGCGCCTCCGCGTAGGTCCGGCTGTGCAGCGCGGGCACGACCTGATCGGGCGCGACGGTCGCGGTGGGCGTGGGGGAGGGCGTGGCCGGTCGTCGGTCGGGGAGCTGTCCTCGCACCCTGTCAGGGCGAGCACGCCGAGCAGGACGACAGGGGCGAAGTGGCGAGAAAACCGCACGGTGTCGGTA
>MUNB01000471.1:0-1619 GCA_002154345.1 Streptomyces griseus
ATCGGGGCCACGCGGTCGCTGCTGCTCTCGCTGCTGGCCCCGATGCGCGGCCGGGTCGCCGTGGCGGCCCTGCTCCTGCTGGTCCAGCAGGGCGCGATGCAGGCGGGCCCGCTGCTGGTGGCGTACGCGATCGACAGCGGGGTTCCGGCGTTCCGGGACCACGACTACGGCCCGCTGATCGCGGTCGCCGTCGGCTACGCGCTCTGCTCCGTCGGCGCGGGCGTCCTCCAGTACGGCTTCATCCGGGCCGCCGCACGGATCAACCAGGACGTGCTGCTCGATCTGCGCGGCCGGATCTTCCGGCACGCGCAGGCGCTCAGCGTCGACTTCCACGAGCGCTACACCTCGGGCCGGCTGATCTCGCGCTCCACGACCGATGTGGAGTCGCTGCGGGAGCTGCTGAGCGAGGGGCTCCAGGAACTGATCGGCGTGGTCCTGTCGTTCGTGTCGATCTCGCTGGTGCTGCTCTGGCTGGACCTGGGCATCGGCGCGATCGCCACGCTCTCCTTCGTACCGCTGTATCTGATGGTCCGGATGTACCGGCGGCGGGCGTCCGTCGCGTTCACGGCACGGTCGACGGCGATCGCGGCGGTGATCGTGAAGTTCGCGGAGACGATGAACGGCATCCGCCCGGTCCAGGCGTTCCGCCGGGAGCGGAGCAACGACGCTGCCTTCACCGAGCTGAACACCCGCCACGAGCGGTCGAACGGCGACGCGATCCTGGAGATGGCGCGCTATGTCGTCGGCTCGCGGCTGATCGCGAACACGGCGGTGGCCGGCATGGTGCTGTGGGGCGCCTACCGGGTGGCGGACGGCACGCTGGCGCTCGGTGTGCTGGCGGCGGCGGTGCTGTATCTGCGCCGGCTGTACGACCCGATCGACCGGCTGGGCATGTTCCTCAACTCCTACGAGTCGGCCGCGGCCTCACTGGCGAAGATCGCCGGTCTGCTGGCCCAGACGCCGAACGTCCCGGAGACCGACCACCCCAGGGAACTGCCGCCGCGCTCCGGCGACCTCCCGGGCCGGGAGGTCACGTTCGACGGCGTGCGGTTCGCCTACCGGACGGGCGGCGAGGTGCTGCCCGCCTTCGACCTGCACATCCCGGCGGGCCGGACGGTGGCGGTCGTCGGCTCCACGGGCGCGGGCAAGTCGACGCTGGCCAAGCTGCTGGCCCGGTTCTACGACCCGACCGAGGGCCGGGTCCTGCTGGACGGCACGGACCTGCGCGACCTGGACACCGCCGAGCTGCGCCGGGGCGTGGTGATGGTGACGCAGGAGGCGTTCCTGTTCTCCGGAACGGTCGCGGAGAACATCGCGATCGGCCGCCCGGACGCCACCCGCGAGGAGATCGAGCACGCCGCGAAGGCGATCGGCGCGCACGACTTCATCGCCGCCCTGCCGGACGGCTACGACACCGACGTACGCAAGCGGGGCGGCCGGATCTCGGCGGGCCAGCGCCAGTTGGTGGCCTTCGCCCGTGCCCTGCTGGCGAACCCGTCGGTGCTGATCCTGGACGAGGCGACCAGCTCCCTGGACATCCCCGGCGAGCGGGCCGTGCAACGGGCCATGGACACGGTGCTGCACGGCCGCACGGCGGTGGTGATCGCCCACCGGCTCTC
>MUNB01000471.1:1678-1852 GCA_002154345.1 Streptomyces griseus
GGACGGCGCGCCGTCCGAACTGATCGGCGGGACGGGGCGGTTCGCGGGACTGCACCGGACGTGGAAGGACAGTCTGGCCTGAGCGGACCCGGCTGCGGGTTCGTGCTTCGGTGCGCACCGTTCCGGCGCGGCGAGACGGTCAGGACCTTCGTTTCCCTGGCCCGGAGCATGCCC
>MUNB01000472.1 GCA_002154345.1 Streptomyces griseus
CCAGGAAGACCGGGGACTCCTCGACGGAGATCCGGATCCACAGGCCGAGCATCACGAGGACGCCGGAGAGCAGGAACGGGATGCGCCAGCCCCAGGCGAGGAAGGCCTCGTCGGACTGGACGGCGGCCAGCACCGCCAGGACGCCGGTCGCGAGCAGATTGCCGCCGGGGGCTCCGGCCTGCGGGGGCGGCGCGGTCCTGCTCGTCTCCGAACACGGCGGCGACGAGCGGCGCGGCTTCTGGGCCTCCTGGCCGCAGGCCGGAGCCCCCGGCGGCAATCTGCTCGCGACCGGCGTCCTGGCGCTGCTGGCCGCCGTCCAGTCCGACGAGGCCTTCCTCGCCTGGGGCTGGCGCATCCCGTTCCTGCTCTCCGGCGTCCTCGTGATGCTCGGCCTGTGGATCCGGATCTCCGTCGAGGAGTCCCCGGTCTTCCTGGAGGCGCAGAAGAGGGCGCGGGAGCAGGCCGCCGCGGGCGTCAAGGAGCAGCCGCCGGTCGTCGAGGTGTTCCGCAGGAGCTGGCGCGAGGTGCTCCTCGCCATCGGCACCCGCTTCGGCGAGAACATCTCGTACTACATCCTCACCGCGTTCCTCCTGGTCTATGTGACCGTGCACCTGGAGCTGTCCAAGAGCGACGCGCTCAACGCCGTACTGATCGGCTCGGCGGTCCACTTCGTCACCATCCCGCTGTGGGGCGCGCTCTCGGACCGGATCGGCCGCCGGCCCGTCAGCCTGATGGGCGCGCTCGGCATGGCCGTCTGGGCGTTCGGGTTCTTCGCGCTCCTGGACACCGAGTCCTTCCCGGTGATCGTCCTGTCGGTCACCGTCGGGCTGCTGCTGCACGGGGCGATGTACGGGCCGCAGGCGGCCTTCATCTCCGAGATGTTCGACACGAAGGTCCGCTACTCCGGCGCCTCGATGGGCTCCCAGCTCGCCTCGATCATCGGCGGCGCGCTCGCCCCGCTCATCGCGGTCGAACTGCTCAAGGACTACCGCTCGTCCGTCCCGATCTCCCTCTACCTCTGCTTCGCCGCCCTGGTCACCGCGGTGACGGTGTGGATCGCGAAGGAGACCCGGGGCCGCGATCTGGCCAAGGACGGCCTGGACTCCTCGGTCCCCGCCGCGCCGGCCGCCACCCGCGAGGACTCGGTCCCGCTCGGCCGCTGACCCCACGCCCTCCCGCGCGCCGCGCCGCTCGTACGGCGCGCGGGAGACGCACCCACCCCCGCTGCCCGCTCGGCCCTCCCCGGGAGGCGATCACCGTATGCTCACCGGCGTGACAGCCCCCGGCCCCCAGCACTCCGCGGCAGCCCTGCGCGGGCTCCTCGACCTGCTGGCGCAGGGCGCGGCGGCCGAGGAGTTCGACCGGCCCGCCACCACCGCCCGGCAGGCGGGAGCGTCCGCGGCCGAGCTGGCCGAGATCGCGGAGGCCGCCGCCGTGGCGCTGCGCATCCGGCGCACGCTCAGCCAGCACCGGGTGCGCGAGGCACAGCTCACCGCCCTGTTCGACACCGCCAGCGACCTGGCGGCCCTGCGCGACCTGGACGCCGTGCTGCGGGCCATCGTCCACCGGGCGAAGCTGCTGCTCGGCACCGACGTCACCTATCTCTCGCTCAACGACGACACCGCGGGTGACACCTATATGCGGGTCACCGACGGGTCGGTGGCCGAGGCGTTCCAGCGGGTGCGGCTCGGCATGGGCGAGGGCCTGGGCGGACTGGTGGCCCAGACCGCCCGCCCGTACGCGACCGGCGACTACCAGGCCGACACCCGGTTCCACCACACCACCACCATCGACAGCGCGGTCCTGGACGAGGGGCTGCGGGCGATCCTCGGTGTACCGCTGCGGCTGGGCTCGCACATCATCGGCGTGCTGTACGCAGCCGACCGGGCCCCCCGCGAGTTCACCGCGGGCGAGGTGGCGCTGCTCTCCTCGCTGGCCGACCACGCCGCCATCGCCATCGACGGGGCCCGGCTGCTGGAGGAGACCCGGGCCGCACTGGTCGACCTCAACGCCGCGTCGGAGACCATCCGGACGCACAGCGAGGCGATGCGCCGCGCCGAGGAGGCCCACGACCAGCTCACCGACCTCGTGCTCCAGGGTGGCGGAGCCGACGACGTGGCGGCGGCCCTCGCCGACATCCTGGACGGCGGGATCCTCATCCATGACGCGGACGGCGCCGAACTGGCCCGGGCCCGCACCGAGCCGCTGCCGCAGCCGATCCCGGCCGTGTCCGCCTCGCGGGCCAGGGGCCGGGCCGTTCCGCTGGGCGGCACCTGGGTCTGCGCCGTCCTCGCCGGACCCGAACTCCTCGGCTCCATCGCGCTGACCGGCCGGGCGGGGCTCGCGGACGCCGACCGACTGCTGTTCGAGCGCGCCAGCGTCGTCACCGCGCTGCTGATGCTGCTGCGCCGCTCGGTCGCCGAGACGGAGGACCGGGTACGGGGCGAGCTGCTGGGCGATCTGCTCTCGCGCACCGGCGACCCGGGCACCCTGGCGGCCCGCGCCCGGCGCCTCGGCGTCAATCTGACCCGCCGGCACAGTGTGTTCGTCGCGCACAGCGAGGTGGCCCCCCGGCACCGGCTGCTGGCCGCGACCGCCCGGAGCGCGCAGGCCCGCAACGGTCTGGCCGGGCTGCACCACGACCACGTCGTCCTGGTGGCGCCGTCCGAGGAGCCGGGACCGGCCGCGCAGGCGCTCGCCGCCGAGCTGGGCCAGGCGGTCGGCTGCCCCGTCACGGTCGGCGCGGCGGGCCCCGCCACCGGTCCGGCCGACCTGCCGCACGCGCACAACGAGGCCGACCGCTGCCTCTCCGCGCTGCGCGCCCTCGGTCACACCGGGAGCGGCGGGGCCGTCGCGGACCTCGGGTTCATCGGCGTGCTCCTGGGCGACCAGGCGGACCTGGGTGGCTACGTCCGGCGGACGCTGGGGCCCGTGCTCGACTACGACAGCCGGCGCGGCACCGATCTGGTCGCCACGCTGGACGCCTATTTCGCCGAGGGCGCGAGCCTCACCCGGACCAGGGCCCTGCTCCATGTCCATGTGAACACGGTGGTGCAGCGGCTGGAGCGCATCGGCCGGCTGCTCGGCCAGGACTGGAACACACCGGCCCGCACGCTGGAGATCCAGCTGGCCCTGCGCCTCCACCGGCTGACCCGGGGCCTGTGAGGGGCCGCGTCCCTTCGGCCGGGAGGGCTCTCAGCCGTCCAGGCCCGCCGAGACCCGGCGCGAGGGCTTGAAGACGTACAGGTCGAGGATGTCCGGGGCGTCCGCGAGGCCCGGGCCGCCCGCCGTCGCCCAGGTCACGATGTCCTGCTCGGCGTGCTCGTCGTTGACCAGGCCCAGCCAGACCGGCCGGCCCCCGGCGCGACGGCCCTCGGCGGAGGGCTGCACGACGATCACGTTGCCCTGCTCGCAGGCGTCCAGGCAGTCGACGGCCCGTACGGTGGCGGCGCCCTCCAGGCCGGAGCGCAGCCGCGCCAGCTGGGCCGCGTGGTCGACGCCGGGGATCTTCTCGGTGCCGCAGCAGCAGCCCCGGCAGACGCTGACGGTGGGCCGGGGGACGCTCTGGGCGGGCACGTCCTTGCGGGAGCGGCGGCTCATGGGGGCACTTCCCGTCGCGGTGGGTGATGGGGAGGGGACCACCGGTGGCACGGGTGATCATCACGACTCTACCGAGGCGGCCACGGCTCGAACACCAGCGCCCTCGTCCGGCCGGGTGGGGTATCGTTGACGGCTGCGAAGGGGAGTAGCCCCGCAAACCGGTCGTCGACATACTGGAGCCTTCGGGTTCCCGGTGGCCGGGCCCGTGAGTCCTGTCGAAGGGATCTCCACGGGCGGGCGAGACCTTCGGTCCTGTATGACACGTCCACGTCCTGTGGGCGCTGCCGTCATGCCGGGCCGAGTGGTCCTCCGAAAGAGCCCGAGCGGCGCTTCGCGAAGATCCGGGGCCCGGCTCGAACAGAAAGCCACCCGGAATGCACCTCGACCCTCTGGCGATCATCACCGCCTTCGGGCTGATCTTCCTCGCGGAGCTCCCCGACAAGACGATGTTCGCGTCGCTGGCCATGGGCACCCGGATGCGGCCGCTCTATGTGTGGTTCGGCACGTCGTCCGCGTTCATCGTGCATGTCGCCATCGCCGTGGGTGCGGGCGGACTCATCGGCCTGCTGCCCGACTGGATCGTCAAGCTGGTCTCGGCCTCGCTCTTCGCGCTCGGCGCGTTCCTCCTGCTGCGCGGCAGCGGCGGGGACGACGAGGAGACCGAGGTGAAGACCGTGACCGGCTTCTGGCCGGTCTACTCGACCGCGTTCATGGCGGTCTTCATCAGCGAGTGGGGCGACCTGACACAGATCACCACCGCCAACCTCGCGGCGAGCAACGGCGCCTGGTCCACGGCGCTCGGCTCGGCCGCCGCCCTGATGTCCGTCTCGGCGCTGGCGCTGCTCGCGGGGAAGTTCATCGCCAAGCGCGTACCGCTGAAGACCGTGCAGCGCATCGGCGGGCTCTGCATGCTGGGCCTCGCCGTCTGGACGGCCGTGGAGATCTTCACCGGCTGAGGCCGGCTGAGGCCGGTACGCGGCGCACGCGTCGGGCGGGGGCGTTCCGGTTCCGGTACGCCCCCGCCCGCGCTCGGGACCACTCCCCCGCCCGCGCTCAGAAGAGAGCCTGCGCCTCCTCCCCCGTACCGCCGCTCTCGAACGCGAGGAGGCGCTGCTTGCGGTCCAGGCCGCCGCCGTATCCGGTGAGGCTTCCGGAGGCGCCGATCACCCGGTGGCACGGCACGATGATCCCGACCGGGTTCTTGCCGTTGGCCAGGCCGACCGCCCGTGAGGCGCCCGGTTTGCCGAGTTCCTCGGCGAGTTCGCCGTACGTACGCGTCTCGCCGTACGGGATCCTCAGCAGCTCCGCCCACACGCTCCGCTGGAACGGGGTGCCGTGCAGGTGCAGCGGGAGGTCGAAGGCGGTGCGGTCCCCGGCGAAGTACTCCGTGAGCTGCCGGACCACCTCCCCGAAGGGCTCCGGGTCCGGTACGCCGAAGGTCTCCTCGGGCGGCCGGTGGCGCTGGTCGGTCATGTAGAGGGCGGAGAGGACGCCGTCGGTGGCGACGAGCGTCAGCGGGCCGTAGGGGCTGTCGACCACTGTGTGCTGCTTGGTGGGGGGCGCGGGGGCCATGGGTGTCACGGGGTTCTCCTTCAGGCGGGCAGGTGGTTGATGGGGTGGTCGTCCACCGTCCAGAGGTACTGCACGGCGTACGCCCGCCAGGGGCGCCAGCCGGCGGCCCGTGCGGTGAGGGCGGCGGGAGTGGCCGGCAGCCCGAGGCGCTCGGCGGCCCGGCGGATGCCCAGGTCGGTGGGGAGGAAGGCGTCGGGGTCGCCGAGGGCCCGCATGGCGATGGACTCGACCGTCCAGGGGCCGAAACCGGGCAGTGCGGCCAGCTCCGCGCGGGCCCGCTCCCAGTCGGTGTCGGTGCCGAGCCGCAGCCGGTCCTCCGCGAGGGCGGCGACGAGCGTGGTGAGGGTGGTGCGGCGGGTGCGCGGCAGGGCCAGGGCCTCCGGGTCCAGGCCCGCCAGCGCCCCCGGCGTCGGGAAGAGGTGGGTCAGGCCGCCCTCGGGGTCCTCGACCGGGACGCCGTGGGCGGTGACCAGGCGGGCCGCGTGGGTGCGGGCGGCGGCGGTGGAGACCTGCTGGCCGAGCACCGCGCGTACGGCGAACTCCGCGCCGTCCACCGTGCGGGGCACCCGGCGGCCCGGGCCCGCGTCGACCAGCGGGGCGAGCAGCGGGTCGGTGCGCAGCTGGGCGTCCACGGCGACCGGGTCCGCGTCCAGGTCGAGGAGCCAGCGGCAGCGGCTGATGGCCCGGGTGAGGTCGCGGGGGTCGGTGAGGGAGAGCCGGCAGGCGATGTGGTCGGAGGCCGGGGTGAGGGCGACGACGCCGTGCCCGTACGGGAGGGTGAGGGTGCGGCGGTACGCGCCGTCGCGCCACTCCTCGACGCCGGGGACGGCGGTCGCGGCGAGGTGGCCGAAGAGGTTGCCGGGGTTGAGCGGAGCCCGGTACGGCAGGCGGAGCGCGATGACGCCCGGTACGGCGGTGGCCCGCGGGCCCCGGGCGGCGCGGGTGCGCAGCTCGCCGGGGGCCAGGGCGAAGACCTCGCGGACCGTCTCGTTGAAGGCGCGGATGGAGGAGAAACCAGCGGCGAACGCCACCTGTGCCATGGGCAGTTCGGTCGTCTCGATGAGGAGGCGGGCGGTCTGCGCGCGCTGGGCGCGGGCCAGGGCCAGTGGTCCCGCGCCCAGCTCGGCCAGCAGCTGGCGTTCGATCTGGCGGGCGGAGTAGCCGAGCCGGGCGGCGAGTCCGGGCACCCCCTCGCGGTCGACGACCCCGTCCCGGATCAGGCGCATGGCGCGGGCCACCGAGTCGGCGCGGGCGTTCCACTCGGGGGAACCGGGGCTGGTGTCGGGGCGGCACCGCTTGCAGGCCCGGAAGCCCGCCTGCTGGCAGGCGGCGGCGCTCGGGTAGAAGGTCATGTTGGCGACCTTGGGCGGTACGACGGGGCAGCTGGGGCGGCAGTAGATCCGGGTGGTCAGGACCGCGGTGAAGAACCAGCCGTCGAAGCGGGCGTCCTTGGACTGGACGGCCCGCACGCAGCGCTCGGTGTCGGTGTGCATGGTTCCAGGATGGTGCACCGGTCAGCGGCCTGGCTGGCGGAAATCCGACATGGGCCTCACGGTGCCGGAGCCGCCCCGGCACCGCCCCGGAAACCGCCCCGGGAGCCCTGTTCAGCCGCGCATCGCGAGGACTTCCTCGAACTCCACGTACGCGTGCGCGTCGAAGAGCACGAAGCGCACCTCCTCGACCGGCTCCACGGTCTCCGCCAGGACCGTGCGGACCGCGATCCGGGCCCCGTCGTCCATCGGCCAGCCGTAGATGCCGGTGGAGATCGCCGGGAACGCGATGGACTTGGCCCCCAACTCCGCCGCCAGGCGCAGGGATGCGCGGTAACAGGAGGCGAGCAGGGCGGAGCGGTCCTGGGCGCCGGAGAAGACCGGGCCGACCGTGTGCACGATCCACTGCGCGTCGAGGCGTCCGGCGGTCGTGGCGACGGCCTGCCCGGTGGGCAGTCCCTTTCCGTAGTGCGAGGCGCGCAGTTCACGGCAGGCGGCGAGGATGTCGGGTCCGCCGCGCCGGTGGATGGCGCCGTCGACTCCGCCGCCGCCGAGGAGCGAGGAGTTCGCCGCGTTGACGATGACGTCCACGGACTGGTCGGTGATGTCGCCGCGGACCAGACGTACGGCGGGAGAGACAGAGGTGCTCATGCGGACATCATGCCGCGCGCCGGGGGCCTTCGCCGCCCGGTCCGGCGGACCGGGCGGCGCGAACCGCGACGGTGTCGGGCGTGGCACCGGCCGACGGCGTTCAGGAGGCGCGCAGCCGTCGCCATACGGCCTTGGCGGCGTGGTGGCCGGACATGCCGTGCACGCCGGGTCCCGGCGGGGTGGCCGAGGAGCAGAGGAAGACCGCCGGGTGCGCGGTCGCGTACGGGACGCGGGCGAGCTTGGGGCGGATGAGGGTCTGCAGGCCCGAGAAGGCTCCGCACGCGATGTCGCCGCCGATGTAGTTGGCGTTGCGCTCGGCGAGCTGAGGCGGTCCCGAGATCGCGCGGGCGAGCACCAGATCGCGGAACCCGGGGGCGAAGCGCTCCAGTTGGCGTTCGATGACGTCGGTGGCGTCGCCCTCCCAGCCGGCCGGGACATGTCCGTACACCCAGAAGACCTGGCGCCCTTCGGGGGCCCGGGAGGGGTCGGTGAGGCTCGGCTGGGCGGTGATGAGGAAGGGGGCGTCGGGGTCGCGGCCCTCGACGGCGGCCCGCAGCGCGGTGTCGATGGCTCCGGCGGTGGGGCCGATGTGGACGGTGCCGGCGCGGCGCGCTTCCTCGGCGGTCCAGGGAACGGGGCCGGACAGCGCGTAGTCGATCTTGAAGGCGGCGGCGCCGTAGCGGTAGTGGCTGTAGGCGGAGCCGAGGCCCGCGATCCGGGCGAGCGCGGAGGGCGAGGTGTCGAAGATGTAGGCGCGGGCGGGCGGGAGTTCGTCCAGCCGCTTGACCTCGCTGCCGGTGCGGATGGTGCCGCCCTGCTCGCGGAGGTAGGAGGCGAGGGCGTCCGAGATCGCCTGGGAGCCGCCGCGCGGCACCGGCCAGCCGTTCTCGTGGGCGGCGAGCGCGAAGACGAGGGCGATGGCGGAGGTGGCGAAGCCGCTGGTGGGAGCTATGGCGTGGGCGGCGAGCCCGGCGAAGAGGCCGCGCGCCTTCTCGCCCCGGAAGCGCCGGGAGACCCAGGTGGCGGGCTGGAGGCCGAGCAGTCCGAAGCGGGCCAGCCGGTACGGGTCGCGGGGCAGGCCGTCCCAGGGGGTGCGCAGGAAGTCGGCGGCCAGGGTGTCCCAGCGGCCGAGGAAAGGGGCCATGAGGCGGCGGTAGGCCCCGGCGTCGGCGGGCCCCAGCGACATCGCGCTCTCGCCGACGGAGCGGGTGAGCGCGGCGGCGGTGCCGTCCGGGAAGGGGTGGGCGAGGTCGACCTCGGGGTGCAGCCACTCCAGTCCGTGCCGGGCCAGCGGCATCGCCCGGAACGCGGGCGAGCCGATCCCGAGGGGGTGCACGGCGGAGCAGGGGTCGTGCCGGAACCCCGGCAGCGTCAGCTCCTCGGTGCGGGCGCCACCACCGACGGTGTCGTGCGCCTCGTGGACCTCCACGGCGAAGCCCCTGCGGGCCAGTTCGGCGGCGGCGGTCAGCCCGTTGGGCCCGGCCCCCACGACGACCGCATCGAGCATCGAGGGCACCTGGGGACTCCTTCGTCGGCCGGCGGGCGGAGACCCAGGATATTCGGGCGCGCCGACAGCGCGGACGCGGGTACCCCGGGGCCGGCCCGGCGGGTCAGCCGCCGGACCGCAGCGCGGCCAGGACGCGCTGGGCGGTGGCCTCGTCGCGGGCCGCCGTGAACGGCAGGTCGTTGCCGCCCATGATCCGGAACGGGGCGCCGGACAGGGTGGACTGGACGCCGCCCGCCTCGGTGACCAGGAGCAGGCCCGCGGCGTGGTCCCAGGCCAGCTCCCAGTTGAAGGCGACGGCGTCCTGCGCGCCGCGGGCGACGGCGAGGTATTCGAGCCCGGCCGAGCCGCAGGGGCGGGGAGCGATGCCTTCGGTGCGCAGGCCGAGCAGGGCCCGCTTCTGCGCGTCGGTGGTGTAGTCGGGGTGCGAGGTCGCCACGTCGAGCACGGCGCCGGGGGCGGGCGACCCGGAGCGTATCGGTACGCCGTTGAGCGTGGCGCCCCGGCCGCGCACGGCGACGGCCATCTCGCCGAGGACGGGTGCGTACGTCCAGGAGGCGTGGACCTCGCCGTGCAGGGCGAGGGCGACCAGGGTGCAGAAGCCGGCCTCGCCGCGGACGAACTGGCGGGTGCCGTCGACCGGGTCGACGATCCAGACCGGGGCGTCGCCGCCGAGGGCGTCGTAGACGGCCGGGTCGGCGTGGACGGCCTCCTCGCCGACGACGACCGAGCCGGGCAGCAGCTTGGTGAGGGCGGCGGTGAGGTGCTCCTCGGCCAGCCGGTCGGCAGCGGTGACCAGGTCGTGCGGGCCGCTCTTCTCGATGATCTCGTGGGCGGCGAGCTTCCGATGGCGGGGCATGATCTCGGCCGCCGCCGCGGCGCGCACGGCCGCCTCGACGTCGGCGGTCGGCCCGGTGTGCCCGGCGGTCCCGTACAGGAAGTCATCGATCATGGGCCCACCCAATCACGCTCGGCCGGCGAGGCGGCCACCCACCCGGCCCGTCCGGCGTCCCGGCCCGTCCGGCGTTGGAGGACGGAACCGTCACAGGATCCGGCACCGTCGCCGACCGGCCGTTCACCACGCGCGGGCGGCCCGGGTCAGCAGATCCCGCACCCGAGCCACCTGAGGGTTGACGGCGGAGCCGGGGCGCTGCACCAGGTACGTGGTGTTGATCGGCGGGTCCTCGGGGGCGTACAGCTCGACGAGGGCGCCCGAGGCCAGTTCGTCCGCGCAGAGGTAGCGCGGCAGCACCGTGAAGCCCGCCCCCGCCACCACGGCGGCGAGCACCCCGCGCAGGTCGGGCACGGTGACGGCGGCCCGGCAGTCGAGGCGGCGGCCGAAGACGTGCCGCCAGTAGCGGCGGGCGATGGGCAGATCCTCGGCGTACGTCACCAGCGGCAGGCCGTGCAGCGCCCCCGGACCCTCGGCCGCGAGGCGCTCCGGTCCCCCGGTCCGGGCGGCCCAGTGCGGAGCGGCCGTCAGGACGAACTCCTCGTCCATCAGCGGCACCGCGGACAGCGCCCGGCCGCGCGGCCGGGTGGTCGCGATGACCAGGTCGTGGCGGCCCGCGCGCAGCTCGTCCAGGAGCGGATCGGTGAGCCCGGTCGCGGCGCGGAGCAGCAGCCCGTCCGCGACCAGCGGGGCCAGCGCGGGCAGCACCCGCAGGCACATCAGCTCGGCGGGGCCCGCCAGATGGACGGGGGCGGCCGGGCGCTCACCGGCCGGGACCGTATCGCCGGTGACCTCGGCGAGGGCGTCCAGCGGGGCGACGATCCGGGCCGCCAGCTCGTCCGCGTACGGCGACGGGGCGACCCCGCGCGGCAGCCGCTCGAACAGCTCCCGGCCCACCTGTCGCTCCAGGGCCCGCATCTGGGCGGTGACCGTGGGCTGGGACAGGCCGAGCAGCCGGGCGGCGGCGGTGAAGGACCCCGACCGGTGCACGGCGAGGAAGGTGCGCAGCAGATTCAGATCGGCCGGGCCGGCCGGCTGCACGCCCGTACCCGCGTGCGCGTCCGCCGTCCGGCCCAGCCCGGCGAACCCATCAGGATCCTTATGCCTCATAGCTGCCAGCCTATTGGAAATCTATGGATGATCCGTCCTACGGTCGCATGAGTCAGCCCTCACCGGGACTCCCCCGCACACACTTCTCTCTCGACCTACGGAGACGTACAACATGGCAAAGATCCTTTTCGTGGTGACCGGCGCGGACCACTGGACCCTGGCGGACGGCACGAAGCACCCCACGGGCTTCTGGGCCGAGGAGGCCGTGACCCCGTACGAGACCCTCACGGCGGCCGGTCACGAGGTGGTCGTCGCCACCCCGGGCGGCGTCGTCCCGACCGTGGACCGAGGCAGCCTGGCTCCCGAGTTCAACGGCGGCCGGGAAGGCGCGGACCGGGTCGCCGCCGCACTGGACGGGTTCGAGGAGCTGCGGCGGCCCGTCGCGCTGGAGGACGTGGACCTGGACGCGTACGACGCGGTCTTCTACCCCGGCGGCCACGGCCCCATGGAGGACCTCGCGGTGCACGAGGCCTCCGGCCGGCTGCTCGCCGACACGCTGGCATCGGGCAAGCCGCTCGGCGTGGTCTGCCACGGTCCGGCGGCCCTGCTGGCCGCGACCGGCCCCGACGGCGCAAACGCGTTCGCCGGGTACCGGCTGACCGGTTTCACCAACACCGAGGAGACCCAGGCGGGCCTCGCGGAGAAGGCCAAGTGGCTGCTCCAGGACCGGCTGGTGGAGCTGGGCGCGGACTTCCAGGAGGGCGAGCCCTGGGCCCCGTTCATCATCACCGACCGGAATCTGATCACCGGTCAGAACCCGGCGTCCTCCGCCCCGTTGGCCGCCGAACTGCTGAGCCGGCTCGGCTGACGGGCGCCGCGAGACCTCAGGCCCCGCCCGTTCAGACCCAGTCCCGCCGTGCGGGCGGCTCGCAGAGTTCCAGCACGACCGCGCCCGTCTCCGGTTCGTCCCCGGAGACGGGCCGCACGCGCGCTCCGACCGTCACCAGATGCGGTGCCGCGCCCACGATCCGGCAGCGGAACACGAACCCTTCGGGGAACCGCACCAGCGACTCGTTGCGCGCGGCCTCGGTGTAGCGGTGGACGACGGCGGTACGGACGACCACGCCGTGGCCGGTGGTGCGTTCAGGCTCCAGTTCGCTCGACGCGCACACCGGGCACAGCAACCGCCGGAACGAGGCGGTGCCGCACCAGCGGCAGCGGTGGTAGGAGAGGCCGCACTCCTCGTGCGCCTTCTGGACGGTGCCCATTCCTGTCTGGGACACGGCTCGACCCCCTGCGCTCGACTCGGACGCGCCGCACCTGCACTGCCGGCGCGTCCGCACCATATGGCACTCAGTGCCGGACAGTAAAGGCACTGAGTGCCCATTGATACACGGTTCCGGCCGCCACGGCGCTCAGCTCTCGCCGACGGCGGCCTCGATCTGCTGCACGACGCGCCACATCGGAGTCCCTTTCCGCGCCACCATCACGACCACCTCGCCGTCGACGGAGACGGGCGCCGAAGCGGCCGCGCCGACCGCCTCCGCCGCCTCCCGCTCCGGCCGCGCCGAGACCGGGACCACCTCGCCGCCGGGTCGCGCCCACACCGCGCGCACCAGGTCGAGCGCATGGTCGACGGCCTCCTCGGGGTCACCCTCCCCGCCCGAACGCAGCCACAGCCGCAGCCCGTTGTTGTGCGCGGCCACCACGGACGCCGCGATCACCTCGGCCCGCAGCTCCCCGTCGCCACCCTCACCGAACCGGCCCCGCAGATGCCCGGCGAGGGTCTGTTCGTAACGGCGCACCACGGACAGCTCGTACGTCCGCAGCCCCGGCACCTCCCGGGTGAGGCGGTAGCGCTGTACGGAGAACTCGGGGTTGTCCGCGTACATCCGCAGCACGATGCGCGCGGCGTCGCACACCGCACCGACCGGGTCGCTGTCGTCGACGGCCGCCAGGAACTCGGTCATCTCGGCGAGGCAGCGCTCGTGATCCGGGAAGACCGCGTCCTCCTTGGACGGGAAGTAGCGGAAGAACGAGCGCCGCCCCACCCCGGCCCGGGCCACGATGTCGTCCACGGTCGTCCGCTCGAAGCCCCGCTCCAGGAACAGCTGGAAGGCCGCCTGGGCGAGCACCTCCCGCATGGGTGCCTTCTTCTCGGGTCCTCGCGCCTCGCTCATGCGGCGAAACGTAGCACCGGAACGGCACTTTTGGCACTGGGTACCTTTACAGAGGGTACTGAGTGCCATAGTGTCGTCACCACTACGAACGACACCCAGGTGGGACCACACCCAGGTAGGCAGGAGAGCCGGCGTGAGCTTG
>MUNB01000473.1 GCA_002154345.1 Streptomyces griseus
GCGGCGGCGGGCGGCGGCCAGAAGCCCTCGTTGGCGGCGATGGCGGCCTCCACGCCGGCCCGGCCGTCCGGCCAGCCGGAGACGAAGGACTCGCCGTCGGCCGGGACGTTGGAGTCGACGAACACGACGTGGGCGAGCCGGTCGCCGATCAGCGTCGCCGCCTGCCCGACCGGGATGCCCGCGTAGCTGTGTCCGACCAGCACCACGTCGCGCAGGTCGAGGCGCTCGACCAGCCCGACGATGTCCTCGACGTGCGTCCGCTGCCCGGCCGCCACCCCCTGCTTCTCGGCGAGGCCCGACAGCGTCAGCGGGTGGACCCCGTGACCGGCCGCGCGCAGACCGGGCACCACGTCGCGCCACGCCCACGAGCCGAGCCATGCCCCTGCCACCAGTACGAATTGCGTCATGCCAGCAACGTAGTGCAGGGGTACGACAACGCCGCCCGGCCGCCGTCCGGTCCGCCACCGGTGCTTCGCTATCTTCACCGGAGACGGAACGGGGCGGCGGGTGTGCCGATCGCCGTCGCCCGGCCGCCGACCGAAGGAGAGCACCTGTGCGTTCCCCCGCCACCGACCGGACCGTGGGCGTCCTGCTACCGCGCGATCTGCCCGCCGACCGGATCCTGCCGTACGCGCGCCGCGCCGAGGAGTTGGGGTTCGGCTCCGTCTGGGTGGTCGAGGACCTCGGTTTCCGCGGGGGCGTCGCCCAGGCGGCCGCCGTGCTGGCCTCCACCGAGCGCATCCGGGTCGGCATCGGCCTGCTGCCCGCCGGCGCCCGCAACGTGGCGTTCGCGGCGCTGGAGATCGCGTCGCTGGCGCAGCTCTTCCCCGGCCGGGTCGATGTCGCCGTGGGACACGGCATGCCCCACTGGATGCGCAGCGTCGGTCAGTGGCCCCGAAGCCCGCTGGCCTTGCTCCGCGAGTACGTCGACGCCCTGCGGGCGCTGTTGCGCGGCGAGCTCACGCAGCGGCGCGGGCAGTACGTCCACCTCGACGGCGTACAGCTCGACCCCAGCGCGCTGCCCGGGATCGTGCCGGACATCCTGGCCGGTGTCCGGGGCCCCAAGTCGCTGGCCGTCTCCGGCGAGGTGGCCGACGGGACGGTCCTCGCGGAGCCGGTCGCCCCCGAGTACGCACGGGCGGCGCTCGGGCACATCGCCGCCGACCGGCCCCACCGCCTGGTCGCGTACAACGTCGCGTCCGTGGACGCCGACCGGGGCACCGCGCTGGCCGCCGCCCGCCCGGCGCTGGAGTGGGTCGGCGAGCCCGACTGGCACGCGCACATCGCGCCGCTCCCGTTCGCCGACGAGCTGGTCGAGCTCCGGGCCGGGTGCGCCGACCGCGCGGAGTTCGTCCGGCGGCTGCCCGACGACCAGGTCGCGCGGCTCGCCGTGGCCGGCACCCCGCAGGAGGCTCGGGCCCGCCTCGACGGGCTGTGGTCGGCGGGTGTCACGGACTCCGTCCTGGCCCCGGTCGGTCCCGATCCGGTGGCGGCCCTGGAGTCGTTGGCCACGGTTCTCGACGCGGCATGATCGACGGGCGGCTCGGATACGGCGGACACGGACGCGGCGGATGCGGCGGACACCTCAGTGCGTGCGCTCCGGATGGCCTTTCGACCGATGCCACTTGACGATCGAACAGGATGCATTGTCGGCCGTTTCTGACTGCTTTTCGCTATGAACGGAGGCGATGGGTCACGGCGAGGCAGGATGTCCCCGTGATGGGCAACCTCCCCGTCGTGACGACCAGCTTCGTCGGCCGCGACAGCGAACTGGTCAGCGTCGAACGGGCACTTCGAGATCATCGGCTGGTCACGCTCACCGGCCCCGGCGGGGTCGGCAAGAGCCGGCTGGCCCTGCGCACGGCCGAGCGTGCCCGGGACCGCTACGCCGACGGTGTCTGGTGGGCCGACCTTTCCCATCTGCACGACGAGCACCTGCTCGCCACGACGGTCTGCGACGGCGTCGGGCTCCTGGACCACAGCCCTCGCCGACCGGTGGCCGCGCTCGGCGAATGGCTCTCCGAGAAGAACCTGCTGCTCGTTCTCGACTGCTGCGAGCGGATCGTCGGCCCCTGCGGGCAGCTCGTCGCCGAACTGCTCGCCGCGGCCCCGGGGCTGACGGTCCTGGCCACCAGCAGGGAGCCGTTGGACGCCGCGGACGAGCTGTGCGTCGAGGTGCCGCCGCTGTCCGCGGGCGAGGACGGCGACGACGCCGTCCGGCTCTTCCACGAGCGCGCGGCCGCCGTCGCCCCGGGCCTCGCGCTCGACGACCCCGGCAGCACGGCCGCCGTCGCCGAGATCTGCCACCGCCTCGACGGCATACCGCTCGCCGTCGAACTGGCCTGCGCCCAGCTCCGCGACAGCAGTCCGCAGGAGATCACCGGACGGCTGGCCTCCCGGATGGAGAACCTCACCGACGACACCCTCTGGCCCCGCCGCCACCGCGCCCTGCGCACCACGATCGGCTGGAGCCACGAGCTCTGCGCACCGCTGGAGCGGCTGCTGTGGGCGCGGCTCTCCGTCTTCCGCGGCGTCATCACGACCGCGGACGCGGAGGCGGTGTGCGCGGGCGGACCGCTGGACACCGAGGCCGTCGCCCCCGCCCTGGAGCGCCTGGCGGACCAGTCCGTGCTCCGGCGTACCGGGGACGGCTACCGGATGCTGGACACACTGCGCGAGTACGGGGCGATGTGGCTGGCCGAGCTGGCGGAGGACGCGCTCTTCGCGGACCGGCACGCCCGGCACTTCGCCCATGTCTCCGTCCAGGCGTACGCGGGCTGGCTGGGGCCCTCGCAGGTCCTCTGGTACCACCGGATCGCCGACTCCCACGCGGACCTGTGCGCGGCCCTGGACCATCTGCTGGCCGAGGACCCGGAGATGGCGATGGAGATGGCCGGGTGCGTCGGCCTCTTCTGGAGCTGCTGCGGCCATCTGCACCAGGCCCGTACGTATCTGCAGCGGGTGCTCGCCCTGCCGCTCTCCGCCGGGCCGCACCGCACCCGGGCGCTCTGGGCCCTGGGGATCACGATGACCCTGCAGGGTGACCACGAGGCGGCCCGCCGTACCGGCGAGGAGTGCGGGCACGCGGCCCGCCGGGACGAGGACCCCGAGGCCATGCTCCTCGCGGCGCACTCCGTGAGCTTCACGTATCTGATGATGGGCCGGCCGCTCACCGCGCACTCCGTCAGCGACCGCGCGTTGCGCCTCCACCCGGGCGACCCGGCGGACGCGCCCTCGCAGCTGCGCTGCCGGGTGATACGCCTGTTCGCGTTGTCCGCGCTCGGCCGGCTCGACGAGGCGTACGAGGAGGCCATGCGGCTCCAGCGGATCAGTCTGCGGTTCGGCGAGCACTGGGCACGGGCCTACGCCGATCACCAACTCGCCCTCATCCACCTGCTCCAGGGCCGCCCCCGGCACGCCGAGAGCCACGCGCGGGCGATGCTCGCGAGCAAGCACGAGCTCCATGACAGCCTCGGCATAGCGCTCGGCCTCGATCTGCTCGCCGGCGCCATCGCCGCCCAGGGGAACGGGGTGGCCGCGGCCCGTGCCTCCGGTACCGGACACGCGTACTGGCGCATGATCGGCCACCCGCACCGGGGCACCCCGGAGCTCGGAGCGATCCGCGAGCAGTGGGAGCTCCGGGCCCGGCAGGCCGCGGGCGACTCGGCGTACGAGCGGGCCTACCGGCACGCCTCGGCCGACGACGCCGAACGCGGCCTGGCCCACGCGCTGGAGCGCGGGCAGCCCGGATAGGCCCGGACAGCGCGGAGATCGCGGACCGTCCGTGCCGGAACCGCCCGCCGCACCAGCACCCGTCCGTGGAGCGGTGGGCGCCGGTGGTCGGACACCCGGCGGACACCGACCGCCTAGCATCCCGGTATGACGTCCATCAGCCGGCTCCGTCCCGACCATGCCGAGGCTCTGCTCGCCTTCGAACGGGAGAACCGGGCCTACTTCGCCGCGTCCATCTCCGACCGGGGCGACGACTACTTCGCCGCGTTCGCCGAACGCCACCGCGAGTTGCTCGCCGAACAGAGCGCGGGGCTGCACCATTTCCACCTCATCGAGGACGACGACGGCGCCGTCCTCGGCCGGATCAACCTGTTCGGGGTGCGGGACGCTTCGGCCGAGCTGGGCTACCGGATAGCGGAGAAGGCCGCGGGGCGGGGGCTGGCCACCTGGGCGGTCCAGCAGGTCTGCGTCCTGGCGGTCGGGGAGTACGGGCTCACCACGCTGCGGGCGGAGACGACGCTCGACAACACGGGATCCCGCGCGGTGCTGGCGCGCACGGGGTTCGAGCCGCTGGAGGACGTGATGTTCGGCGACCGCCCCGGGCGGCGGTACGTCCTGGATCTGAGCGGGGGCGCTCCCCCGGTCCGCTGACCGGGGCTGCCGGAGCATGCGGCGGCGGGCGGAGGGACGGTCCGCGCCGGACTCCGCCGGTGTGGCGGTGATCGGCCGGATGGTCCACCTCGGGGGCAAGCCCCGTGCGGCCGCCCGATGCTGGGGCTCGCGGGAGCGGACCGTACCGCTTCCGCCCGCCCGACGCCGGGCTCGCGGAAGCGGACCATGCCGCTCCGCCCGCTCGACGCCCACCGCTCCCCGGAGGCCCCCGTGCCCGTACGTTCCCTTCACGACGCTCCGCTCCCGCGCAGTCGGCCGCCGCGGCGAAGAGCCGTCGTCGTCGCTGTGGCGGCCGCGTCGCTCGCCGGGCTGATGACCGGCCCGGCCCATGCGGGCGGCGACGGGGGCGACGGCCGCCACGGGCCGGTCGATCCCGCGTTGCAGCGCGGGCTCCAGGCGCTCGTGGACACCCCGGGAGGGCCGCCCGGCGCCATCGCGGTCCTCACGGCGGGCGGCAGGAGCGAGGTGTACCGGGCCGGTACGTCGCAGCTCGGCACGGGCCGCCCGCCCCGGACCACCGACCACATGCGGATCGCCAGCACGGCGAAGGCCTTCAGCGGCTCGGTCGCCCTGCAGCTGACCGAGCGGGGTGCGCTCGGCCTGGACGACACCATCGGCCGGCGGCTGCCCCGGCTGCCCGCCGCCTGGCACCGGGTGACGCTCCGCCAGCTCCTCAACCACACCAGCGGGCTCCCCGACTACACGGAGGACCCCACGTTCGTCGCCGAGCTGACGGCCGACCCGCGCCGGCACTTCGACTCCCGCCGGCTGCTGGACTACGTCGCCGGTGACCGGCTGCGATTCCGGCCGGGATCGGCGTACCGCTACTCCAACTCCGACAACATCGCCGTGGCGCTGATGGCCGAGGCGGCGACGGGGCGGCGGTACGAGAAGCTCCTCGCCGACCTGGTGTACCGGCCGCTCGGCCTGCGCGACACCAGCCTCCCGCAGGGCTACCGGCTGCCCGAGCCCTTTCTGCACGGCTACGCGGTGGACCCGCCGAACGCGCCGGAGGACGTCAGCACGGTGCTCAGCGCCTCGGGGGTGTGGGCGTCGGGCGGCATCGTCTCCACGCCCCGGGATCTGGGGGCCTTCGTGCGCGGCTACGCGGGAGGGCTGGGGCTCGGCCCGGCGGTCCGGCGGCAGCAGTTGTCCTTCGTCGCGGGCAGCTCCGAACCCGCCGGTCCCGGACGCAACAGGGCCGGTCTCGCCGTGTTCTCGTACACGACGCGCTGCGGCACCGTGTACGGCCACACCGGCAACTTCCCCGGCTACACGCAGCTGGCCGCGGGGACGAAGGACGGCAAGCGGTCGCTGACCGTCTCCCTCACCTCCCAGGTGAACAGCACCACGAACCCGCGACTGCTGGCCACCCTCCGCGAGCTCCAGGAGGACTTCGTCTGCCGGCTGCTCGACCGCCGGAGGCCGGGCGGCGCGCAGTAGGCATACGGAAAGGGGTACGCCGGGTGTCCGGCGTACCCCTTCGCGGGTCAGGCGGGGAGACGGTCAGTCGTTGTCGGTCTCCTCGCGGATGATGGTGTCGTTCTTGGCGTCCACGTCGAAGGTCGTCTTCTTCCAGTCGGAGCCGACCACATCGACCTGCCACATGACGCCGTTGCCCTCGTTGTCGTCGAGGCTGACGGAGGTGACCGTCCCCTTCTTCTTCTCGGTGGCCACCTTGGCCGCCTGCTGCGGGGTCTGGGTGGCCTGGGCCAGCCGGTCGGCGGTCTCCTTCTTGTCGTCCGCGTCCTGATCCGCGTCGACACGGGCCTCGATCACCTTGCCGTCGACCGCGTTGATCCGGACGGTGTGGACCGTGCCGTCCTTCTCCGCGACCTCGGCGACCCAGACCGGGCCCTCGGCGCCCGGGCTCGCGCTGGGGCTGGAGGTTCCGGTCGGGCTCGCCGTTCCGGTGGGGCTGGCGGATCCGGTGGGACTGGCCGTGCCGGTGGGGCTACCGGTGGCGGTGGGGCTGGGGCTCTCGCGGTCGTCGTCGTCCACGCCTTCCAGGTCCAGATCGACCAGCTTGCCGCCGGCCACCTCGCCGGTGGCCGTGGTGGCCGCGTCGTCGAAGGTGACCTTCGTGGCGTCGAGCACCTTCTTGCGCTCCTGCTGGTCCTCGGTGAGCTCGGCGCTGGCCGACGGCGAGG
Organism: Streptomyces griseus; assembly: GCA_002154345.1. GTDB lineage: Bacteria > Actinomycetota > Actinomycetes > Streptomycetales > Streptomycetaceae > Streptomyces > Streptomyces caviscabies. The sequence continues at coordinate 6,555 of MUNB01000473.1, forward strand.
TCGTCTGCTTCTGCGGAACGACCTTCGCGGCCTCGGAGGTGGCCGCGCTCGTCGCGCTGTCCGAGCTCTGACCGCATCCGGTCATCAGCACGGCCGCGGCGGCGGCCATGCCGAGGGCGCCGACCGTCTTGAGGGTGCGGGAACGGGAGGAGGCACTGTTCATTCGTCGAGGATCGAGTCTCATGCACGCATGACTAGCCCTCCGAGCCATCGGTCATGTTGTCCTACCGGGGAACCACCCGATCGACCGGGCGGGTCCGCCCGTTGGCCCTCGCTCCCCGGGCGCCGGGCGCCGAGGTGCGAAACAATGGCGGCAGGGCCGTATTCTCCGCGCCCGGCCCGGAGGCCGTCATGGATCACATGGTGCACACCGAGCGTTATGAGCTCATCTTCCAGATGTCCGGCGCCGCGGACGACGTGGTCTCCGTCCGGATGACCGACCGGCTGGGGGCGGGCGGATCCCCGGTGTACGAGGACGAGACGGGGATCGTGCGCGCCGAGATCAGCGACCGGGGCGAGGTCCGGATGCTCGCCAGCGGCGGCCATCAGGTCCCCGGGGCTCCCCTGCTGGCCCGCCCCCTGAGCAAGGACGCACCCGAACCGCGGTGACCGGACCCGCCGGGCGGGGCGCGCCGTGCACCTGGGCGCGCCCCGCCCGGCTGTGCGCGCCCAGGTCCGACGACGAGCCCGGCCTTCCGTTCATGCCCACTCCTCGCCCGAATGTGTTTACATTCCCGCACCCCGGACGTAACCTGAGCGCGAAACCACAGACTCGGGCATGAAACGGAAACGAAACCACATGTACGCACCGGAGCGGCAGCAGGAGATCCTCCGCCTCGCCCAGGAGAGCGGCCGGGTCGACGTGCTGTCGCTGGCCGAGGAGTTCCAGGTGACGGCGGAGACCGTCCGGCGCGATCTCAAGGCCCTGGACCGGGCGGGACTGCTGCGCCGGGTGCACGGTGGGGCGATCCCGGTCGGGCGGCTCGATTTCGAGCCCGACCTCGCCGAACGCGACGCCCTCGCCGCCGACGAGAAGGACCGGATCGCGCAGGCCGCCCTCGCCGAACTGCCCGCCGACGGCAATGTGATCGTCGACGCCGGCACCACCACCGCGCGGCTCGCCGCCGCCGTCCCCGTCGACGCGGCGCTGACCGTGGTGACCCACGCGCTGCCGGTGGCCGCCCGGCTCGCCGACCACCCCGGCATCGCGCTGCATCTGGTGGGCGGCCGGGTCCGGCACCGTACCCGCGCGGCGGTCGACGCCTGGGCGCTCGGTTCGTACGCCGAGATCAACGCCGACGTGGTCTTCCTCGCCACCAACGGCTTCTGTCCCGACCGCGGCCTGACCACGCCCGACCTCGCCGAGGCCGCGGTGAAGCGGGCCGTGGTCAGAGCGGCCCGCCGGGTCGTCCTGCTCGCCGACTCCGGCAAGTTCGGGCAGGAGCACTTCGCCCGCTTCGGTGATCTCACCGATGTGGACCTGCTCATCACCGACACGGGCCTCAGCCCCGACGACGCCCGCTCCATCGAGAGCCGGGGCACGGAAGTAGTACGCGCATGATCCTCACCGTCACCCCCAACCCCAGCCTGGACCGCACCTACGAGTTGCCCGGACTGACCCGCGGCACCGTGCTGCGTGCCACGGCCGACCGCGTCGACCCGGGCGGCAAGGGCGTCAACGTCTCCCGCGCGGTCGCGGCGGCCGGACACCGCACGGTCGCCGTCGCCCCGATGGGCGGCCCGGAGGGCGCACTGCTCGCGCGGCTCCTCGGCGATCTCGGCATCGAGGCGGCCGGTGTGCCGATCGCCGGGAACACCAGGATCAACGTCACGCTCGTCGAGCCCGACGGCACCCTCACCAAGGTCAACGCGGCGGGCCCCGAACTGAGTCCGGCCGAGGCGGAGGACGTCCTGGAGGCGGTACGGGTCCGCTCGTCGGCCGCCGACTGGATCGCCTGCTGCGGGAGCCTGCCGCGCGGGCTGCCGCCCCGGTGGTACGCGGAGCTGGTCGAGCGGAGTCACCGCGCCGGTGCGCGGATCGCGCTGGACACCTCGGGGGCGGCGCTCACCGCCGCGCTCGCCGGAGGGCCCGATGTGATCAAGCCCAACGTCCAGGAGCTGGCCGAGGCCGTCGGCCGGCCGCTCGCCACGGTGGGCGACGCACTCAAGGCGGCCGAGGAGCTGCGGGAGCGCGGGGCCCGTTCGGTGCTGGCGAGCCTGGGCGCGGACGGGCAGCTGCTGGCCGAGGCGTCGGGCGCGTATTTCGCCACCGCTCCGGTGACCGCCGTACGCAGCAATGTCGGCGCCGGGGACGCCTCGCTCGCCGGGTTCCTGGCGGCGGGCGGGCGGGGCCCGGAGGCCCTCACCTCGGCCGTTGCCCATGGGGCCGCGGCCGTACAGCTGGCCGGAAGCCTGATGCCCACCCCGGCCGACCTCGATCTGGCGTCGGTCGTGACGACCTCCGACGTGCCCCTGGACCGCGCGCTGACGGAGCCCGCCCCATGACCCCCGCAC
>MUNB01000474.1 GCA_002154345.1 Streptomyces griseus
AGGAGACCGGGGCCGGGGCGGGCGAGGGCTCCGCGGTGAACGTGGCGCTGCCGGCCGGGACCGGGGACGAGGGGTGGCTGCGGGCGTTCCACGCCGTGGTGCCCGAGCTGCTGGCCGACTTCCGGCCCCAGGTGCTCGTCACCCAGCACGGGGCCGACACCCACTTCGAGGACCCGCTCGCGCATCTCGCGGTGTCGCTGGACGCGCAGCGGGCGGTCATGGAGTCCTGTCACCGGCTGGCGCACGACCACGCCGACGGGCGCTGGGTGGCGCTCGGCGGCGGCGGATACGCGGTGGTGGACGTGGTGCCCCGGTCGTGGACGCATCTGGTCGGGATCGCGGCGCACGCGCCCGTCGACCCGGAGTCGGTGGTGCCGCCGTCCTGGCGGGATCTCGTCTACGCCCGTACGCGGCAGTTGGGGCCGGGCCGGATGACCGACGGGCGTACGCCGTCCTGGAAGGCGTGGGAGGACGGTTACGATCCGGCGGACCGGCTGGACCAGGCGGTGCTGGCGTCCCGGAGGGCGGCGTTCCCGCTGCGGGGTCTGCTGACCTGAGGGGCGCGGCCGGGGCGTGCGCGGGCATTGTGCCGTGCGCTACGCCAACGGTGGGGCGTAACGGGAATCCGGTACGCCCGGGCCGCGCGATACGGCAGCATCCCAGGGGTGTTGAGCACCGGGGCGTTACGCGCCCATCTGCTGGCGGCCCGGCTGGCCGGGCCCGTGGCCACGCCGCGCGAGAACAGTCTGCGCAGCTACCGGCTGTTCGCCGCCCGGGATCCTCGGGTGATGCTGGGGCTGGCGCCCGAGCGGGCCTGGGGCGAGGGCGAGCTGTTGCGGCTGATGGCGGACCGGTGCGGGGTCTCGGCGGATCCCGCGCATGTGAGCGGGCCCGACGCGATCGACCCGGACCGGACGGTGGCCGCGCTGGACGCGTTCGCCGAGCGGTTGGCGCTGGTGGCCGAGCGGCGGGCTCCGGTGCTGCTGGGGACCGGTCATCCGCACCGGCTGCTCGGTTTCTACGCCGGGCTGGCAGACGCTCTGTCGGCGGCGGGCTGTCCTGTTCTCACCCCCGCGCAGGGGAGATGTGTCGACATAACGACCCGGTTTGGCGTACGTACGTACAACCTCGACTACGTACGGGGTGTCGCGCTGGTGCGCGAACCAGGGGGGCGGCCCACGGGTGGTGAGACCGGCGCGCACACGCATTCGCCGCTTCCGGTGCGGCTGGCGCTCCAGGACGCGGCGGAGCGGCTCGGGGTGCTGCCCGAGCTGGTGATCGGGGATCACGGCTGGGTCTGCGGCGCAGGTCAGCTGGGGATCGAGGCGATCGGGCCGGCGGACACGGACGATCCGGCGCTGTTCGTCGGGGAGGCGGAGGGCCGGGTGTCCGTCGTCGTTCCGCTCGACGACGGCGTACGGGCCCCGTTTTACCGGCCGTTGACGCGCTATGTGCTCAATCGGGCCCGTCTGTCACCGTAGGCCGTCGACCGCCCCTCCTCTTCCCCACTCGCACCACCCGCCCCTAACCTGGTGAGTGAGCGCACAACGACGAAGAGTCACCGGAGGGGAAGCCGGTGCGCGTCCGGTGCGGAAGGTACAGGTGGGTCATGGCTGCTGGCAGCGAGAGGCCTCTCAACGAGGTCAAGTTTCTGACCGTGGCGGAAGTCGCCTCGGTCATGCGAGTGTCGAAGATGACCGTGTACCGCTTGGTGCACAGCGGTCATCTGCCGGCGATCCGGGTGGGCAGGTCCTTCCGGGTGCCGGAGCAAGCGGTTCACGCGTATCTCCGCGAGTCCTTTGTGGGGGTGGAATCAGCCTGACGTCAGCCTGGGATCAACCCGGGGTTGCCTGCGGATTACGTCCCTCGGACGGTGGCGGGTAGGCTAGGCCGACGTAGGTCGTGTGGGCCCAGACGCCCCGCACCAGTGAAGATGAAGTAAGCGAGGGTAGTCGTGGGCTCTGTTATCAAGAAGCGGCGCAAGCGGATGGCCAAGAAGAAGCACCGCAAGCTGCTCAAGCGCACGCGCGTTCAGCGTCGCAACAAGAAGTAAGCGAACGCAGTTCGTGAGATCCGCAGCCTCTCCGCCGTTCCGGTGGAGGGGCTGCGGTGCGTTTCGGAGCATGGGGGCGTCACAGGGCGGCGTCCACCCGCTACGGTGACGGCCAGGGAAGTTACCGCGGGAAGCAGGGGAGCCGGGTCTTGGGAAAGGTCGTGCTCGTCACCGGAGTGGCCCGGCAGCTGGGAGGCCGCTTCGTCCGGCGCGTGCAGCGCGAGCCCGGGGTGGACCGGGTGATCGCCGTCGACGCGGTCGCGCCCGCGCATCACCTGGGCGACGCGGAGTTCGTCCGCGCCGACATCCGGCAGTCGGCCATAGCGCGGATCCTGGCCGAGTACGCCGTCGACACGGTGGTCCACCTGGACGTCTCCGGCAAGGCGCTCGGCGCCGGCGGCCGGACGGCGATCAAGGAGACCAACGTCATCGGCACCATGCAGCTGCTCGGCGCCTGCCAGAAGTCGCCGACGGTGCGACGGCTCGTGGTGAAGTCCAGTACGAGCGTGTACGGGTCGGCGCCCCGCGACCCCGCCGTGTTCACCGAGACCACCCCGCCGAAGTCGCTGCCCAGCGGCGGCTTCGCGAAGGACGCGGTGGAGGTCGAGGGGTACGTACGGGGCTTCGCCCGCCGCCGGCCGGACGTGGCGGTGTGCGTGCTGCGGTTCGCCAACATCCTGGGGCCGCATCCGGACTCGCCGCTCGCCGACTATCTGTCGCTGCCCGTCCTGCCGACCGTCTTCGGCTACGACCCCCGGCTCCAGTTCGTGCACGAGGACGATGTGATCGACGTCCTGGGGATCGCGGCGGGCGAGCCCCGGCGCGGGACGCTGAACAGCGGCACGTTCAACATCGCCGGTGACGGGGTGCTGCTGCTGTCGCAGTGCTCGCGGCGGCTGGGCAGGCCGACCGTGCCGGTGCTGCTGCCCGCCGTCACCTGGGTCGGCTCGGCGCTCCGTACGATCGGCATGACCGACTTCTCGCCGGAACAGATCCGGCTGCTCACCCATGGCCGGGTGGTCTCGACCGTGCAGATGCGCGAGACCCTCGGCTTCCGGCCGAAGTTCACCACGGCGGAGACGTTCGCGGAGTTCGCGCGGAGCCGGGGGCCGGGGCTGCTGCCGCCGGCGACGGTGGGCGGGGCGGTGGACCGGCTGGCGGCGCTGCCGCTGCCGGGAGGCGCCGGGCCGCGGGAGCGCGGGTCCGGTGCGGTACAGACGACTCACGGCGCCAGGTAGAGGAGCGCACCGACGATGGCGGACGCCAAGGTCATTCCGTTCGACGACGACCGTTCGCGGTCCGGCGGCACATCGCGTCCGGCGCGGCGCCGGACCGGGCCGGGCGGCCCCGGCGGCGGTCGCGGTGACGGCTCGGCGGCTCCGGTGAGCGCCCTGCCGGGGGCGCAGGCGCCCGAGCCGCCCGTGGAGGCGGAGCAGGAGGAGCTCCGTCAGGATGCGGGCGGCGCCGAGGGTTCCGCGGGCGGTGGCTGGGAGCGGCGGATCGCGGGCGGGCTCGCGTTCCTGCGGCGGCGGGTCACCGGTGACTACGACGTCGACGAGTTCGGTTACGACAAGGAGCTCACCGACCAGGTCCTGATGTCGGCGCTGCGCCCGCTGGCCGACAAGTACTTCCGGGTCGAGGTGAAGGGCATCGAGAACATCCCGTCGGACGGCGGGGCGCTCATCGTGGCCAACCACTCCGGGACGCTGCCGCTGGACGGGCTGATGCTCCAGGTCGCGGTGCACGACAACCATCCGGCGGAGCGGCATCTGCGGCTGCTCGCCGCCGATCTGGTCTTCCATCTCCCGGTCGTCAACGAGCTGGCGCGCAAGGCCGGTCACACGCTGGCCTGTGCGGAGGACGCGCAGCGGCTGCTGGAGACGGGTGAGATCGTCGGGGTGATGCCGGAGGGCTTCAAGGGCATCGGCAAGCCGTTCGGCGAGCGCTACAAGCTGCAGCGCTTCGGCCGGGGCGGGTTCGTGTCGACGGCGCTGCGCGCGGGTGCGCCGATCGTGCCGTGCTCGATCGTGGGCGCGGAGGAGATCTACCCGATGATCGGCAACGCGAAGACGCTGGCCCGGCTGCTGGGCTTCCCGTACTTCCCGATCACGCCGACGTTCCCGTGGCTGGGACCGCTGGGCGCGCTGCCGCTGCCGACGAAGTGGACGATCCAGTTCGGTGAGCCGATCCCGACGGACGGCTATCCGCCGGAGGCGGCGGAGGACCCGATGCTGATGTTCAACCTGACGGACCAGGTGCGCGAGCAGATCCAGCACACGCTGTACAAGCTGCTGGTGCAGCGGCGGTCGGTCTTCTTCTGACCTGCTGTACGGGGAAGGGCCGGTACGCGATCGCGTACCGGCCCTTCCCTCGTGTGCTCCGGATCTACGGCCTGAGGTTCTCGCCGTCGATGCCGAGGCCCGGGAGGAGCCCGGGGAGGAGCGGGGGCAGGGTGACGTCCGGGGCGGCCGGTGTGCTGGGCTTTCCCTCGGGGGAGGGCTTGGTGAGGCCGTCCGTCGGGAGGTCGTCCAGCAGGCCGTCCGTGCCGCCGCCGAGCAGCCCG
>MUNB01000475.1 GCA_002154345.1 Streptomyces griseus
CGTACGGGCGGCCACTGACAACGGGCCCGGACCGACCACGGGGCCGGGGTGGACGGCGGGGCGCCGGTGCCGGAGACTTTCGCAGTAGTGGTGAGACAGCGGAACTGTCCGATACGAGGTTCGACCGCGGGGAGCAGAGATGGCGACGGGGACCGACGAGCCGACGCTCACGGTGGACGAGCTGGCGGCGCGCGCCGGAGTCACCGTACGCACCGTGCGGTTCTACAGCACCCGGGGCCTGTTGCCGCCGCCGGTCATCGGGCCCCGCCGGGTCGGGCACTACGGTCCTGACCATCTCTCGCGGCTCGCGCTGATCGAGGAGCTCCAGCAGCAGGGGATGACGCTGGCCGCGATCGAACGGTATCTGGAGCAGCTGCCGCCCGACCTCAGCGCCCACGATCTGGCGATCCACCGGGCGCTGGTGGCGTCCTGGGCGCCGGACAAGACCGAGGACTTCTCCCGGGCCGAGCTGGAGCGGCGGACCGGGCGGGCGCTGTCGGAGCCGGATGTGGAGCGGCTGGCGGCGATGGGGGTGCTGGTGCGGCCGCAGGAGGCCGGCGGGGCGTACCGGGTGGATCTGGGGCTGCTGCGGCTCGGGGTGGAGCTGCTGGACGTGCCGATCGCGCACGAGACGATCCTGGCGGCACGGACCGTGCTGCTGGAGCACACCCGCTCGGCCGCCCAGGAGATGACGCGGCTGTTCCGGGACGAGGTGTGGAACCCCTACCGGGAGCGCGAGGGCGACCCGGAGCATGTGGCGGCGATGAAGTCGCTGTCCGCCGATATGCAACCGATCGTGGTGCAGGCGCTGGTGACGGCGTTTCAGCGGTCGCTGAAGGAGGAGCTGCGGGCCGCTTTCACCGCCGAGCGACGGTGAAAGCGGCCCGCGGCAGGGCCTGTCGACGGGTCAGTCGTGGAAGGTCTCGCCCTTCTCCGCCTTCTCCACCAGCAGCGCGGGCGGCAGGAAACGGTCGCCGTAGCGCTCGGCCAACTCCCGGGCGCGGGCCACGAAGCCGGGCAGGCCGCCCTCGTACCCGTTGATGTACTGGAGGACGCCACCGGTCCACGGCGGGAAGCCGATGCCCATGATGGAGCCGATGTTGGCGTCGGCGACGGAGATGAGGACGTTCTCCTCCAGGCAGCGGACGCTGTCCAGCGCCTCGGAGAAGAGCATCCGCTCCTTCATGTCCTCGAAGGGCACGTCTCCGTCGGCCTTGGTCGTGAAGTGCTCGCGCAGGCCCGGCCAGAGACCGGCGCGCCTGCCGTCCTCGTCGTAGTCGTAGAAGCCCGCTCCCCCGCTGCGCCCCGTGCGGCCGAACTCGTCGACCATGCGGTCGATGACCTCGTCGGAGGGGTGGCCGGGCCAGGTGCCGCCGGCCTCCTCCACCGCACGCTTGGTCTCGTTGCGGATCTTGCGGGGCAGGGTCAGGGTCAGCTCGTCCATCAGGGAGAGGACCTTGGCCGGGTAGCCGGACTGGGCGGCGGCCTGCTCGATCGAGGCGGGCTCGACGCCCTCGCCGACCATCGCCACGCCCTCGTTGATGAACTGCCCGATGACGCGCGAGGTGAAGAAGCCGCGCGAGTCGTTGACGACGATCGGCGTCTTCTTGATCCGGCGGACCAGGTCGAAGGCGCGGGCCAGCGCCTCGTCGCCGGTGCGCTCGCCCTTGATGATCTCGACGAGCGGCATCTTGTCGACGGGCGAGAAGAAGTGCAGCCCGATGAAGTCGACGGGGCGTGAGACGCCCTCGGCGAGGACGGTGATCGGGAGGGTGGAGGTGTTGGAGCAGAGCAGCGCGTCGGGCTCGATGACGTCCTGGATCTCCTGGAACACCTTGTGCTTGAGGGCGGTGTCCTCGAAGACGGCCTCGATCACCGCGTCGCAGCCCGCGAGGTCGGCGGCCTCACCGGTCGGAGTGATCCGGGCCAGCAGTTCGTCGCGCTTGGCCTCGGTCGTACGGCCCCGGGAGAGCGCCTTGGCGAGCAGCTTCTCGCTGTACGCCTTGCCCTTGGCGGCCGCCTCGGTGGAGACGTCCTTGAGGACGACGTCGATACCGGCCTTGGCACAGGAGTAGGCGATGCCCGCGCCCATCATCCCGGCGCCGAGGACGGCGACCTTCCGGACCGGGCGCTCCGGGATGTCCTTGGGCCGGTTGGCACCGGAGTTGACGGCCTGGAGGTCGAAGAAGAACGCCTGGATCATGTTCTTGGAGACCTGGCCGGTGACCAGCTCGGTGAAGTACCGGGCCTCGATGGTCAGGGCGGTCTCGAAGTCGACCTGCGAGCCCTCGACGGCCGCCGCCAGGATGTTGCGCGGCGCGGGCATGGGCGCGCCCGCGAGCTGCTTCTTCAGGTTGGCGGGGAACGCGGGCAGGTTGGCGGCGAAGCGCGGGTTGGACGGGGTGCCGCCGGGGATCTTGTAGCCCTTGACGTCCCAGGGCTGCTGCGACTCGGGGTTCGCGTCGATGAAGGCGCGGGCCTTCTCGATCATCTCCTCACGGGTGGCGGCGACTTCGTGGACGAGGCCGTTCTCCAGGGCCCGCCGCGGGGTGTACTGGGTGCCCTGGAGGAGCACCTTGAGCAGGGCGTCGGCGATGCCCATGAGGCGTACGGTCCGGGTGACGCCGCCGCCGGCCGGGAGCAGGCCGAGGGTGACCTCGGGCAGGCCGATGCGGGATCCGGGGGCGTCGAGGGCGACGCGGTGGTGGGAGGCGAGCGCGATCTCGTAACCGCCGCCGAGGGCCGCGCCGTTGATGGCGGCGACGACGGGCTTGCCGAGGGTCTCGATGCGGCGCAGCGAGTTCTTGATCGCGGTGCCGGTGTCGAAGGCGGCCTGGGCGTTCTCCGGGCCGACCTTGATCATGTCCTTGAGGTCGCCGCCGGCGAAGAAGGTCTTCTTGGCGGACGTGTAGATGATGCCGCGGATGGAGTCCTTCTCGGCCTCGGCGCGGTCGGCGACGGCCGCGATGGAGTCCTTGAAGGCCTGGTTCATCGTGTTGGCCGACTGGTCGGGGTCGTCGAGGACGAGGGTGACGACGCCGGTCTCGTCCTGTTCCCAGCGGATGGTGGTGCTCTCGGTCGTCATGTCGGTGTTTTCTCCGTAAGCAGGTGGGGCCGGGGACGAGTCAGATGCGTTCGACGACGGTGGCGACACCCATGCCGCCGCCGACGCAGAGAGTGACCAGGCCGAACTGCTGGTCGCGGCGCTCCAGTTCGTCGATGACGGTGCCGAGGATCATCGCGCCGGTCGCGCCGAGGGGGTGGCCGAGCGCGATGGCGCCGCCGTTGACGTTGACCTTGTCCAGGCTCAGGCCCATGTCCTTGACGAAGCGCAGGACGACCCCGGCGAAGGCTTCGTTGATCTCGACGAGGTCGATGTCGTCGATGGTCAGCCCGGCCTTGGCGAGCGCCTTGCGGGTGGCGGGCGCGGGGCCGGTGAGCATGATGGTGGGCTCGGAGCCGGAGACGGCGGCGGAGACGATGCGGGCGCGCGGGGTGAGGCCGTAGCGCTCGCCGACCTCCTTCGAGCCGATGGCGACGAGGGCCGCGCCGTCCACGATGCCGGAGGAGTTGCCCGCGTGGTGGACGTGGTCGATCTTCTCGACCCAGTGGTACTTCTGGAGCGCCACCGCGTCGAAGCCGCCCATCTCGCCGATGCCCGCGAAGGACGGCTTGAGGCCGGCGAGGGAGTCGGCGGTGGTGCCGGGGCGCAGGTGCTCGTCGTGGTCGAGGACGGTCAGGCCGTTGCGGTCCTTGACGGGCACGACGGAGCGGGCGAAGCGGCCGTCCTTCCAGGCCGCCGCGGCGCGTTCCTGGGAGAGGGCGGCGTACTCGTCGACGTCACGGCGGCTGAAGCCCTCGATGGTGGCGATGAGGTCGGCGCCGATGCCCTGCGGGGCGAAGCCGGTCTCGAAGCTGGTCATCGGGTCCATGGCCCAGGCCCCGCCGTCCGAGCCCATCGGCACCCGGGACATCGACTCGACTCCCCCGGCGAGCACCAGGTCCTCCCAGCCCGAACGGACCTTGGCGGCGGCCAGGTTGACCGCTTCCAGGCCGGAGGCACAGAAGCGGTTCTCCTGGACCCCGGCGACGGAGTCGGGCAGCCCGGCCGCGATGGCGGCGATCCGGGCGATGTCGGAGCCCTGGTCGCCGAGCGGGCTGACCACGCCGAGGACGATGTCGTCGATGGCGGCCGGGTCGAGGTCCGGGAAGCGGCCCCGGATCTCGTGGATGAGGCCGACGACGAGGTCGATCGGCTTGGTGCCGTGCAGGGCTCCGTTGGCCTTGCCGCGGCCGCGGGGGGTGCGGATCGCGTCGTAGACGAATGCTTCGGTACTCAAGACAGCTGCCTTTCGAGGGTGGTTGAGGAGCGATCGAGGAGGTCGTCAGGCGAGCAGCGAGCGGCCGATGATCTCCTTCATGATCTCGGTCGCACCGCCGTAGATGGTCTGGATGCGGCCGTCGGTGAACGCCTTGGCGACCTTGTACTCGCTCATGTAGCCGTAGCCGCCGTGGAGTTGGAGGCAGCGGTCGGCGACGCGCTTCTGCAGTTCGGTGGCCCACCACTTGGCCATGGAGGCGTGGACGGCGTCCAGGACGCCGTCGGAGTGGTCGACGATGCACCGGTCGAGGAAGGTCCGGGTGACGGCGCACTCGGTGGCCATCTCGGCGATCTCGAAGCGGATGTGCTGGAGCTTGGAGAGCGGGCGTCCGAAGGCCTCGCGCTCCTTGACGTACCGGGTGGTGATCTCCAGCAGGTGTTCGGCGGCGGCGATCCCGGCGACCGCTATGCCCATGCGCTCCTGGGCCAGGTTGGTCATCAGGTGGATGAACGCGCCGTCGAGCTCACCGAGCAGGTTCTCCTTGGGGACGCGGACGTCGTTGAAGAACAACTCGGCGGTGTCCTGGGACTTCTGGCCGATCTTGTCGAGGTTGCGGCCCCGCTCGAAGCCCTCCGCGCCGCGCTCGACGACGATGAGGGAGAGCCCCTTGGCCCCGCCCTCGGGGGTGGTCTTCGCGACCACGACGACGAGGTCGGCGAGGATCCCGTTGGAGATGAAGGTCTTCGAGCCGTTGAGCAGCCAGTGGTCGCCCTTGTCCTCGGCGGTGGTGCGGATGCCCTGGAGGTCGGAGCCCGCGCCCGGCTCGGTCATCGCGATGGCGGTGATGGTCTCGCCGGAGCAGAAGCCCGGGAGCCAGCGGCGCTTCTGCTCGTCGGTG
>MUNB01000476.1 GCA_002154345.1 Streptomyces griseus
CCCTTCCTCCCGGACCGCCCCCGGCCTCCCCAAAGGCCGACGGCGTCCAGCATGCGGCCCCCCCGTACCACCCACCGGTACGGGGGGCCCGCCTGCATATCCTGGCGCCATGCTGACCATCACCCAGACGCTCTACGACCAGATCGTCGCCCACTCCCGGGCCGACCACCCCGACGAGGCGTGCGGAGTGGTCGCGGGCCCGGCCGGGACGGACCGGCCCGAGCGCTTCATCCCGATGCTGAACGCCGCCCGCTCGCCCACGTTCTACGAGTTCGACTCGGCCGACCTCCTCAAGCTCTACCGCGAGATGGACGACCGCGACGAGGAGCCCGTGATCGTCTACCACTCGCACACGGCGACCGAGGCCTACCCCTCCCGCACCGACGTGACCTACGCCAACGAGCCCGGCGCCCACTACGTCCTCGTCTCCACCGCCGACACCGACGGCTCCGGCCCCTTCCAGTTCCGCTCGTACCGCATCGTGGACGGCGAGATCACCGAGGAAGACGTGCAGGTCGTCGAGGCGTACTGAGCACCCGGGCAGCTCACGGACCCGCCGCGCGGGTCTGGCACACTGCACCCCAGACCCGACCACAAGGCAGCAGGAACCAGGAAGCCGGTGCGAATCCGGCACGGTCCCGCCACTGTGACCGGGCCCCCTCCCGTACGGACTCCGACTCCGTGCCGGAGGGCGGCCCGGAAGCCAGGAACTGGCCCGCCGCCTTCTCGCATCGACCAGGGGACGCGGAAATCCCCCGGAGAGGCCCCGCCATGTCCCGGCGCACCCCCGCGCTCATAGCCGCCGCCGCGCTGCTCCCGCTCGCCCTCACCGCCTGCTCCGCCTCGGAGCGCGCCGAGCCCGAGGCCGCGGCCACGAGCGACGGCTTCCCGTACACCGTCAAGAACTGCGGTGTCACCACCACGTACCAGGCCCCGCCGAAGCGCGTGGTCACCATGAACCAGCACGTCACCGAGATCATGCTGGAACTGGGCCTGAAGAGCTCCCTCGTCGGCACCGCCTACCTCGACGACCAGGTCCTGCCGAAGTACGCGAAGGACTACGCCGCCGTCCCGGTCCTCGCCAAGGAGTACCCCTCCTACGAGCAGGTCCTCGCCGCCGACCCCGACTTCGTCTACGGCGGCTACGCCAGCGCGTTCGCGGCAGGCGACGGGCGCGGCCGCGAGGCGCTGAAGAAGTCCGGCATCGAGACCCGGCTCAACACCGAGAGCTGCGCCACGACCGGCACCCCGATGGAGACCCTCTACGAGGAGATCCGCGAGGTCGGCCGCACCTTCGGCGTCCCCGACCGCGCCGAGGCCTGGATCAAGCAGGCCAAGGCCGACAACGCCGCCACCGCGAAGAAGCTGGCGGACCTGAAGCCGCTCCCCGTCTTCGTCTACGACAGCGGCGACAAGACCGCGTTCACCGCGGGCGGCAAGGGCATCGGCAACGAGCTGATCGAGCGGGCCGGCGGCGCCAACGTCTTCGCCGACCTCGACAAGGCCTTCGGCGACGCCTCCTGGGAGAACGTCGTCGCCCGCAAGCCCGAAGCCATCGTGATCTACGACTACGGCTCCACCACCGTCGAACAGAAGAAGAAGCGCCTCCTGACCGACCCGGCCCTCGCCGACGTCCCCGCCATCAAGAACCAGCGCTTCGCCGTCATGCCGCTCTCCGACGCGGTCCTCGGCGTCCGCGTCCCCGCCGCCGTCGACAAGCTCGCGGCCCAGCTCCACCCGGAGGCGGTCAAGGCGGCCACCACCCCGTGAGCTGCCGCGCCTCCGCACCGCGGCGGCCGCTCGGTTACGTCCTGGTGCTCGGCGTCCTCGCCGCGCTCCTGGCCGCCGCCGTGCTCGCCGCCCTCGCCCTCGGCTCCGTCCGTATCCCGCCCGGCCAGGTCCTCGACATCCTGACCGGGCGGGCGGAGGCGAGCCCGTTCCGCACGATCGTCCTGGACGTGCGGCTGCCCCGGGTGCTGCTCGGTATCGTCGTCGGCGCCGGACTCGCCGTCATCGGCACCGTCCTCCAGGCCCTCGTACGCAACCAGCTCGCCGACCCGTTCCTCCTCGGCGTCTCCTCCGGAGCCTCCACCGGCGCGGTCCTGGTGATCGTCCTCGGCATCGGCGCCACCCTCGCCACCACCGTCACGATCCCCGCCGCCGCCTTCGCCGGAGCCCTGCTCTCGCTGCTGCTCGTCTACACCCTGGCGCGCGGCGGGGGCGGCCTCACCACCAACCGGCTCGTCCTCGCCGGGGTCGCCGTCTCCTACGTCCTGTCCGCCCTGACCAGCCTGATCCTGGTCACCTCGGCCCGTGCCGACCACCTCCAGGAAGTCCTCTACTGGACCCTCGGCGGCCTCGGCGCGGCCCGCTGGGACATGCTCGCGCTGCCCGCGATCACCCTGGTCGCCGGCACCGCCGTCCTCCTCACCCTGGCCCGGCCGCTCGACCTGCTCCTGGTGGGGGAGGAGGGCGCCACCGTCCTCGGCCTCGACACCGCCCGCTTCCGGGCCGCCGTCTTCGTCCTCGCCTCCCTGATGACCGGCGTGCTCGTCGCGTACAGCGGGGCCATCGGCTTCGTCGGCCTGATGGTTCCGCACATGGCCCGCATGGTCGTCGGAGCGGCCCACCGCGCACTGCTGCCCGTGGTCGCCCTCGGCGGAGCGGCGTTCCTGGTCCTCGCCGACCTGGCCGCCCGGACGCTCGCCGCCCCGCAGGACATCCCGGTCGGCGTGCTCACCGCCCTGACCGGCGGCCCGTTCTTCCTCTGGATGCTGCGCCGCAGGCCGGAAGGAGCGCCCGCATGAGGCCAGTTCCTGCCCGGAGCACCGGCATGACGCCCTTCGCCGTCCGGAGCGCCCGCACGACGACCGTTCGCACGGCTGAGGGAGCCCACCCGTGACCACCCTGCGCACCGAAGGCCTCTCGTACGGGACCGGCGAGGGCCGCCATCTCGTCGACGCCGTCGACCTCACCGCCGCCGACGGCGAGACCGTCGGCCTCGTCGGCCCCAACGGCAGCGGCAAGACCACCCTCCTGCGCTGCGTCTACGGCACCCTGCGCCCCACCCACGGCCGGGTCCTGCTCGACGGCGACGACCTCGCCACCCTCCCCGTGAAGGCCCGCGCCCAGCGCATCGCCACCGTCCCGCAGGACGGCCACGCCGGATTCGAGCTCACCGTCGGCCAGGTCGTCGCGATGGGCCGCGCCCCGCACAAACGGTTCTGGGAGGCCGACACCGCCGCCGACACCACCCTCGTCACCGAGGCCCTCGACCGGGTCGGCATCGCCGCCCTCGAACCCCGTACGTTCGCCTCCCTCTCCGGCGGCGAACGCCAGCGCGCCCTGGTCGCCCGCGCCCTGGTCCAGCAGCCCTCGCTCGTCGTCCTGGACGAACCGACCAACCACCTGGACATCCGCTACCAACTGGAGATCCTCTCCCTGGTCCGGGACCTCGGCACCACCAACCTCCTCGCCCTGCACGACCTCAACCTCGCCGCGTACTACTGCGACCGGATCTACGTCCTCCAGGACGGCCGCGTCGTCGCGTCCGGCACCCCGGAGAAGGTCCTCACGGCCGAGCTGCTGAGCGAGGTGTACGGCGTGACCGCCGAGGTCAGCACCCACCCGAAGACCGGCGCACCCACGGTCGTCTACCTCCCGGAGGACCGCACCGCGCGGCAGAAGTCCACATAGCAGTCGCTGACCATCCACCATGCGGGACGGTACTCGGGTTTCCGTACAGGGAATCGATACGATGCCCGCATGGTTCCCCATGACGTGAGCAACAAGACGCCGGGCACGCTGCTCGTCGCGCGGCTGCACGTCGACCTGTGCAGGCTCGCGAGCGCGATCTGTCCCACCGCAGCCTGCCCGTGAGCCGCCCGGCCTGAGCCGCGGTCCGCGCGCCCACCCACACGCACCACCCCCTGCGCGGGGGCAGAAACGCGCGCCCCACGCCACCACTCCGCTTTCGACAGGAGCCCACGCCATGGCCATCGAGGTCCGCATCCCGACCATCCTCCGCACCTACACCGACGGCGCGAAGGCCGTCGAAGGCAACGGGGACACCCTCGCCGACCTCTTCGCCGACCTGGAGAGCCGCCACACCGGCATCCGTGAGCGCATTGTCGACGGCGAACAGCTCCGCCGCTTCGTGAACGTCTACCTCAACGACGAGGACGTCCGCTTCCTCGACGGCATCTCCACCAAGCTCAGCGACGGCGACAACGTCACGATCCTTCCGGCCGTCGCCGGCGGCATGCGCTGATGCGGTACGACTCCCCGCTGGCGGCCGTGGGGAACACTCCCCTCGTCCGCCTCCCGCGGCTGTCCCCGTCCGAGGACGTCCGCATCTGGGCCAAGCTGGAGGACCGCAACCCCACCGGCTCGATCAAGGACCGCCCGGCGCTCCACATGGTCGAACAGGCCGAGAAGGACGGCCGGCTCACCCCCGGCTGCACCATCCTGGAGCCCACCAGCGGCAACACCGGCATCTCGCTCGCCATGGCGGCCAAGCTCAAGGGCTACCGCATCGTCTGCGTCATGCCGGAGAACACCTCCCAGGAGCGGCGCGACCTGCTCGCCATGTGGGGAGCCGAGATCATCTCCTCCCCGGCCGCGGGCGGCTCCAACACGGCGGTCCGCGTCGCGAAGGAACTGTCGGCCGAGCACCCGGACTGGGTGATGCTCTACCAGTACGGCAACCCGGACAACGCGGGCGCGCACTACGCCACCACCGGACCCGAGATCCTCACCGACCTCCCGTCCATCACGCACTTCGTCGCGGGCCTCGGCACCACCGGCACCCTCATGGGCGTCGGCCGCTACCTCCGCGAGAACCGCCCCGGCATCCAGATCGTCGCCGCCGAACCGCGCTACGACGACCTGGTCTACGGCCTCCGCAACCTCGACGAGGGCTTCGTCCCCGAGCTCTACGACGCCTCGGTCCTCACCACCCGCTTCTCGGTCGGATCGGCCGACGCGGTCACCCGCACCCGCGAACTCCTCCAGCAGGAGGGCATCTTCGCGGGCGTCTCCACCGGAGCCGCCCTCCACGCGGCGATCGGCGTGGGGAAGAAGGCGGTCAAGGCGGGGGAGAGCGCCGACATCGTCTTCGTGGTGGCGGACGGCGGCTGGAAGTACCTGTCGACGGGCGTCTACACGGCGGAGACGACAGAAGCCGCGATCGAAACCCTCCAGGGCCAACTCTGGGCGTAGAGCCCGCCCGCTTTCAGCCCGTCCGGACGCACCTCTCAGCCCGTCCGGGCACACCTTCCAGCTCGCCCGCGCAAACCCAGCCCGTCCGGCGCTTGAGGACACCTTTTCAAGCCCGGCCGGGCACACCCTCCGGCTCGCCCGCGCAAACCCAGCCCGTCCGGCGCTTGAGGACGCCTTTTCAAGCCCCTCCGGCGATTGAGG
>MUNB01000477.1 GCA_002154345.1 Streptomyces griseus
CCTTTCGCGGGGGCGACCGCCGTCCGGTGGGGGAGCCGGGTCAGGCGGGGTCGCGCGGGGTGGTGAGGGCGCCGTTGACGACCGCGTGGAACAGCCAGCGCAGACGCTGTGCCGGGGTTCCTGACATCAGGTCGTCGCCTAGGGCGGCGATCCGGGGATGGGTGTCGGCCGGTGCTGAGCGCAGGGCCTCGGCCAGGGCGTTCCACTCCTCGCCCGCCGAGGCGCTCTCGTCCCGGGCGGAGTGCTCGGCGGCGGTCACGGTGGCCACCTGGAGCAGCAGGTCGACCCCCCACGCCGCCTGCCCGTCGGGGACGCCGCCCTCGTGGAGGAGGGACAGGATCCCCTCGACCAGGCCGAGGTAGTGGGCGCCGGAGGGGCGCACCACGAGCGCGGAGTGCGCGAGACTCGGGTGCTCGAACAGGACGCCCGTGTACGAGACGAGCACCGAGGCGAGCCGGTCGCGCCAGTCGCCCGGACCCGTCACGGGGCCCAGATCGACCGCGCCGAGGAACTCCTCCAGGATCGCCGCGTGCAGATCGGCGGTGCCGGAGAAGTAGACGTACAGCGAGGCCGGTCCGGTGTCGAGCTCCTTCGCCAGCCGCCGCACGGTGACACGCCGCAGCCCCTCGGACCGCATGATCCGTACGGCCGCCGTGACGATCGCCCCGTGACTCAGGGCGGGCTTCGCCGGACGCTCCCGGCGGCTCCGGGGGGCGGGAGAGGAGGAAGGGCTCATGCCACCACCGTAACGAACATGTTCGTTACGAACAAGTTCGTTACGGTCGTCGGGCGGTGCGGGGCGGCGCGAGTGGAGCGCCTGCCGGGTTCAGGGGCGGGCGAGGATTCCGGTGAGCAGGACGGCCAGCGTCTCTTCGAGCGTGGCGGTGAAGTCGAGCCGCAGGGCCGCCAGCGAAGGATCCGCTTCGTAGGCCGCCAGCATCGCGGCCGAGGGCTGGGCGTGCGTCCAGATCGCGCCGGTCACCAGAAGCACCCCGGCGGCGAATCGCCCCGCGCGGTGCTCATCCAGCTCCGGCACGCGCTCACGTACCAGCCGGGCCAGCTCGGCGACGTTCGCCAGGGCGGCGCGCTTGTAGGTCGCGGCCACCTCCGGGGACACGTTGCGCTCCAGGACCGCCGCCTGGGCGCTGATCAGATCGCAGGGCACCGGGCGGGCGGCGAGCGACGCGGCCAGGGTCGCGGCCACCCGGTCCGTGCGCTCGGCGGCCGGGGCCCCGGCGTCCACCGTCGCCGCGAACTCCGCGTCCAGACCGGCCAGCCAGTCGCGCTGGGCGCTGCCCAGCAGCTCCAGGAGCACGGCCTCGCGGGACTCGAGATAGCGGAGCACGTTCGACTTCGCCAGCCCCACCCGCCGGCTCAGCTCGTTCAGGCTCACCTGGGCCACGGGCAGCTCCGTGAGCATCGCCGCCGCGGTGTCGAGGATCGCTCGGCGGCGCACCGCGCGCTGCTCCTCGCTGCGGGCGCGTTCCGGATCAGAGCGGGAAGACCGCCGTCGTCACCGGAGCCAACAGCGGCACCGGAAAGGAGGCCGCCCGCCGGCTCGCCGGGGCCGGGGCACACGTCGTGATGGCGGTCCGCACCCCCGCCAAGGGCGAGCGGGCCCGCGCCGAGATCCTCGCCGAGCACCCCGCGGCCCGGATCGAGGTCCGCCGCGTCGACCTCGCGGAGCTGGCATCCGTCCAGGCGTTCGCCGACGGGCTGATCGCCGACGGCGTCCCCGTCGACCTGCTGCTCAACAACGCCGGAGTGATGGCCCCGCCGACCCGGATGACCACCGCCGACGGCTTCGAGCTGCAGTTCGGCAGCAACTACCTCGGCCCGTTCGCGCTCACCGTCCGGCTGCTCCCGCTGCTGCTCGCCGCCCCCGCGCCCCGGGTCGTCACGATGAGCAGCGGCACCGCCGCCTACGGCCGGATCCGGTTCGACGACCTCCAGTGGGAACGCCGCCGCTACAGCGCGCATCTGTCCTACGCGCAGTCCAAGCTCGCCGACCTGATGATGACCCGGCAGCTGGCGGACGTGGCCGGCGAGCGCGGCTGGGAGCTGCTGAGCACCGGCGCCCACCCCGGGTACACCCGCACCAACCTCCAGACGGCGGGCGCGAGTCTGGGCCGGGACAGGCCCAAGCGCTCGATGCTCAACTCGATGAAGATCCTGCCGTCCCAGCTCCCCGAGCAGGGCGCCGAACCCCTGCTGTACGCGGCCACCGCCGCCGACGTCGCCCCCGGCAGCTACTACGGCCCCGGCGGACGCTTCGGACTCGTCGGGCCCACCGCCCCCGCCCGCATCACCCGCCGGGCCCTCGACCCGGCCGCCAACGCCCGGCTCTGGGCCGCGTCCGAACGGCTCACGGGAGTGTCGCTGCCCGCCCACGCCGCCTGACCGTACGTCAGGACAGGTCCTCGCGGCCGAACCACGAAGGAACCTCCGGCACATCGGCGTCCCACGCCTTCGGCGGTTCGGGCGGCGGCGGAGGCGTCCGGCGGCGCACCGGGTCCGGTGCGGACGGTTCCGGTTCCTCCTCCGGGGCGGGCTCCAGCGGGGAGGACGGCTCCGGGGCCGCACTGTCCAGGAGCTGCTCGGCCACCGTGAACCGGCAGTGGAAGCTCTGCCAGGACCCGTCCAGGACCAGCAGAAAGCCGTCCTGCTCCCGGTAGATCCGCCGACGCCGGGGACTGAACGGATGGGTCGGAGCGTAGGTCTCGGCGCGCACCCGCAGGGCCTCCAGCGCCTCCTCGCGCGTGCCGTCCACATGGCCCAGCACATCGGCCGTCCACATCCGGCGCTGCCCCCCGAACCCGAGATTCTGCTCCACGACCAGCCCCCACCTGGGCATCGTCCCCCCGATCGTCGTCCGCCCCGCCTTGCCGGAAGCGCCCTGCCGCAACCACGGCTCCCCGGCGTACCATTGTTCCCGATCTTGTACGCGTACCGGCACCGCCCCCGTGCACCGCTGAGCCGGAGGTACCCGCGGATGAACGACGCCCCGCCCGGACGCCCCGATCCGGGGCTCTTCGGGCCCCGGTCGGTCACCTGGCAGCTGCACGGCGACCCGATGATGTGGATCGCGGGCATCCGCGCCCTCTACCTCCAGGCGCTCCACCCGCGCGCCGTGCGCGGGGTCACCCAGAACAGCGACTTCCGCCGGGACGCCTGGGGGCGGCTGCTGCGGACGGCCTCCTTCGTCGGCACCATCACCTACGGCACCACCGACGCCGCCGAACGGGCCGGCGCCCGGGTCCGCCGGATCCACCGCGGCCTCAAGGCCACCGACCCGGACACCGGGGAGACGTACGGCGTCGACGAACCGGAGCTGCTGCTCTGGGTGCACTGCGCCGAGGCCGACTCCTACCTCCAGGTCCAGCGCCGCTCCGGCTTCCCCCTCACCGACGCCCAGGCCGACCGGTACATCGACGAACACCGCACCGGCGCCCGCCTCGTCGGCCTCGACCCGGACCGGGTGCCCGCCACCACCGCCGAACTCGCCGCCTACTTCGACCGCGTACGCCCCGAACTCGCCGCCGGGGCCGAGGCGGCCGACGTCGACGACTTCCTCCGCCGACCGCCCGTGCGCCCCTGGCTCGTCCCGGCGCGCGCCCTGCTGTGGCGGCGCGTCGCGGCCCTCGCCTACCAGTCCCTGCCCCCGTACGCCCACGAGCTGTACGGCAGACCGGCCCCGCCGCCGGCCACCGTCGACCGGCGGCTGCGCGCCACCGGCGCCGTGCTGCGCGCGATCCCGGACCGGGTGCGCTGGCAACTGCCGCCCGGTCATATCCTCGGAGCGATGGCACGGCTGGGACCCGGCAGCCGCCCCGCCGCGTACAAACTCCGCGGACCGGCCGCCATACTGGACGGGCCGGGGAGGGCATAGCACCAGCAGCGGGAACAGCGGGGAACAAACGGGGGCGGGAAGCGGCAGATGGCGGACACCAGGCTGATCCAGAGCCGGTACCGACTGCTCGAACTCATCGGGCGTGGCGGCATGGGCGAGGTGTGGCGCGCCCGCGACGAGTCGCTGGGCCGTCAGGTCGCCGTGAAATGCCTCAAGCCCATGGGCCCCCAGCACGACCGGGCGTTCACCCGGATCCTGCGCGAACGCTTCCGGCGCGAGGCCCGGGTGGCCGCGTCCCTCCAGCACCGGGGCGTCACCGTCGTCCACGACTTCGGCGAGCACGAGGGCGTGCTGTACCTCGTCATGGAGCTGCTCGACGGGCAGAACCTGAGCCAGCTCCTGGCGGACAACCAGCAGCACCCGCTGCCCGTCGACCATGTCGTCGACATCGCGGAACAGGTCGCCGACGCCCTCGGCTACACCCACCGCCAGGGCATCGTCCAC
>MUNB01000478.1 GCA_002154345.1 Streptomyces griseus
CACGCCCACCGCGCCCGCGTTTGCTGGCAGGAGGCGCTGGATTTCTTCGAGTCCACCGAATCCGCGGAGGCTGCGCCGGTGCGCACACTCCTCGCGACGGTCACCGAGGAGGCGGTCAGCGCACCCGTCCCCGGGCCTTGAGGGGTCGGGGATCGGGGATCGGGGCACCGTCATAGCCCTTCACCTCACCGAAACGGGAGCCGTTCATCCAGTCCTCGCGGGCCTTCGCCCAGGTGCCCGTGGTGGCCGGTGCCCGGTGGGTGCTCCCCCGCCTCGTCGGTGAGGTCCGCTACACCTCCCGCACTCGCGCCGGAGGCCTGCGCCACCCCCTCCTGGCACCGGCTGCACCTCGACGTGACTCCCGGTCTGGCCCGAGAGTGCGCCGGGCGGGCGTTCGAGGCGGGCGGAAGCAGCAGGACGCTCTGCGCTCGCTCCTGGGCGGCCGCCTGGCCACCCGGCAAATGTCCGGCTGGTACAGCGCGGCTCGTCGGGCTCAGCTGAACATGTCGAGGTAGTGCTGTTGGTGGACCGGGTGGTAGTCGCCGAAGTCGACCGATGCCGGGTCACCGCCGGTCTCGGCGGCGACGAGCCGGTCGAGGTAGTAGTCCCAGCCGGGGCCCACTCCGCCTGCCATCGCCGGGTCGTCCCCGACGGACTGGGTGAAGGTGAGGGTCGTGGCGCCCTCGTGCTCGACGAGCGTGAGCGTCATGTGCCAGACGAGTTCCTGGCCGGGCACCTGCGACGTGAGGACCAGACGGCGGGGGGCCTGGCACTCCTGGATGGTGAAGACTTCGGCCTGGTGCTCGTCGCCCTCGTAGAGCATCCGGAAGTCGACCGATCCGGTCGACGGGTCGCCGGTCCATTCGCCGATCCATCGGGCCAGACGGTCCGACTCGGTGACCGCCGCCCAGACGTCCTCGATGGCGGCCCGGAAGGTGCGGTCGAAGGCGATGCTGTCCAGGCCGTCGATGGTCACGCGACGCCCGGTGGGGGTGCTGGTCATGCGGATTCCTCCTGAGGTCTTCCGGTACCGGGAACGGCGTCGGCGCCGGCCCGGCGGTCGTGGACGGTTCTGCGGACCTCCAGGTCGAGGGCGTCGAAGGCGCTCTCGGGAATCGGGGGCCGCCGCCCGGCAAGCTCGTCGAGCAGAGCGCGGACCGGCGCGAGACCCGGGCGGGCGAGCGCGTAGTGACGCTCACGGCCGCGGTCCTCGGCCGTGACCAGCCCCGCCTCGGTGAGCACACGCAGATGCTTGCTCACCGCGGGCCGGCTGATCGGATACCGCGCCGCGAGGTCGACCACCCGGGCCGGGCCGGAGACGAGTGCGCGCAGCAGATCACGACGTACGGGGTCGGACAGCGCGATGAACGGGTCCACCCCTTATTGGTAGCCCACAGGTTACCAATAAGCAAGTCCACACACCTCAACTGTGACCGTGCAAGCCAGTTGGCCCGAAGGGTCATCTCCGCGCTCACCACGGAGGGGCTCCGCAGACGTCCCGACAGGTCAGGGGGTGGGCGAGGCCTCGGTGAGCGCCATCCAGTCTCGGACCGTCCCGTAGTGCGAGCCGCTCGCCGTGCTTGTAGCCACCGCTTCAGCGTCCTCGGCGGAGCACGGCGCCCCTGCTCGGGCGAGCAGGATCAGTGGCCACGCAGGCCCAGCGCCGGCCGGCTCGTCGTCGAAGGCAGTCCAGTCCCAGGGGCCGCCGAACCGCCATGCCCGGCCCGCGGCGTCGGCGACCTCGTCGCCCACCTGGAGAGACGCATACGGACGCACCCCCCATGCCGCATCCGTCAACTCACCTCGACCTGACACAAGATCAATTATCAGACCGTCTATAGAGTCCTGCCCGTGGTGAATCATCAGGACGAGACCAGGACGGCCTACGACGGAGTCGTCGAGCTGTACGCATCGCTGTTCGCAAACCGGCTGGAGACACAGCCTTTCTCCCGGACCATGATCGGCACCTTCGCCGAACTGGTGCGCGCGACAGGCAACCCGCGGGCAGCGGACGTCGGGTGCGGGCCCGGACATCTGACAGCCATGCTGCACGAACTGGGCCTGGACGCCTTCGGACTCGACCTCGCCCCCGGCATGATCGACCACGCCCGGCAGGCCCACCCGGCGCTGCGCTTCCAGGAGGCGCGGATGGAATCCCTGCCGATCGAGGACGCCGCGCTCGGCGGCGTACTGGCCCACTACTCAATGATCCACACCCCTCCGGGAGAACTACCGGAGCTGCTCGCCGAGCAGGCACGCGTCCTGGCGCCGGATGGCCTGCTCCTGGTCTCCTTCTTCGGGACCGACGGACAGGAACCTGTCCGCTTCGACCACAAGGTGGCGCCTGCCTACAGCTGGCCGGCAGATCGCCTCGCCGAACTGCTGGCCGACACCGGGCTCGTTCCCTTCGCCCGGTTGCTCCACGATCCAGCCTCCGAAAGGGGCTTCCTCGACGCCCATCTGTTGGCCCGCCGTTCGTAGGCCCTGCCCGGTAATCCCCGCCGGACGGTCGGCGCACCTCCCGATTGCCAACTCGGCCGAACCTCGCTGACTGGAGAAAAATTGTCAGACAGGCTCTAGCACAGGACAGATGCGAATCGGACGGTCGGCGTAGCCGCCGCCAGCGGAAGCACGGCCAGCCTGCCTTAGAGTTTCCCCAGGTCAGCGCACCCGCCCGCGCGGCTTCAGCGGGGTCGTGGGCAGTTCCGGGGCGGGCAGGCGGGCGCCGTCGTAGCCCTGCACCTCGCCGAACCGCGAGCCCTCCTCCCAGTCCTTTCGCGCCTGTACGATCTCCTCTCCGGATCGGGCGATGAAGTTCCAGAACATCACGAGCTCCTCCTCGAACGGTTCGCCGCCCAGCAGCATCAGACCGGCGTCGGAGGCGGCGCGCAGGGGCAGTTCGGTGCGGCCGCAGCCGAGGTAGAGCATCGAGCCGGGCAGTACGGGGACGCCGTCCACCTCGGCCTCGCCCGACATCGACAGGACCGCGTACTCGAAGTCGGGGTCCAGGGGCAGGCGGGCCTCGGCGCCGGCGATCAGGGTCACGTCGGCGCCGACGATCGGGGTGTACGTGGTGCCGGGCGATGCGGCACCGTCCAGTTCGCCCAGGATGACGGTGGCGGCGAGGCCGGGGGCGGTGACGACGGGCAGGTCCGTGTGGTGCTGGAAGTGCGGCTCGACGGAGCGGTGCGCATCGGGGAGGGCCACCCAGAGCTGCGCTCCGTGCAGCAGCCGGGCGTGGTCCTTCGGGCTCTCCTCGGAGTGACTGATGGCGCGGCCCGAGGTCATCAGGCCCAGCTCGCGGGGGCGTACCGTCTGGAGGCTGCCGAGGCTGTCCCGGTGGAGGACCTCCCCGTCGTGCAGCCAGCTGACGGTCTGGAGGCCCATGTGGGGGTGGGGCGGGACCTGCATACCGGGCTCGTCGGCGATGTCGTCGGGGCCGTAGTGGTCGACGAAGGCCCAGGCGCCGACCATGCGCCGGCCGAGGTTGGGCAGCAGTCGGCGGACCTCGGTGCTTTCGCCGAGCTGGACGCGGCGGGGGGCGAGAAGCTCACGGACGGGCTCGGCGACGACGAAGCCGCGCCCTCCGCAGACGGAGGGCGTTGCCTGGCGATCGAGATTGCTCATGGCGCTCAACCTATTCCCGTGGGGGCGTGGGGCACCGGGGTCCCACGCCAGAACTTTAGTGGAATGTTCAACCATTGCGTGGTGTTGTCACGGGCGAACGTACGACGGGGCGGTCCGGAAGCGGCCCGCACCACACGAAGGAGGACACGTGAGCGAGACCGAGACCTACTACGAGTTCGGCACCGCCGCCGACCGGTGGGACCGGGCGCAGATGTTCTTCGAGGCCAAGGAGTACCTGACGGCCGCGCGGATCCTGGCCGGACTGGTCGAGGAAGTGCCGGAGCAGGTCGCGCCGCGGCTGCTGCTGGCCCGCTCCTACTACCACTCCGCCCGGCTGGGCAAGGCGGAGAAGGAGCTGCGGACCGTTCTGGAGCTCGACCCGGTGGAGAGCTACGCGCGCCTCATGCTGGGCCGGACGCTGGAGCGCCAGGGGCGGAGCGCCGACGCGACGCCGCACCTGCGGATGGCCGCCGCCCTCACCGGCGACTTCGGCCCCGGAGCCACCCGCTCCTGAGCCCGCCACCCGCCCCCCCGTTAAAGGAGACCGGGCCCGCACCCTTCGGTGCGGGCCCGGTCTCCTTTACCCGCCGGTACGGACATCGGACAATGGGATCTCCACGACCAGGGGGTGGGGGAGATGTACGGATCCAGGAGCGCCGCGTTACGCCGGGCGCGGTCGGTCGCGCTCATCGGACTCGCGGTGGCGGCCTCGGCCGGCTGCTCCGGCGGCGGCGACGGTGCGGGCGGCGGGAAGAACGGCACCGGGGCGGAGCTGACCGCCCGCCCGCCTGGGGCCCACAGCTGGACCGGCAGACCGTGCGCCCTCCTCTCCGGCGCGGCGCCTGCCGACGGCTTCACCCTCGGCAGCTCCACCGACTCCGCCTCCCCCGACTCCCGGGAGGACATCGGCGAGAACGGTACGCGGCCGCTCTACCGCCGGACCGGCTGCCTCACGGACCTCAAGGCCCCGGACGGCACGTTCTGGAAGCTCAGCACCACCGCCCGGGTGTACGAGAACACCGGGCCCGCCCGCCGCGCCTACCGCGTCAAGAAGGACCTCGACCGTGCCCATGGGCGCGGACCCGAGAAGATCCATGACACCGCCTACGCGTTACCGGAGGACGACCAGGGCCGTCCGGGCCGCACCCTCCTGCTGTGGAACGGTGACCTCGTGCTCACGGTGTCCGCGTACGCGCCGCACGGCAGCACCGAACACGACGTGCAGAAGGACCTCGACCGCATCGTCGGCAACGCGGCGCGCCGCACCGAGGACGGGCTGCGCGATCACGACGCCTCCTCCCCCGCCTCCTGACGCCCCCATGGCCCGCCCCCGGCGCGGCGGATCAGAGGCGCGGATCAGGTGCTGGGCCCGGCGTTCGCCACCCGGTCGAGCCACTCCTTCATCAGCGCCGCCTCGGCGGTGCTCAGACCCGCCCCGTGCTCCTTCCGCAGCAGGGCACTCAACCGGGCCGCCGCCGTGGGCACTTCGGCGGCCGGCGGCGCGCCGGGCGACGTACTCGATGACATCTCCGGCGAGATCTCCGGCGTGAGCACCTTCGCGTACAGCGCGTCACGCACCCGATGGGACACCTCGATGTCGTCGAACGTCGCCGGGCGGGACACCAGCATCAGCGCCACCCCCACATTGGCCGACATGATCATCTGGGCGGCGAGTTCGGGCGCGACACGTATCCGGCCCCGGGCGGCGGCCCGTTCGAGGTCCCCGGTCAGGATCCGGTGGGACTCCAGCGCCGCGGCGGGCGGCGTGCGCATCGCCGGCGAGTTCATCAGCCGGTAGAGGTTGCGGTTGTCGAGGGCGAAGGCGACGTGGCTGTCCCACCCCCGGCGCAGATCCTCCACGGGGTCCGTCGTCTCACCCCGCTCCCTCTTCGTCGCCAGGTACTTCTCGAAGCCGTGGTCGACGACGGCCGACAGCAGGCCTTCCTTGTCGCCGAAGTGGCGGTAGAGGGCCGGAGCGCCCACCTTCGCCGCCTCGCACACGGCGCGCGTGGAGATATCGCCGTCGGGTGATTCCCTGACCAGAGTGGCGGCCACTTCCAGGATGCGCGTGCGGGTGCTCGTACTCACCGGACGGACGCTATCAAGCGGCACGGCGGCGGTCAGACGATGCCGCCGTTGGCCCGCAGCACCTGGCCGTTGACCCAGCGGGCCGGGCCGGCGAGGAAGGAGACCACCTCGGCTATGTCCTGCGGGGTACCCAGCCGCTCCAGCGGCGGCTGGGCTGCCATCCGCGCGACGGTCTCCTCGTCCTTGCCGTCCAGGAACAGGGCGGTGGCGGTCGGCCCCGGCGCGACGGCGTTGACGGTGACGTCGCGGCCGCGCAGCTCGCGGGCGAGGATCAGCGTCATGGCCTCGACGGCGCCCTTGGTCGCGGCGTAGGCGGTGTAGCCGGGCAGCGCCAGCGACAGCACCGAGCTGGAGAAGTTGATGATGGCCCCGCCCTCACGCAACCGCCGCGCGGCCTGCTGGTCGACGACGAACGTGCCCCGGATGTTGGTGCGGTGCATCCGGTCGAGCGTGTCGAGTTCGAGCTCGGCCAGCGGCGCGAGCGCCATGACCCCCGCCGCGTGCACCACCACATCGACGCCGCCGAACGTCTCCTCAGCCGCGTCGAAGAGCGCCGCGACAGCGGCCTCGTCGGCCACGTCCGCCTGCTGGGCGAAGGCCTCACCGCCCGCGGCGGTGATGGCGGCGACGGCGGCCTCCGCCTCGGTCCGGTTGCCCGCGTAGTTGACGACGACCGCGAAGCCGTCGGCGGCGAGCCGTTCGGCGCTCTCGCGGCCGATGCCCCGGGAACCCCCGGTGACCACGGCCACCCGACGCGGGGCGTCATCGGTGCGTGTGGCCTGCGCGGAGGACGCGGATGCGGGTGCCGGCGTCGAAGCGGACGTCGATGCGGATGTGGACTGTTCGCTCGTGGACTGTTCGGTCATGGCAGTGCTCCTGGCGACTGGGGTCGCGGCGGTCCCGTGAAACCCGACGAGATCAACGCTAACACCATCACGTTAACGACGCTACCCCGCGAACGTAGCAACGCTAATAGACATCGCTACCCCCGCTACCCCCTATCCCCATGTCGCCCTGTCCGCACACGACGGAACCCGCCGGGTAGGCCCGGCGGGTTCCGTCGTACGCATGCGGGTCGCTCAGCTCACCGCACCCGCGGTGCGGGGCGTCGCCGCACGGGCCACGGGCGTCAGAAGACGTTCGGTGAGGTAGCCGAAGACCACGCCGAAGACGGTCCACAGCGTCGCCTGGACCGCGAGCGTCGAGAGCCGGAACTCCCACAGCAGAGTCGCCGGGAAGTCCTTGCCCACCTCGTCGAAGGAGGGCAGGAAGGCGTAGGAGAGGCCGATCAGCAGGACGAAGCCGGCGACGGCCACGACGGTGGCGTTCCAGTTGCCCAGGCGGGGAGCGAGCCGTTTGCCGATGATGACGGCGGCGACGGCCAGCAGCACGCTGAGGGCGACCATCAGGAAGAACAGGGTGGTGCGCTTGCCGATGGTGTCGGGGTTGCCGACTGCAGGCGGGTTCGCCGGGTACTTCAGGAACGGCACGACGTAGACCGTGAGCAGGGCGGCGCCCGCGATCAGCGCGGCCGTGGCCCGGGGACCGAAGTCGCCGATGCGGCCCAGCGCGTAACAGAACACGAGGGCGGCGATCCCGCCCACCGCGACGCCGAAGACCAGGACGCCGGTGGCGAGTCCACCGGTCGCCTGCATGGTGCGGCTGACCAGTTCCTCGCCGCCGCCGTGGTCGTGGCTGTGAGCCTCTTCGAGGGCGATGGCCGCGTCCACCTGGGACTCACCGAGGAAGTAGGCGACGGCGAGCGCGAGCGCGCCCGCGATCAGGCCCGCGAGCATGCCGCGCACGAGCAGAGCTCTGACAGATATGGAGTTCACGATGGTTTCCTGTTTCTCTTGCTTCCCGTGTCCGCTGATTCCCTGGCTGTTCCAGGTGCCGCAGGTACTGCCGGTGCCGCAGGCGCCGCAGGCGCCTCAGTGGCAGGGGAAGCCGAGCAGGTGGCGGCCGTCGTGGACCCACTCGTGGACGCCTTCGCCCGAGATGAGTGCGGTGGCGCCCTGTTCGGCGCCGACGAAGTACAGCAGGACGAGCATGAGGATGCCGAAGAAGACCGCCCACGGGGCAATGGCCTTCGCCGAGATCGGAGTGATCGCTGATGTTCCGGTTGCGGGAACGGCGGACTGTGCCATCGCAGTACCTCCTGTGGGAACACGCGTCCCAGTCGTGGTGCCTCGGACGAAGGTGCTGGGTCTGACTTCCCCGCACGGATGCGGGTTCACAGTGGCGCGACCGTGCCGGATTCTCACCGGACTTCCGTCACACCCTCGTCATGGTCGACGTGACCATACCGCCTGTACGCAGGTATCGCCATGGTCCAATCTGCGGAGCCGCGGAGCACGGATCCCTTGGGGTCACAGGGCTTTGGGGCCCATGGTGAAGGAGTGAGGGCAGGAACATGACAGTACGGGTGATGTTGATCTCACCGGCGATGAACGCGGCACTGCGGGAGGCCCGCTTCGACGGCGACGCCCCTCTGGACCGGTCCGGCCGGGAGCGCGCGCGGGCCGCGGCCGGCGCGGTGCCGGACGCCGGGCTCGCACTGACCGGCCCCTCGGAGCGGTGCCGCGAGACCACCGCCGCGCTCGGCCTGGCGGCACGGACGCGCACCGAACCGGCCCTGGCCGGCTGGGATCTGGCGCGCTGGGCCGGCCGCCGTCTCGACGATGTGGCCGCCGCCGAGCCCGCGCAGGTGGCCGCCTGGCTCGGCGACCCCGCGGCGGCGCCGCACGGCGGCGAGTCGCTGCACGAGCTGGTCGGGAGGACCGGGCGGTGGCTGGACTCCCTCGGCGGACCGGACGCGCCCGGGACGAGCTTCCTGGCAGTGGCCGAGGCCGCGGTCGTCCGGGCGGCGGTCGTCCATGGACTGCGGCTGCCGACGGAGGCGTTCTGGCGGCTGGACGTCGCCCCGCTGACGCTGACCGGGCTCAGTGGCCGGTCGGGGCGGTGGAACGTGGGCCTGGGCCGCCCCCTGACCGCTCCCCCGGCCGACTGAGCGTCACGCCGCGTCGCACCACCGGCTGACCGAACGTCACACCGCGTCGCCGTCCCGCCAGTCGGGCCTGACCAGCACGGCCGTGGCGACGATGCCGTCCTCGATCCGCCAGAGCCCGTGCAGCGTCGTCGGCAGCGCCGGATCGGTGAGCAGCAGCCGTGCGGCGAAGGAGCCCTCGGCGGCCACACCGCCCCGGGCACCGTCGTCGCCGCCCGGACGATCGGTCCGATGGAACGTCAGGTCGGCCTCGGTGAAGTCGAGTTCGAGTCCGGTG
This sequence comes from Streptomyces griseus, assembly GCA_002154345.1. GTDB lineage: Bacteria > Actinomycetota > Actinomycetes > Streptomycetales > Streptomycetaceae > Streptomyces > Streptomyces caviscabies. Next base: position 9,000 of record MUNB01000478.1, read on the forward strand.
ACCGGATACCAGGTCTTGAAGACGCTCTCCTTGGCGCTGAACAGGACCCGGTCCCAGTGGATTTCGCCCGTGTCGTCTTCGTCCGGGACCTCCGCCACGGGCGGACCGATCCGTTCGCGTTCGGCGGGCAGCGTCACCAACTCCCGTACGCCGCTGGGGAGCGGGGCGTGCGGTTCCGCGTCGATGCCCAGCGACAGCACGTCCTTCGCACGGGCCAGCGCGGCCGCCCGGTACCCGTCGCAGTGGGTGAGGCTGCCGACGATTCCCTCGGGCCACAGCGGTCGTCCCCGGTGTCCGTGGAGCACGGCCACCGGCGGCAGGCCGAGTCCGGCCATGGCGCGCCGGGCGCAGGCACGGGCTGTCGCGAAGTCGTTCCGGCGTTTGGCCACGCTCTTGGCGATCAGCGCCTCCTCCTCCGGGAAGAGGGTTCCGTCCGGGACGCTCTCCGCGCGGGTCGCCGCACAGGAGACGTCGGCGGGGAGCAGCAGCTCGATCACGCGGCGCCTCCGGGGGTGCGCGGTCGTGCGGACGGTTCGGCGCCGGTCCGGTCCGGTGCGGCGGGGTCGCCCTCGTACGGGAGGATCTGCCGCAGCAGGCCGCGCGGGTGTCCCCGCTCGCGCCACTCCCTGGGGTAGCCGATGGAGACCTCCTCGAAGCGCACCCCGTCGTACCAGGTCGTCCGGGGGATGTGGAGGTGGCCGTAGACGACGGCGGTGACGTTGAAGCGGCGGTGCCAGTCGGCGGTCAGTTCGGTGCCGCACCACTGTGCGAACTCCGGGTACCACATCACCGACGTGGGTTCCCGCACCAGCGGCCAGTGCCCGGCCAGGACGAGGGGTATCTCGGAGTCGTGCTCCGCGAGCCGGCGTTCGGTCGCGGCGACGCGGGCACGGCACCAGTCGTCCCGGGTCGGATAGGGGTCCGGGTGGAGGAGGTACTCGTCGTTGCAGACGATGCCGGACTCGTGCGCGACGGCGAGCGACTCCTCCTTCGTGTGCGTTCCCGGGGCGCGGAAGGTGTAGTCGTACAGAAGGAAGAGCGGGGCGATCGCCACCGGTCCGTCCGGGCCCGGCCAGAGCGGGAAGGGGTCCTCCGGAGTCGTCACCCCGAGCTCCCGGCACACCTCGACGAGGTGGTCGTAGCGGGCCTGGCCGCGCAGCTGGACCGGGTCCTTGTTCAGGGTCCACAGCTCGTGGTTGCCGGGGGTCCAGATCACCCGGGCGAAGCGTTCGGCGAGCAGTCCGAGCGCCCACCGGATGTCCTCGGGCTGCTCCGCCACGTCGCCCGCGACGATCAGCCAGTCCGCGTCGGTCGTCGGGTGCAGGGACTCCACGAGGGGCCGGTTGTCGGTGACCGCGGCGTGCAGGTCGCTCACGGCCAGCAGACGGCCCACGCCCGGCTGTCGGTGTCCGCCGCCGGGGGCGGGGGCGGCTGCGGGAGCACCGTGCGGTGCGGAGTCGCTCGGAGGAGTCATGGGCAGCTGATTCCTGATCTGTCGGCGGTCGTCCGGCTCCGTCCGCACGGTGGGAGCCCCTGGGTACGTAGCCTCTCACGCTCCCCTCGCGGTTCCCCCGGGGTTTCGGAGGGTGGGCACGTCGGCCGGGGCGGGGTGTCGGCCCGGGGCGAGGA
>MUNB01000479.1 GCA_002154345.1 Streptomyces griseus
CGTGCCGTCGAGCAGCTCCAGGAAGCTCCCCGTGGCGATGTCCACCGGACCCAGCGTCACGGCGTGCGCGGGTGTCACACCGAACTGCACGGTGTTCCGTCCGCGCCAGGCGCGACGCAGTGCGGGCTTCAGCATCGGATACATCGGATACCTGACCTTCCCCCGAGCGGAGTCACGAGCACGGGCGTGCTCGCGGACCGGCGGTCCGCGGAGCTCTTTCCGCAGGACCTCCGCCAGAATGCGGGCCCGCGCCGAACCGTGCGCCGAGTTGTCCACAGGTCCGGGCCGTTAATCGTGCAATCCCGGGATCGTGCCATTTCGGAATCGTGCGATCCCGCGGATCGACGCGGAACCGTCACCCGGGACGGGACTTCTCCCGTGGACAGCGGGTAACGTCGTGGCGTGCCCGCCGACCCGTCGTCCGGCCTCGCCGGGGAGATCCCCGCGCGCAGTGCCGGTACCCATCAGCGCAGCGCGGAGGCCCGCCGGCCCCGCGCTTCGGCGACGAGCGCCGTCGAGGTCCGCAGGAGCACCCGCCGCAGGAAGTCGGTCACCGCGTACCGGGAGGGCGACCGCACGATCGTGCTCATCCCGGCCCGGATGTCGGAGGCGGAGGAGCGGCGCTGGGTGGGGGTGATGCTCGACAAGCTCGCCGCCCAGGAGAGCAAGCGGGTCCTGGGCGACACCGAGCTGGAGGAGCGAGCCGTACGGCTGTCCGCCCAGTATTTCGACGGCCGCGCCAGGCCCGCCTCGGTGCGCTGGGTGACCAACCAGAACACCCGCTGGGGCTCGTGCACCCCGGCCGAGGGCAGCATCAGGCTCTCGCACCGAATTCAGGGCATGCCGGAGTACGTCGTCGACTACGTGCTCCTCCACGAGCTGGCGCATCTGCTCGTTCCCGGACACGGTCCGGGGTTCTGGCGGCTGCTGGAGGCGTACCCGCGGACCGAGCGTGCCCGCGGATATCTGGAGGGCGTGGTGGCCGCCGAGCAACTGCCCCACCTGCCCGCCGCCCGCGAGGAGTGACCGGGCCCGGTCGCGTTCGCCGATTCTGTACCGGGTGTGTACCGGCTTGGTCCGATGTCCTTGTTTGCGGTTAGCCTGACGCGACGCATTTACCTTCGGGATGGGGGACGGTCGTTACGCATGGCCAGGGAATTCCAACGCGGCCACAAGGCCAAGATCAGTGATCTCACGCCAGGGACGGATCTGTACGTAGGCGTACAGATCGCAGCCCCGGGGCTGACCTTCGACATCAGCTGTTTCGGTCTCGACGCCAACGAGCAGCTCTCCGACGACCGGTACTTCATCTTCTTCAATCAGCCGAAATCGCCCGAGGAGTCCATCCAGCTCCTCGGTGCGCAGTCCGGCGACACCGAGTCGTTCCGCGTCACGCTCGACCGCATTCCGGCCGCCATCCAGAAGCTCTCCTTCACCGCGACGCTCGACGGTGCCGGGCAGATGTCCCAGATCGGTCCGGGGTACATCCGGATCGTCGCGGGCGGCGAGGAAGTGGTGAGGTACGCCTTCACCGGGTCGGAGTTCACCACCGAGCGCGCGGTGATGCTCGGCGACTTCTATCTGAAGGACGTCTGGCGTTTCGCCGCCGTCGGCCAGGGTTTCGACGGTGGTCTTGACGCGCTCCTGAAGAACTTCGGCGGCGAGGTCGCCGAGGAAGAGCCGCCGCCCGCCGCCGAAGTTCTTCAGGA
>MUNB01000048.1:0-11079 GCA_002154345.1 Streptomyces griseus
TGGATGGCGGTCGGGGCGGGCGGCGGCGCGGCCGGCGGGCTCATCGGCGGGGTCCTGACCGACGCCCTCTCCTGGCGCTGGGTCCTCCTGATCAACGTGCCCGTCGGCGCTCTCGTCCTGATCGCCGCCGCCCTGCGGATCACCGAGGGCCGCGCGGGCGACCGCCGCCGTATCGACCTGCTGGGCGCGGTCCTCGCCACCACGGGCCTCGCCGCCGTCGCGTACGGCATCGTCCAGACCGAGGCCGAGGGCTGGACGGCCGCCGCCACGCTCGTACCGCTGCTCTCCGGCATCGCGGTGCTCGCCGCCTTCGTGCTGGTGGAGGCGCGGACCGCCGTCCCGCTGATCCCGCTGCGCGTCTTCTCCGCACGGGCCGTGTCCTCGGCCAATGTGTCGATGCTGCTCATGGGGTCGGCGACCTTCTCCATGTGGTACTTCATGACCGTGTACGCCCAGAACGTGCTGGGCTACACCCCGTTGAAGGCCGGACTCGCGCTGATACCGACCTCGGCCGCCGTCGTCATCGGCTCCAAGCTGGCCCCCCGCCTCATGGTGCGCACCGGGGCCAAGAGCCTCGCCGTCGCCGGGGTCCTGATCACCGCCGCGGGCTTCGGCTGGCAGTCCACGATGGGCGTGGACGGCTCCTACCTCACCGCCATCTGCCTGCCCGGCGTGCTGATGATGGCCGGGGCCGGGCTCGCCTCCACCCCGCTCGCCACCCTCGCCACATCCGGCGCGGAGCCGGGCGATGCCGGACTCGTCTCGGGCCTGGTCAACACCTCCCGCACCATGGGCGGTGCGCTGGGCCTCGCGGTGCTCTCCACGGTCGCCGCCGCGCGCACCGCGGGCTCCGGGGACGCGGCCGAGGTCACGGCCGGATACGCGCTCGCCTTCCGTACGGCGAGCGGGGTGCTGCTGGCCGGGGTGATCGTGATGCTGATCTGGCTGCCGAACCACCGCGCGCCCCGCACCGAGCGTCACCCGGAAACAGTGATCTGACGCGACGTCAGCAGTCTTCCCAACTTCCGGGCCCTGCGTTATACATGGGCCATCGGCTAGAACGCGTTCTAGAAGGTGTGTCCGTTCCGGAAGGGGCGTGTCCTGCCGGTCACCGCACGACCTCGGTGCGGCCGACGGTGCGGACGGCCGTGCCGAGGTCTTTCCACCGCCCCGGACCACCCCACGGACCGCCAAGGACGCCCAGGACCATCAGGGAGCTGCTTCGTCATGCCCATCGATGCCTCAGCGGCCCTCGCCGCCGAACCCCGCCGGGCCGAGATCGACTGGAACCACAAGGACGTCCAGCTCTACCACCTGGGCCTCGGCGCGGGCATCCCCGCCACCGACCCCGGCGAACTGCGCTACACCCTGGAGTCCCGGCTCCAGGTGCTGCCGAGCTTCGCCACCGTCGCGGGCGCGGGCACGGCCGCCTTCGGCGGCATGGGGGCGCAGGGCATCGACGTGGACCTCGCCGCCGTTCTGCACGGCGGGCAGTCCGTCCGCGTCCACCGCCCGATCCCGGTGACCGGCCGCGCCGTGCAGACCTCGAAGGTCGCGGCGGTGTACGACAAGGGCAAGGCCGCCGTCATCGTGCTGCGTACCGAGGCGGCCGACGACGACGGACCGCTGTGGACCAACGACGCCCAGATCTTCGTCCGCGGCGAAGGCGGCTTCGGCGGCGAACGCGGGCCGTCCGACCGGCTCGCCCCGCCGGACCGCGACCCCGACCGCACGGTCGAGCGGACCATCCGCGAGGACCAGGCGCTGCTGTACCGGCTCTCCGGCGACTGGAACCCGCTCCACGCCGACCCCGCCTTCGCCGAGCTCGCCGGCTTCGACCGGCCGATCCTGCACGGGCTGTGCACGTACGGCATGACCCTGAAGGCCGTCGCCGACACCCTGCTGGACGGCGACGTCTCCCGGATCGCCGCCTACCGCACCCGGTTCGCCGGAGTGGTCTTCCCCGGCGAGACCCTCCGTATCCGGATGTGGACCGAGGACGGCCGCGTCCGGGTGACGGTCACCGCCGCCGACCGGGACGACGCCCCGGTCCTCGCCGACACGCTCGTCGAACACTCCTGAGCACACCAGCACCGGCGTCAGCGCCGGAACCCCGCCGAAGATGACGATGTGAGAGGAGCCGCACCATGCGCGCAGCCGTACTCCACGAGATAGGCCAGGAGAAGCTCGAAGTCCTCGACGACGTCGAGGCGGTGGGCTTCGGCCCCGGAAAGGTCAGACTCCGCATCCGCGCCACCGGCCTCTGCCACTCCGACGTCTCCGCGATGAGCGGCGTCCTCCCGCAGCCCGCCCCCTTCATCCCCGGCCACGAGGGCGCGGGCGAGGTCGTCGACATCGGCGACGGGGTGACCGGGCTGAGCGCCGGCGACCGGGTCCTGGTCTGCTGGCTGCCCGCCTGCGGCGCCTGTCCGTCCTGCAAGCGCGGCCAGACCCAGCTGTGCCTGGCCGGCTTCATGAACGCGGGCACCCCGAACTTCAAGCGCCCCGGCGGCGACGTCTTCGGCTTCGCGGGCACCGGCACCTTCACCGAGGAGGTCGTCGTCGGCGCGGGCTGCGCGGTGCCGATCCCCGACGACGTACCGTTCGAGATCGCCGCCCTGATCGGCTGCGGGGTCACCACCGGGCTCGGCGCGGCCATCAACACGGCGAAGGTGGAGGCCGGTTCGTCGGTCGCGGTGATCGGCTGCGGCGGCGTCGGCATCTCCACGATCCAGGGCGCCCGGGTCCAGGGCGCGGCGCAGATCGTCGCCGTCGACCCGGTCGCCTCCCGCCGCGAGGCGGCCCTCCGGTTCGGCGCCACCGAGGCCGTCGCCCCCGGTGAACTGGCCGACGCCAAGCAGCGCATCACCGGCGGCGAGGGCTTCGACTACGTCTTCGAGGTCGTCGGCAAGTCCGCCACCGCCCGCAGCGCCTACGAACACACCCGCCGCGGCGGCACCCTGTGCGTCGTCGGGGCCGGGGCGATGGACGACCACTTCCAGGTCAACATGTTCGAGCTGTTCTTCGACGAGAAGCGCATCCTGCCCTCGATGTACGGCGGCGGGGACGTCCTGCGCTCCTACGAGCGGGCCATCGCGCTCTGGCGGGCGGGCCGCATCGACCTGGAGTCGATGATCACCCACCGGGTCCGGCTGGACGGGGTCAACGACGCCCTGGACCAGATGCGCACGGGCGAGTCGCTGCGCACCTGCATCGAGCTCTGAACCCCGCCCGCAGCCAAGGAACGCGAGGACCGTGATGTCACTTCCCCTTCCGCTGGACGGACTCTCCGCGATCGTCACCGGCGCGGGCCGCGGCCTCGGCCGGGCCGAAGCGCTCGAACTGGCCCGCCTCGGCGCGGCCGTCGTCGTCAACGACTACGGGCAGTCCGGCCGCGACGGCTCCGGCGAGGCCTCCGCCGCCCCCGCCGAGGAGGTCGCCGCCGAGATCCGCGCGGCGGGCGGCCGGGCCGTCGCCCATCTCGGCGACGTCTCCGACCACGAACAGGCGCGTCAGCTGGTCGAGTCGGCGATCTCGGCCCACGGCCGGCTCGACATCCTGGTCAACAACGCGGGCATCCTGCGCGACCGGATGGTCTTCTCGATGACCGAGGAGGAGTGGGACTCGGTCGTCCGCGTCCACCTCAAGGGCCACTTCAACACCACGCACTTCGCCGCCGCCCACTGGCGGACCCGCTCCAAGGAGACCGGCGGGCCGGTCTACGGCCGGATCGTCAACACCTCCTCGGAGGCCTTCCTCGCGGGCTCCGCCGGGCAGCCCAACTACGCGGCGGCCAAGGGCGGCATCGTCGGTCTCACCACCTCCACCGCGCTGGCCCTCGCCAAGTACGGCGTCACCGCCAACGCCATCTGCCCGCGCGCCCGGACCCGGATGACCGAGGACGTGTTCGCGGGCTTCCAGGAACCGGCGGACGGCGCCCTCGACCCGCTGGCGCCCGAACACGTCTCCCCGCTCGTCGGCTATCTCGCCTCACCGGCGGCGGCCGGGGTCAACGGGCAGCTGCTCGTCGTCCACGGAGGCATGGTGGCCGTCGTCGAACGGCCCCGGGTGGCCGCGCAGTTCGACGCGACGAAGGAGACCTTCACCTTCGCGGAACTGGACGAGCTGCTCACCCCGTACTACGCGGACCGGCCCCCGAACGAGACCTTCGCCGCCGCCGAGGTGCTGGGGCTGAAGCGGCGGTAGCCGTACGTACGGATGCGAAGGGCCCGGACCGGCGGTCCTCCCGCCGGTCCGGGCCCTTCGCTCCGCACTGCTCGGCGGCTCAGGCCGCCCTGGACTGCTCTTCGGCGGGCCGGCGGTGGCGGCCGTGCGGCTGCACCGACGTGTTCTCCGCCGACGCACCCCCTCGGTGCTTGCCGGAACCACCGGTTCCGGACCCCTCGTCCGCCCCCGTCGGGCGCTGCTGGGTGGTGTCGGTCCGTGCTTCGGACATGTGGGAAGTCACCCCGTTGTGATCGCTTACTTCTGTCGCACCTACGTGTGTCGCAAGCCCCGCCACCGCCGTCCGACGCGGTCACCGTCGGTACCCGCCCGTCACGGCCGCGTAGCCAGGGGTCGCAAGCTTAGTCAGTTCGAGCGGCTCGGTGCAGAGGCGCCTGCCCCAACGGAACCGGCTTACACACAGCAGGAGCGCCGACAGCGGCGGACGGTTCCGTTCCGCCCGCACCGTCACTCGGACAGCCGGGTACGGGGGAGGGTTCGACGTCCTCCGGAGCCTCCAGCAGCGCCACACCGCAGGGCGTCGCCGCGTTCGCGTACGGGAGGTGCAACACCCCGTCCCGGCTCCAGTAACCGGCCCCCGGCGCCCAGCCCAGCGGGGCCGCGAACTGGTGCAGCCGGCGGCCCGCCGGACGCCAGACGCCCACCCAGCTGCCCGCCGCCCCGTCGATCCGCAGCGCCACCGCACAGCTCTCCGGCATCAGCATCTGGCCCGGCTGCACCGCGAACGGGGTCGCCGCCGCGTCCGCGAGGCGCAGGCACTCCGGGAACCTGACCGGCAGACAGCTCCCCAACACCCCCCAGCCGAGCCGGTCATGGCCCGGCGCGTCGGAGCGGAGCAGCAGCAGTCCGCTGTCGGCGTCCGCGAGCAGCAGCCGGTCATCGCTCTCCGGTGCGATCTGGAGCAGCGGCGTCACCTCGCCCTGCCTGCCCAGATCGACCGCGACCGCCTTCACCGGTCCGCCGCCCGGCGCCCGCCGGTCCAGCGCCAGCATCCGGCCCGCCCGGTCCAGCCACACCCCGCCCGAGCAGTGCCCGGGAATCCGGGCGACCTCCTCGGGCCCGAACGCCCCGCCCGCCACCAGCCAGAGCGACGACTCGTGCGCGCCGGCCGACAGGGCGTACACGCACCGGCCGTCCGGCGACGGCGGCAGCAGGGTCATCCGCGCGCACGCGACCGCGCCCAGCAGGAGTTCGCCGGTCCCCGGCCCGGTCGGGTAGAGCAGCGAGAACATCTGCCGGTCCGCCACCTGCCGCTGGATCAGCACCCGCCCGTCGGCGAGCGGCGCCACCTGGGTGTCCGGCTCTTCGGGCTGGTCCAGGGGCAGGGGCACCGCATACGGCTCGGGCCCGTCCAGCGTCCACCGCTCCGGATACCAGGCGCGCTCGCCCGGCGGGCCGGGGGCCGCGGTCAGCCGGGCGGCATAGGCCCCGTCCGCGGTGAGCGTGAAGCCGCGGGGAAGGGGGGCGTCGTCGGCGTGCGACCGTGCGTCGGCCGCCGTGGACGACGCTTCCGCTTCTTCGCCGCCCCGGGCTTCCCGGGCTTGCCCGGCTTCGCTGTCTTCTCTGTCTTCCTCGGCTTCCCCGTCCGCCCCGGCGGGCCTTCCGGGCTCTTCCGGTTCGGGTTCCGCTTCCGGGTCCGCCGTCGCGGCGGCCCCGGCGGATCCACCCTCGATGGCACAGGCAGTCATGGACTCGTCACCTCCGGCTACGAAAGCTAGTTTTCGCACTTCCAGCCGAACAACACGAGCCACCGCACTTCACACATAAGGGTGGCGATGCCCGGATTCTCCTGAGGTGGCAGGGGTGAGTGTGCTGTCGGAGATGGCCGCGTCTATGGTTAGGCGGCCCTAACCAAACACCCGTGCCCCCCACGCACGTACGCGGACAACTGGAGTAAGTGATGTCCCTTCGACCCCGCGGTACCGCCGCAGTCGCCCTGGCCGTGGCGGCCGCTCTCTCCCTGTCGGCCTGCGGGGGCGGCGACGCGGACGCGGCGAAGTCCGACGCGGGCGGCGGCAAGAAGGCCGCCGTCGCCACGGGCGGCAAGGACTTCGCGGACGCGGCGAAGAAGACGGCGGCGTACGGCACCGACGCCGCGGCCGGCCAGTTCCCCCGTACGGTCACCCACGCCATGGGAAAGACCGAGATCAAGGCGGCCCCCCAGCGCGTGGTCGTGCTGGACGTCGGCGAGTTCGACAACGTGGTGTCGCTGGGCCTGAAGCCGGTCGGCTACGCCCCCAGCGAGGGCGACGCGGCCATCCCCTCGTACCTGAAGAAGGACGCGGGCGAGCCGAAGAGCGTCGGCACGATCAACAGCCTCAACCTCGAAGCCATCGCGGGCCTCCAGCCCGACCTGATCCTCGGCAGCCAGCTCCGCGCCGCGGACAAGTACGACGAGCTGTCCAAGATCGCGCCCACCGTGTTCTCCATCCGCCCCGGCTTCACCTGGAAGGAGAACTACCTCCTCAACGCCCAGGCGCTGGACCGCACGAAGCAGGCCGAGACGAACCTCGCCGCGTACGAGGCGAAGGCCGTCAAGCTCGGTGAGGACATCGGCCCCGACAAGCCGACCGTCTCGATGGTCCGCTACATGCCCGACCGCCTCCGGCTCTACGCCAAGGCCTCGTTCATCGGCACGATCCTTGAGGACGTCGGCCTGCCGCGTCCGAAGAACCAGCAGATCGACGACCTCGCCGCCGAGATCAGCCCGGAGAAGATCGACGAGGCGGACGCCGACTGGATCTTCACCGGCGTCTACGGCGACGCGAAGGCCACCCAGCGCGACACCGCCCGGTCCAACCCGCTGTGGAAGAACCTGAAGGCCGTCAAGGAGGGCCGGGCCAAGGACGTCTCCGACGAGACCTGGTACCTGGGTCTCGGCGTCACCTCGGCCGACCTCGTCCTCGACGACCTCCGCGCGGACCTGGTGAAGTGACCGCCCGGTCCGGTGAGAGCCGGCCGGTGACGTAACGATTCGTGTCCGGCCGCCGGTCCTGGCGTACAGGTCCGGCGGCCAGGGGCGGCGGGCGTGCCCGGACAGGTAGCCTTTCCCCCGTGCCCCGTCTGTCTGAAGTCATCGCCGCCCTCGACGCCCTCTGGCCCCCCGAGCGGGCCGAGGGATGGGACGCGGTCGGGACGGTCTGCGGCGATCCGGACGCGGAGATCGACCGGGTGCTGTTCGCCGTCGACCCGGTCCACGAGATCGCCGACGAGGCCCTGGAGCTCGGCGCCCGGCTGATCGTCACCCACCACCCGCTCTATCTGCGCGGGACGACGACGGTGGCCGCCGACACCTTCAAGGGCCGCGTCGTCCACACCCTCATCAAGCAAGACATCGCGCTCCACGTCGCGCACACCAACGCCGACACCGCCGACCCCGGCGTCTCCGACGCCCTCGCCGGCGCCCTCGACCTGCGCGTCACCGGGCCGCTCGTCCCCGACCCCACCGACCCCGCCGGACGGCGCGGACTCGGCCGGATCTGCGAGCTGGACCACCCCGAGACCCTGGCCGACTTCGCCGCCCGCGCCGCCGCCCGGCTCCCCGCCACCGCGCAGGGCATCCGGCTGGCCGGCGACCCGGAGGCGCTCGTGCGTACCGTCGCCGTCAGCGGCGGCTCCGGCGACAGCCTCTTCGACGCCGTGCGCGCCGCCGGTGTCGACGCCTTCCTCACCGCCGACCTGCGCCACCACCCGGCGTCCGAGGCCGTGCAGCACTCGCCGCTCGGCCTCGTCGACGCCGCGCACTGGGCCACCGAATGGCCCTGGTGCGAGCAGGCGGCCGCCCAGCTCGACGCGCTTTCCGACCGCCACGGATGGGACCTGCGGGTCCATGTCTCGAAGCAGGTCACCGACCCCTGGACCACCCACCATTCCTCTGGAGCCCCCAACTGAACGCCGCGCCCGCCGACCAGATCCGACTTCTCGACGTCCAGGCCCTCGACCTCCGTCTCGCCCAGCTCTCGCACAAGCGCACCTCGCTGCCGGAGCACGCCGAGATCGAGCAGCTGAGCAGCGACCTCGCGCAGCTGCGTGACCTGCTGGTCGCCTCCACCACCGAGGAGAGCGACACCACCCGCGAGCAGACCAAGGCCGAGCAGGACGTCGACCAGGTGCGCCAGCGTGCCGTCCGCGACCAGCAGCGCCTGGACTCCGGCGCGGTCTCCTCGCCCAAGGACCTGGAGAGCCTCCAGCGCGAGATCACCTCGCTCGCCAAGCGCCAGGGCGACCTGGAGGACGTCGTCCTGGAGATCATGGAGCGCCGCGAGGCCGCCCAGGAGCGGGTCACCGAGCTGACCGGGCGGGTCGCCGCCGTCCAGGCCAAGGTCGACGACGCCACCGCCCGCCGGGACGCCGCCACCGCCGAGCTGGACGCCGAGGCCGCCACGGTGACCAAGGACCGCCAGGTCGTCGCCGAGGTCATCCCCGCCGACCTGCTGAAGCTGTACGACAAGCTCCGCGCCCAGCAGGGCGGCGTCGGCGCCGCCCGGCTCTACCAGCGCCGCTGCGAGGGCTGCCGCCTCGAACTGAACATGGCCGAGGTCAACGACGTGAAGGCCGCGTCCCCCGAGACGGTCCTGCGCTGCGAGAACTGCCACCGGATCCTGGTCCGTACCTCGGAGTCGGGCCTGTAATGAGCGTCGCCCGCCAGGTGGTGGTCGAGGCCGACGGCGGCTCCCGGGGCAATCCGGGGCCCGCCGGTTACGGCGCGGTCGTCATCGACCCGGCCACCGGCGAGCCGCTCGCCGAGGCCGCCGAGTACATCGGCGTCGCCACGAACAACGTCGCCGAGTACCGGGGCCTGATCGCCGGTCTGGAGGCCGCGAAGGCGCTGTTCCCGGACGCGGGTGACGCGCTGCGGGTCCACGTCCGGATGGACTCCAAGCTGGTCGTCGAGCAGATGTCGGGGCGCTGGAAGATCAAGCACCCCGACATGAAGCCGCTGGCCGCCCGCGCCGCCGCGATCCTGCCGCCGTCCTCCGTGACGTACGAGTGGATCCCGCGCGCCCAGAACAAGCACGCGGACCGGCTCGCCAACGAGGCGATGGACGCGGGCCGCGACGGCAGGCAGTGGGAGGCGTCCGCCTCCACGGCCGCCCTGGACGCCCCGTCCGCCCGCACCCCGATCGCATCGCCACCGGTGCAGGGCCCGCCCGGCGACCAGGCCGCGGGCGCGGCCAAGGCCCGCGCGGCGCTGGCGGCGGCACGTGGCGCGGCGGCCCCGGAGGGGCTTTTCCCGCTGCCGGAGGCAGCGGTTCCGGAGTCGGCCGAGCCGGAGACAGCAGCCGCGCCGGAGTCGGCCGGAAGCGGTCCCGAGGCCGCCGGAGCCCCGCAGACCGGCTGGGGCGCGGCCCCCGACCTGGGCGCGCCCGCCACGCTCGTCCTGCTCCGGCACGGCGAGACCGCCCTCACGCCCGAGAAGCGGTTCTCCGGCAGCGGCGGCACCGACCCCGAGCTCTCCGCCACCGGCCGCGGCCAGGCCGAACGGGCCGCCGAGCACGTCGCCGCACTGGGCGCCGTCCAGGACATCGTCAGCTCCCCGCTGCGCCGCTGCCGCGAGACCGCCGCGGCCGTCGCCGCCCGGCTCGGCCTGGACGTCCGGATCGACGAGGGCCTGCGCGAGACGGACTTCGGCGCGTGGGAGGGCCTGACCTTCACCGAAGTACGGGAGCGGTACGGCGACGACCTCACCGCCTGGCTCGCCTCCCCGGACACCGCCCCGACCGGCGGCGGCGAGAGCTTCACGGAGGTCACCGAGCGGGTCGCGGCCGCCCGGGACCGGATCGTCGCCCGGTACGCGGGCCGCACGGTCCTGCTCGTCACCCATGTGACCCCGATCAAGACGCTCGTCCGGCTCGCCCTGGGAGCCCCGCCGGAGTCGCTGTTCAGGATGGAGCTGTCGGCGGCCTCGATCTCCACGGTCGCTTACTACGGCGACGGCAACGCCTCCGTACGCCTGCTCAACGACACCTCGCACCTGCGCTAGCGGCGGGCGCGCATGAGCTGGTCCACGGGGCTGCTCGGGTTCGCCGCCGGGCTGCTGATCTCGGTGGCCACCGCCCCGGTCGGGGTGTCCGGTGCGGTGTTCCTGCTGCCGGTCCAGATCAGCGTGCTCGGGGTGCCCAGCCCGGCGGTCACCCCGACCAACCTGCTCTACAACGTGGTGGCGGGGCCCGGGGCCCTGCTGCGGCACCACAGGGCCGGGACGCTCCGGGGGCCGCTGACCCGGCTGCTCGTGCTGGGTACGGTGCCCGGGGTCGTCGTCGGCGCGGTGATCCGGGTGTTCGCCGTGCCGGGCCCGTCGGTGTTCCGGCTGCTCATCGCCGTGCTGCTGCTGCCGCTGGGCGGCTGGCTCTGTCTGCGCACGCTGCGCCGCGCCTCCCGTACGGCGCCCGCACGGGAGCCCTCGGCCCGCGCCGTCACCCGGCTGGCCATGGCCGTCGGCGTCGCCGGTGGGATCTACGGGATCGGCGGCGGCTCGCTCCTCGGCCCGATCCTGGTCGGGCGCGGCATGCCGGTGGCGAAGGTCGCCCCGGCCGCGCTGGCCGCCACCTTTGTGACCTCGGTCGTGGGCGCGGGCACGTACGCGCTGCTGTCCCTGTCCGTCACCGGCGACATCGCGCCGTACTGGTCCCTCGGTCTGGCCTGCGGGCTCGGCGGACTGTGCGGGGGCTACCTCGGCGCCCGCCTCCAGCCCCGCCTGCCGGAGACGGGGCTGCGGCTGCTGCTGGGGGTGCTGGCGCTGGGCGTCGGCGGTCTCTACGCCGTACAGCTCCTGCGCTGAGCGGACCCTCGCGGATCTACGGGGCGAGCGCCGCCGCCTCGGCCGCAAGACGG
>MUNB01000048.1:11132-11518 GCA_002154345.1 Streptomyces griseus
CGCCGCCTCTGCCGGGAAGAACTTCATCTCCCGCACCCCGCGCTCCAGCAGGGCCACCACCTCGGAGGTGGTCGAGACACCGGGCAGGAACGGCACCCCGGACGCCTTCATGGCCTCCAGCAGCGCGTTTGTCCACCCCGGGCTGACCAGGAACCGTGCCCCGGCGTCGACCGTGTCCCGTACGTGCTCCGGCGAGATCACGGTGCCCGCGCCGACCACCGAGGTCACAAAGGTGGCGGCCAGCGCGGCCGGGGCGACCTTCGCCACCGGCATGCCGCGCCCGACCAGGATCGGGCCGAGGAACGAGCCGCCGCCGATCCCGTAGATCCCACCGGCGACGCCGACGGCCATGGCCGGCCGGGTGACGGCGCGGGCCGAGGGCTCCC
>MUNB01000480.1 GCA_002154345.1 Streptomyces griseus
GATCCACCCCCCACACATCCGCCAGCATCTCCATCAGCACAAGCCCCCGCCCGCTGGACGCCATCTCCCCCGGCCTCCGCTTGTGCGGCAGTTCGTCACTGGCGTCGGCGACCTCGACACGCAGCCGCCGCGCCCCCCGCTCACCGGAGACCTCCGCCACCATCAGCGCGTCCCCGTCCGTGTGGACGAGCACATTGGTGGCCATCTCGGAGACCATCAGGACCGCCGAGTCGACCTGCTCCGGATCGCTCCAGTCGTGCAGCAGCTCACGCACCAGCTGGCGGCCGACCGAGATCCGCTCGGGCTCGGCCTGCGCGATGGTCAGGACGCTGCGGCGCGGCGGCGTCTCCGGCGCCGGGGCGCTCTCCCGCCGCAGCACCAGGACCGCGATGTCGTCCTCCCGCCGGTCCGCGAGCGGCCCCGTCGTGTAGTGCGAGGTGGGCCCGTGCACGGCCTGGACCAGGGCGTCGGCCAGCTGCTCCAGGTCCTCGACGGGCCGCTCCAGGACGGGCTGCAGCCGGGTCCAGCCGGTGGCCATGTCGTGCCCGCCGGTCTCGATGAGGCCGTCCGTGCACAGCATGATCGTCTCGCCGGGTTCCAGGACCACCCGGGTGGTGGGGTAGTCGGAGTCCGTCTCGATCCCGAGCGGCAGCCCGCCCGCCGTCTGCCGGATCACCGCGGTCCCGTCGGCGCTGATCACCACCGGGTCGGGGTGGCCCGCACGGGCGATGTCCAGCGTCCCGGCCTCCGGGTCCACCTCCGCGTACAGACAGGTCGCGAAGCGCGGCGCCGGCGGCTCCGCGTCGCCCTCGACGCTCTCGTACGCGTCGGTGAGCCCGGACAGGAAGCGTGAGGCCCGGGAGAGCACCGCGTCCGGGCGGTGCCCCTCTGAGGCGTAGGCGCGCAGGGCGATACGGAGCTGGCCCATCAGCCCGGCGGCCCGCACGTCGTGGCCCTGGACATCGCCGATGACCAGGGCGATCCGGCCGTTGGGCAGCGGGATCATGTCGTACCAGTCGCCGCCCACCTGGAGCCCGCCGCCGGTCGGCACGTACCGCGCGGCCACCGTCATCCCGGGGATGTCCGGGCCCAGCGTCGGCATCATCGAGCGCTGGAGCCCGAGCGACAGCTCGCGTTCCGTCTCGGCCACCCCGGCCCGGGCCAGCGCCTGCGCGAGCATCCGGGCGACCGTCGAGAGCACCGCGCGCTCGTCCGGGGAGAACCCCACCGGATGCCGGAATCCGGCCATCCAGGCGCCCATCGTGCGGCCGGAGGAGACCAGCGGCAGGAACGCCCAGGACTGCCGCCCGAAGCGCCGGGCGAGCGGCCAGGTGGCCGGGTAGCGGCGGCGGTACTCCTCGGGGGAGGGGAGGTAGATCGCGCGTCCGGTGCGGACGACCTCGGCGGCCGGGTAGTCGGTCTCCAGGGGCATGTCCGTGAAGGGCTCCTCGTCGCCCATGGTGTGCCCGTGGTGCCCGATGATCGTCAGCCGCTCCCCGACGGAGCCGAAGACCGCGAGGCCGTCCGGGGAGAAGCCGGGCATCGACAGCGATCCGGCGACCCGCAGCACCTCCGCGGTGGACCGGGCCTCGGCCAGCGCGCGCCCGGCGTCCAGCAGGAACGCCTCCCGGGACCGCCGCCAGTCCCCGGTGATCGGCGTGTGGGCGGAGTCGGTGGAGCCGGGCTGTGGCTCGGCGACCTCCTGGAGCGTGCCGATGAGGACGTAGTTCCCGGCCTCCCGGTCCGGCGGGAAGACCGGCTTGGAGCGGCTGCGCACGGTACGGAGGACCTTCCCGCGCTCGTCCACGATCCGCAGCCGCGCCTCGGCGAGGCTGCCTTCGGCGACCGCGAGGTTCACCACCCCGTAGATCTCGTTCCAGTCGACCGGGTGGAAACGGGAGCGCACCGCCGCTTCCCGGTAGCTGCCGGGCTCGGGCGGCAGGCCGAGCAGCCGGGCCGCCTCCGCGTCGAGCGTGACCGTGCCGACTGCGTTGTCCCAGCGCCACAGGCCCGTCGCGATCGCGGCCAGGACTTCCTCGGTGCGCATTGCCCCACTTTAGGAAGGTCTGCTCGGCGGACGCCACCGAGGAGCGGCCACCTGCCCCGGCGGCCGGGCGGGTGCGGAGGCGGCAAGCGAAATGAAGCGTCCCGGTCCCGGACGGTAGCCTGGGGAGGCTCCTTTCACCCCAACCGCGAAGACTGGATGAACGACGATGCATCGGTACAGGTCCCACACCTGCGGCGAGCTCCGCGCCTCTGACGTCGGTACCGACGTCCGGCTGAGCGGCTGGCTGCACAATCGCCGAGACCTGGGTGGCATCCTCTTCATCGATCTGCGCGACCACTACGGTCTGGTGCAGCTCGTCGCCCGCCCCGGCACGCCCGGCAACGAGGCCCTGGCGAAGCTCACCAAGGAGACTGTCGTCCGGATCGACGGCAAGGTGTCCGCGCGCGGTGCCGACAACGTCAACCCGGAGCTGCCGACCGGTGAGATCGAGATCGAGGTCACCGAGGTCGAGGTGCTCGGCGAGGCCGGCCCGCTGCCGTTCACGATCAACACCGAGGACGGCGTCAACGAGGAGCGGCGCCTGGAGTACCGCTTCCTCGACCTGCGCCGCGAGCGCATGCACCGCAACATCATGCTGCGCTCGGCCGTGATCGCCTCCATCCGCTCCAAGATGGTGGCCCTCGGCTTCAACGAGATGGCGACCCCGATCCTCACCGCGACCTCCCCCGAGGGCGCCCGTGACTTCGTCGTCCCGTCCCGCCTGAACCCCGGCAAGTTCTACGCGCTGCCGCAGGCCCCGCAGCAGTTCAAGCAGCTGCTGATGATCTCGGGCTTCGACCGCTACTTCCAGATCGCGCCGTGCTTCCGCGACGAGGACGCCCGCGCGGACCGTTCGCCGGGCGAGTTCTACCAGCTCGACGTCGAGATGTCCTTCGTCGAGCAGGAGGACGTCTTCCAGCCGATCGAGAAGCTGATGACCGAGCTCTTCACCGAGTTCGGCAACGGCCGTGAGGTCACCTCGCCGTTCCCGCGCATCCCGTTCCGCGAGTCGATGCTGAAGTATGGCAACGACAAGCCGGACCTGCGCGCCAAGCTGGAGCTCGTCGACATCTCGGACGTCTTCGCCGACTCCGGGTTCAAGGCGTTCGCCGGCAAGCACGTACGCGCGCTGCCGGTCCCGGACACCGCGGGCCAGTCCCGGAAGTTCTTCGACGGCCTCGGTGAGTACGCCGTCGAGCACGGCGCCAAGGGCCTGGCCTGGGTGCGGGTGGGCGAGGACGGCACGCTGGCCGGTCCGATCGCCAAGTTCCTCACCGAGACCGACGTCAAGACGCTCACCGAGCGGCTCTCGCTGGTCCCGGGCCACGCGGTCTTCTTCGGCGCGGGCGAGTTCGACGAGGTCTCCAAGATCATGTCGGCCGTCCGGGTCGAGGCCGCCAAGCGCGCCGGCCACTTCGAGGAGGGCGTCTTCCGGTTCTGCTGGATCGTCGACTTCCCGATGTACGAGAAGGACGAGGAGACCGGCAAGATCGACTTCTCGCACAACCCCTTCTCCATGCCCCAGGGCGGTCTGGCCGACCTGGAGGAGAAGGACCCGCTGGACATCCTCGCCTGGCAGTACGACATCGTCTGCAACGGCATCGAGCTGTCCTCGGGCGCCATCCGTAACCACGAGCCCGAGCTGATGCTCAAGGCCTTCGAGATCGCCGGGTACGACCGCGAGACTGTCGAGCACGAGTTCGCGGGCATGCTCCGCGCGTTCCGTCTCGGCGCCCCGCCGCACGGTGGCATCGCCCCGGGCGTCGACCGCATCGTGATGCTGCTCGCCGACGAGCCGAACATCCGCGAGACGATCGCCTTCCCGCTCAACGGCAACGCCCAGGACCTGATGATGGGCGCCCCGACCGTGCTGGACGAGACGCGGCTGCGCGAGCTGAACATCCAGCTGCGCAAGCCGGTCGCCGCGAAGGGCGCGTCGGAGAAGCCCGCCGCGGAGTAGTGGTCCGCGCGGGACCGACGGTCCGGACGGTCCCGCGCGGACCACTAC
>MUNB01000481.1 GCA_002154345.1 Streptomyces griseus
ACCCCGCACCACTGCCTTTCCGGCCCCCTGGGAGGCGCCCGCCGGGCGCTCGGGGCCCCGGACGTTCGCCGTGCCGCGGGCGGCGGAAGCGCCCGCGCCCGATCTCGCGCCCGACCCCAGCGCCCTGCACCGGCTGCCGGACCTCGCCGACGGTAGTGGCGACGACGGCCGGCCCGCCGTCGGGCATCTCGGGGACCGGCCGCCCACCTACGACGCCGAGCCCGCCGCCCTGCCCTCCGCCACCTCGGAGAATCTGGACGGCCTCGTCCCCGACACCGTCCTGGACGGCGCGCGGTACGGGACGTACACCCTGCGGGCCGTCTCCGTGCGCGGCGACTCCGCCCGCTTCCGGGGCGAGCCACGGCGCGACGGGCTGCTCACCGCCCGGTTCGGGGCCGCCGAGAGCGCCCTCGTCCTCGTCGCCGTGGCCGGCGGCAGGCGGGACGCCGAAGCGGCGCACCTCGCCGCGGCCGACGCCTGCCGCTGGATCGGCGGGGCCGTCGCCCGCAGCCACGTCCGGCTCTCCGAGGACATAAGAGCGGGCCGCCGGGGCGACCTGAAGTCCGGGCTGCACCGGCTCACCGACCGTACGTACGGCAAGCTGCGCGCCCGCGCCGCCGAACTCGGCGTCGAACCCGACGCGTACACCGCGAGCCTCCGCTGCCTCCTGCTCTCCGCCGACCCCGACTGCCGCACCCGGGTCTTCTTCGGCGTCGGCAGCGGCGGCCTCTTCCGACTCCGCGACGGACTCTGGCAGGACCTGGAGCCCTACATCCCGGAGAGCGGCGCCGCCCCACAGCCGGGCGACGAGCAGGAGGAAGGCCCCGACGGGGACCGGCTGACCATGGATCTCCAGATCACCGCGCCGCCGGCCCCGCACATCGAGGGGCCCGCACAGCCGCCCGCCGAGCCCTTCCGCTTCCGGGCCTCCGTGGCGCGGCCCGGCGACACGCTGATGCTGTGCAGCAACGGCCTCGCCGAGCCGATGCGCGGTGAGGCGGCGCTCCCCGGTGAGCTCGCCGAGCGCTGGGGGAGCGAAGGGGCGCCCGGTCTGCCCGCCTTCCTCGCCGACACTCAGCTCCGGGTCAAGGGGTACGCCGACGACCGCACCTGCGCCGCCGTCTGGGAGGCGTAACCGCGCCCGCCGTGGGTTGATGGTTCCGGAGCCCGGCGGAACGGTGTTTCGCCGCTCCGGTCCCCGGACAACCGACGTGCACGGAGCACGGGCAAGGAAGGGCGCGTACCCATGGCCAAGCAGAACCTGGCGGAGCAGTTCGTCGACATCCTCGCCAGGGCGGGCGTCAAGCGCCTGTACGGCGTCGTCGGTGACAGCCTGAACCCCGTCGTGGACGCCATCCGGCGTAACTCCGCCATCGACTGGATCCACGTCCGGCACGAGGAGACCGCCGCCTTCGCCGCCGGAGCCGAAGCGCAGGTCACCGGCTCGCTCGCGGCCTGCGCCGGCTCCTGCGGTCCGGGCAATCTGCACCTGATCAACGGTCTGTACGACGCACACCGCTCCATGGCCCCGGTGCTGGCCCTCGCCTCGCACATCCCCTCCGGCGAGATCGGCCTCGGCTACTTCCAGGAGACCCATCCCGAGCTGCTGTTCCAGGAGTGCAGCCACTACAACGAGATGATCTCCAACCCGGAGCAGATGCCGAGGCTGCTCCAGACGGCGATCCAGCACGCCATCGGGCGCGGCGGTGTCAGCGTCGTCTCGATGCCGGGCGACGTCGCCTCCAAGCCCGCACCCGAGAAGTCCGTCGAGCACGCCCTCGTCACCGCGCGGCCGACCGTACGCCCCGGCGACGACGAGATCGACAAGCTCTGCCGCATGGTGGACAAGGCCAAACGGGTGACGCTGTTCTGCGGCAGCGGCACGGCCGGGGCGCACGCCGAGGTGATGGAGTTCGCCGAGAGGATCAAGTCACCGGTCGGGCACGCGCTGCGCGGCAAGGAGTGGATCCAGTACGACAACCCGTACGACGTCGGCATGAGCGGGCTGCTCGGTTACGGCGCGGCGTACGAGGCGACCCACGAGTGCGACCTCCTCATCCTGCTCGGCACGGACTTCCCGTACAACGCCTTCCTCCCGGACGATGTGAAGATCGTCCAGGTCGACGTACGCCCCGAGCACCTGGGCCGCCGCTCCAAGCTCGACCTCGCGGTCTGGGGTGATGTGCGCGAGACCCTGCGCTGTCTCACCCCCCGGGTGAAGCCCAAGTCCGACCGCACGTTCCTCGACCGGATGCTGAAGAAGCACGCGAACGCCCTGGAAGGCGTGGTCAAGGCCTACACCCGCAAGGTCGAGAAGCACGTTCCGATCCACCCCGAGTACGTGGCCTCCGTGCTGGACGAGATGGCCGACGACGACGCCGTGTTCACCGTCGACACGGGCATGAACAACGTGTGGGCCGCCCGCTATCTGACGCCCAACGGCAAGCGCAGGGTGATCGGTTCGTTCAGCCACGGCTCGATGGCCAACGCCCTGCCGCAGGCGATCGGCGCCCAGTTCACCGATCTGAACCGGCAGGTCGTCGCGATGTCCGGCGACGGCGGATTCTCCATGCTGATGGGCGACTTCCTCACCCTGGTCCAGTACGACCTGCCGGTGAAGGTGGTGCTGTTCAACAACTCCTCCCTGGGCATGGTCGAGTTGGAGATGCTGGTGGCCGGGCTGCCCTCGTACGGGACCACCAACAAGAACCCCGACTTCGCCGCCATCGCCCGGGCGGCCGGCGCCTACGGCGTACGCGTGGAGAAGCCCAAGCAATTGCAGGGCGCGCTCAAGGACGCGTTCAAGCACAAGGGCCCCGCGCTCGTCGACGTCGTCACCGATCCGAACGCGCTCTCCATCCCGCCGAAGATCAGCGCCGACATGGTCACCGGCTTCGCGCTCTCCGCCAGCAAGATCGTGCTGGACGGCGGAGTGGGCCGGATGCTCCAGATGGCCCGCTCCAACCTCCGTAACGTGCCGCGCCCCTGAGGTCGCTCAGGCCGGGGTCAGGCGCACCGTCAGGATCTGGAACGGCCGCAGGTCGAGGACCAGCCCGTCCTCGTCGGTCTCCGCCGGGTGCAGCGGCCGCTCCAGCAGATCGGTGATCCGGGCATCGGCGACCGGGAACGACACCGTCAGCCGGGTCCGCGCCCGGCCGCCCGCCGACTCGTAGAGCCGTACGATCACGTCCCCGCCCCGGTCCTCGGCGAGCTTCACCGACTCGACCGTGACCGCCGGATGCCCCGTCGACACCAGGGCGGGCACGGCCGGGGCCACCGCCGCCCGCAGCGGAAGGTTCAGCGCCAGGCCCTCCCGTACGGCGTCGGTCACCTCCGCGCCGGGCGCGAGCGCGTAGCGGAAGCGGTGCACACCCACGTCGGTGTGCGGGTCCGGGCTGTGCGGGGCGCGCAGCAGCGTCAGCCGGACCGTGGTGCCGAGACCGTCCGGGTGCGGGGTGCGGGTCACATCGTGGCCGTACGTCGAGTCGTTGAGCAGCGCGACCCCGTAGCCCGGTTCGGCCACCCGCAGCCAGCGGTGGGCGCAGATCTCGAAACGGGCGGCGTCCCAGGAGGTGTTGTCGTGGGTCGCCCGGTGAACATGGCCGAACTGGATCTCGGCGGTGGACCGTTCGGCGTGGACGTCGAGCGGGAACGCGGCCTTGAGGACCTTCTCCGACTCCTGCCAGTCCACCTCGGTGTCGATGTCGAGCCGCCGGGCCCCCGCCGCGAGCCGCAGCTCCTGCACCACGGTCGACTTCCCGAAGGAGCGGACCACCCGCACGGCCGCCCGCAGCGGCCCGTCCTCCACCAGCGACACGGAATCGGCGGCGGTCAGATCGGTGCGGCTGCGGCGGTAGTGCCGGTCGATGTCCCAGGCGTCCCAGTGGTTGGGGTGGTCCGGGTGCAGCTGGAGGAGGTTGGCGCGGGCGCCGGGGACCAGCACCTCACGCCCGGCGGCCAGATCCTGGACCGACGGGACCAGCCCGTCCTCGTCCACCACGACCCGCAACAGCCCGTTGTCCAGGACGATGTCACCGGAATCCGAGACCTCCGCCGTCACCGGATGCTCCGGGACCGCGGCACCGTCCAGCAGCCCCGCCCCGAGCCCCGGACTCCGTGCCGGCACCGCCACCCGGCCCTCGCCCAGCTCCTGGACCCGCGCCCCGGACGGCAGCACCCCGGCCGCCTCCGCGTCCAGCTCGATCACCTCGACCCGGTCGTACGGCGAGGAGTTGAGCGCCACCATGCCCTCGGCCGCGCCCAGCGAGGTCACCGCGTCGGCCACCACGTCCGCCAGCTCGCCGCGCACCTCTTCATAGGTGTCGCGGGCCTCGCGGTGCACCCAGGCGATCGACGAGCCGGGCAGAATGTCGTGGAACTGGTGCAGCAGCACCGTCTTCCACACCCGGTCGAGACGCTCGTACGGGTACGCATAGGCGGGCGAGCGCAGGGCGGCCGCCGTCGCCCACAACTCGGCCTCGCGCAGCAGATGTTCGCTGCGTCGGTTGCCCTGCTTGGTCTTCGCCTGGGTGGTGTACGTCGCCCGGTGCAGCTCCAGATACAGCTCGCCCGACCAGACGGGCGCCCGCTCCCCGTACTCCTCCTCGGCCGCCGCGAAGAACGCCGAGGGCTTCTCGACCGTCACGCGCGGCGAGCCCTCCAGGTCCCGCAGCCGGCGGGCCCGCTCCAGCATCTCGCGGGTGGGCCCGCCCCCGCCGTCGCCCCAGCCGAACGGCACCAGTGAGCGCGTCGCGCGGCCCTTGTCGGCGAAGTTGCGCTCCGCGTGCGCCAGTTCGCGGGCGTGGAGCTGCGCGTTGTAGGTGTCGACCGGCGGGAAGTGGGTGAAGACCCGGGTGCCGTCGATGCCCTCCCACCAGAAGGTGTGGTGCGGCATCCTGTTGTGCTGGTTCCAGGACAGCTTCTGGGTGAGGAACCACTTCACCCCCGCCAGCTTCGCCAGTTGGGGGAAGGCGGCGGTGTAGCCGAAGGAGTCCGGCAGCCAGATCTCCTCCGTGTCCACGCCCAGCTCCTCGGCGAAGAAGCGTTTTCCGTGCACCAGTTGGCGGGCCAGCGCCTCGCCGCCCGGCATATTGGCGTCCGACTCCACCCACATCGAGCCGACCGGAGACCACTGCCCCGCCGCCACCGCCTCCTTGATCCGCTCCCAGATGTGCGGCTGGTGCTCCTTCACCCAGGCGTACTGCTGGGCCTGCGAGCAGGCGAAGACCAGCTCCGGGTAGTCCCGCGCGAGGGCGGTGACATTGGCGAACGTACGGGAGGCCTTGCGGACGGTCTCGCGCAGCGGCCACAGCCAGGCCGAGTCGATGTGCGCGTGCCCGCTCGCCGAGATCCGGTGCGCGCCCGCCGATGCGGGCCGCGCCAGCACCTCGGCCAGCGCCGCCCGGCCCGCCGTCGCGGTGCCGGAGACGTCGTGCAGATCCAGCGCGTCGAGCATCGACTCCAGCGCCCGCAGGATCTCGTGCCGCCGCGAACGGTCGTCGGGCAGCTCGTGCATCAGCTCGGAGAGCACCTCGATGTCCAGGACCAGATGCCAGACCTCCTCGTCCAGGACCGCGAGGTCGGCGGAGGCGAAGCGGTACAGCGGGCGGTCGCCCGCGGTCAGCACATCGCCGAGCGGCGTCGGTGCGAAGCCGTGCTCCAGGACCGCCGGGTTGGCCGCCGCCTCCAGCAGCAGGTCCACCGGCTCCCCGCCCGCCGCCGGGGCCCCGAGCGTCAGGTGCCGGTTGCGGGGATGAACACCCTTGAGGGGGACGCCCAGATGGTCGTACAGCATGCCTTCCGCCTGGAAGCCAGGACCCTGACCGGTGAACCCCGGGTCGACGACCACCTCCACCCGGCGGCCCGACCACTGACCGGGCACCGCCCCACGGAGCCGGAACCAGCTGGTGGACCAGGGCTTCCCCCACTCCGTACCGGCCGTGAACGGCGCGAAGTCCGCCCCGAGGGCCTCCGCCACCGGCACCGGCTCGCCCGGAACGTGCCATACGGACAGGGCGAGCGGGGCGCGGGCGGCGTACTGGGCCGGGCGGACGAACTGGTGGAGGGCCCTCTCCAGGCGGCCCTCCACCAGGGTGCGGTCGTCGTGCATCACAGCTCCTCGGGAAGGCGTGGTGGCCTGACGGCTCAGGTTTCCCTTCCCCCGGAGCGGGCGGAACACCCCTCGGAAGCGGGGTCAGCAGTCGTGGTCGACCAGGTCGAAGGAGGCGTAGTGGTCGGCGGTGTAGTAGTCCTCCTCCACCTGCTCGCCGGTGACGATCCGGCGGGCGCCGCGGTTGTCGGAGCCGGGCGTGATGACCGTGTACTCGTGGTAGTAGCCGGTGGACTGATCGGGCAGCAGGCCCTCGCGGTTCTGGAAGACGGTGCCGTCCTGCTCGTACGGGAACGGCCCGCCCTGCTCGATCAGGTCCAGGGTGTCGTGCGCCTGGGACGGCAGGGCGGAGTAGCAGATGCTGCCCACCGCCGTCGCCCGGAACGCGTTCGCGGAGTAGGCGGTGGTGGAGGTCGTCGCCGGGGTGGCGGCCTGGGCCGTGACCGGGCCCGAGGCGAGGAGAAGGGACAGGAGGGCGGCCGAGCCGCCGAGCCGGGTGATGCGTGGGGGGATGCGCATGCCATCATAATGACGCGCGTAGAAGTCGGGGCGTCAACGCCAACTCGGGTGTATTCGCCGGACGTTAACCGGAGCTGCGCCTATGTGGTGATGGCGTGCGCGGGTGGGATGTTCCGTGCGCCCCTCGCCGCTCCCGACCGTTCACTTATTGATGAGTCGACAAGCGTGACCGTGTGCGTACAGGGGCATGCATCCCGTGAGGCTGTTCGACGGACAGCCTGAGTGAAGGAGGTCGGTTCACTGTGCGGGCGGGGGAAATGACGAAGCGCCAGAAGAGGACCACGGCCGTCGAGGGGCGCGGCCCCCGGGGGCGGAGACCCGGTGAGGCGCCGCTGCCGGCCCGGATGCGCCGAAGGGTCGGCCACACCGAACGGTCGGCGGTGGGGGACGTGCGCAGGGAGCTGCGGGAGTTCCTCCGACATCGCTCCGGCCAGGAGCAGACCGACGCGGCGGAGTTGCTGGTGAGCGAGCTGGTGACCAACGCCCTCATCCACACCCGGCACGGAGCCGTGGTCACCGCCACGGCGACCACCGCCCGACTGCGGGTGGAGGTACAGGACTTCGCCTCGGAGGATCTGCCCGCGCCGTACGTACCGAACGCCGACGACGGTACGCACGGCAGGGGCCTGATCCTGGTCCGGAGCCTGGCCGACGCCTGGGGCGTGGAGGCACAGGCCCTGGGCAAGGTCGTCTGGTTCGAGCTGCACGGCGGAAGGCCCTGAGGGACCCTCCGCCGCGAGGCGCGATCAGCCGAACTGCTGTTCCAGATCCTTCAGTTTCTGTTCCAGCGAGTCGAGCCGGGGGAGTGTCTGGGTGTCGTCCTCCGCGGTGAGGTCGACGGTCCGCGGGTCACTTCCCTGGTTCGGCGCGTCCAGGCTCTTCGAGCTCGAACCGTCCGCCGCCTGCTTCGGGCCGACGGCTTGCAGGGATGGCCGGGGTCGCAGAGGCAGCTGACCCGGCTCTGCTATGGCGGGCTCCGCGACGGCCGGCGCGCCGCCCGAGGCAGGAGTGAGGGCGGGCACGTCCACCTGCTGCCCGGCCCGGCCGCCGCGCCCCCAGACCCGGTTCTGCCGGTTCAGGGCCTTGATCCGGGCCCGGTCCAGCTTCTCCTGGTCGCGTCGGCGCAGCCGGTCCTGCTCACGCTCCCTGCGGTCCTCCCGCACCTCGTCCACCGCCTCGTCCAGGGTGCGGACGCCCTCCAGGAGCATCAGCGACCAGGCGCCGAAGGTCTCCCGGGGCGCCCGCAGCCAGCGGACGATCCGGATCTGCGGCAACGGACGGGGCACCAGGCCCTGTTCGCGCAGCGCGGCGCGGCGGGTCTGCTTCAGCGCGCGGTCGAAGAGCACCGCGGCCGAGAGCGACATCCCCGCGAAGAAGTGCGGAGCACCCGCGTGGTCCATGCCCCGGGGGGCGTGCACCCAGTTGAACCAGGCGGCGGCCCCGGCGAACGTCCACACCAGCAGCCGGGAGCCGAGAGCCGCGTCTCCGTGGCTCGCCTCCCGTACGGCCAGCACGGAACAGAACATCGCGGCGCCGTCGAGTCCGAACGGGACCAGATACTCCCAGCCTCCGCTGAGATTCAGGTTCTGCCGGCCGAAGCCGACGAGCCCGTGGAAGGAGAGCGCGGCGGCGACCGCCGCGCAGCAGAACAGCAGGACGTAACTGGCGGTGGCGTACAGCGCTTCCTTGCGTCTGCGGCGTTCCTCGCTGCGTTCCCAGGAGTCGTCGGCCGCGGCCTTGCCGGCGGCACGCTTGCCGCGTGCGACCACCGTCACCGCCGCCATGACTCCCACGAGCAGTACGGCGCCCGGAAGCAGCCAGTCAAGCGATATGTCGGTCAGTCTCATGCGCGGTCCCTTGCGTCACGTAGGGCGTTTCGTGCGCCATCGTGACGGAATTCCCGTCCCGCTCCGGTGGTTTCGGGACAAGAGCACGCCATGGGGGTGGGAGAGGCTATCGATGGGTGGAATCTTCTCGAACGGCCGCCCGGTCGGGCCGAGTTGCGTTCGATTCCACGTCATCCGGACGGGCGGTGTGGATCAGGAAGCTGCCCTCAGCTTGCGCACCCGGTCGGCGTCGCAGGTACGCGGGCAGGTCACACAGGTGTCCTCGGGGCGCAGGGTGTAGAAGAGGCAGCAGCTCGCCCGGTCCCGGGTCGGCAGCGACCGGCCGTCGGGCCCGGTCAGCTCACGGAAGCCGGCGGCGCCGACGTACGGCTTGGTCGTGCCGGGGAGCAGCAGCTCCAGCTCGGCCATCGCCCGGCGCTCCTCGCCCAGCAGATGCGCGATGTACCAGAGGCTCTCGACGATCTCGTCCGTCGCCATCCCCCACAGGGCCCGCTTGCCGCGCCGCATGCGCGGTCCGAAGCCGTCCAGCACCGGAGCGAGGTGCTCGGTCAGGGAGGCCAGGACCTCGGCCCGCAGCGCCGCCTCGTCGGCGACCACCCGGGCTCCGGGCAGCGAGGCCGCCGGGTCGTCCGGCAGGCAGGCGAATTCCCGGATCCGCACGGTCAGGTGCCCGAGCGCCCGCTGGAAGGCCACGTCCTCGACCGGGATGCGGGGCACCCGGCGCTGCAGGAACCAGGGCATCGTCACCAGCAGACAGGCGGGCCAGGCGTACCGGTGCAGACCGAAGCTGGCCACCACGTCCGGGCGGGCCTGCCGGCCGTGGTCGCGCAGCACCTGGGCGTTGTCCCAGGCCAGGAAGGCGTCCACGGCGGGGCCGCCGGCGGCCAGCTCCGCCGCGCCGACCCAGCCCGCGCCGGACGGGGCGACGGCGTCGCCGTCGAGCACGTCGGCCCGCAGACCGGGGAACACCTCGGTCAGTCGGGCGTACGCGGCGGTCACGGGGGACGTCGCGGTACCGGTGAACGGCGGGGAGAGGGTCATGCAGGGGACCACCGAATCGGGATCGTTTGCAGGTAAGGCTAACCTTACCCGACGTCATCGATGTTTGAACTGCAGCCTCCTGCATCTATCGTGCACAGGAGGCCCGGCGTACGCGAGTCGGTCCGCGGCAGGTGGAGGAGGTCCGGGTGGAGCAGGGCAGCGCGCGTGAGGGCGCACGTCCGGCGTACGCCCCCGGAGTGTTCCCGCACGCCCCGGCGGAGCGACGGATTCCGGAGGGCCGGGTGCCGGAACAGGCCCGGGGCGAACAGTCCCGGACCGCGCAGTCCCGGACGGAACAGTCCCGGACGGAACAGTCCCGGACGGAACAGCCCCGCACCGAGCACGCCCGGGGTGAGCACACCCACAGTGAGCCTCCCGCGCCGCCTGTCGTCCGGCGCCACTCGGTACGCGGCCAGATCCTGGACGCCCTGCGCGCCGCCCTCGTCGACGGCGAGCTGGTGCCCGGCCAGGTCTACTCGGCCCCCGCGCTCGGCGCCCGCTTCGGGGTCTCCGCCACGCCGGTGCGCGAGGCCATGCAGCGGCTGGCCGTCGAGGGCGCCGTCGAGGTCGTGCCGAACCGCGGCTTCCGGGTGAGCGAACGCGGCCCCCGCGAGCTGGCGGAGCTGGCCGAGGTGCGGGCGCTGATCGAGGTACCGGTGATGCTGAGCCTGGCGCGTACGGTCCCGGCGCACCGCTGGAGCGTGCTGCGCCCGCTCGCGGAGGCCACGGTCACGGCGGCGGCCGTGGGGGACCGGGCCGCCTACGCCGAGTCGGACCGGGCTTTCCACCGCGCGGTCCTCGCCCTGTCGGGCAACGAGCAGCTCGTGAGCGTCGCCGACGAACTGCACCGGCGCTCCCAGTGGCCGCTGGTCTCCAGCCCGGCCACCCGCCGGGCCGACCTGCTGGCGGACGCCTCCGAGCACACCGCCCTGCTCGACGCCCTCATCGCCCAGGACCTGAACGTCGTCCAGTCGCTGGTCCGCGAACACTTCACCGGCGCCGACGGCTGACCCGGACGGCCCACCGGGGCCGCCGCCCCGCCGGATAGGGT
Organism: Streptomyces griseus; assembly: GCA_002154345.1. Classification (GTDB taxonomy): domain Bacteria; phylum Actinomycetota; class Actinomycetes; order Streptomycetales; family Streptomycetaceae; genus Streptomyces; species Streptomyces caviscabies. The sequence continues at coordinate 10,568 of MUNB01000481.1, forward strand.
GTGCCCGCACCGCGCGGACATGATCATTTCCCCGTGGTGCCCACGAGACGCACGAGGCGCACGGGAAGCAGGGGCGGGACATGGCGGGTACGGCGAAGGTACGAAGACGACCGCGGGGTCCGGCGGTGGCGGCCATGGCGGCGGCCGCGCTGGTCACGGGGCTCGCGGGCTGCTCGGACGGGGCGGACGACCGTACGCCCGAGGCCCCGACGGCATCCGCCACGAGCGCCTCCGCCACGCCGACGCCCGGCGCGAGCGCCGAGGAGAGCGCGAGCCCGAGTCCCAGCGCCTCGCCGAGCCCCACCACCGCCCCCGCGACGAC
>MUNB01000482.1 GCA_002154345.1 Streptomyces griseus
CACCGGACCCGCTCCGGGCCCCGTCCCCGCGCTCGCCCCGGCCGCCGAGGACGGCGAGCCCCGGGAGGACGACGGCCGGCCCAAGCGGTTCGCCTACCCGCCGCAGCTCGTCGTCGTCGACGGCGGACAGCCGCAGGTCGCCGCCGCCCGGCGCGCCCTGGACGAGCTGGGCATCGACGACATCGCCGTCTGCGGACTCGCCAAGCGCCTCGAAGAGGTCTGGCTCCCCGGTGACGACGACCCCGTGGTCCTGCCCCGCTCCAGCGAGGGCCTCTACCTCCTCCAGCGCGTCCGGGACGAGGCCCACCGCTTCGCCATCACCTACCAGCGCGCCAAACGCGCCAAGCGCATCCGCTCCAGCCCCCTCGACGACGTCTCCGGCCTCGGCGAGACCCGGAAGCAGGCTCTGATCAAGCATTTCGGCTCGGTCAAGAAGCTCCGGCAGGCGACAATCGACGAGATCTGCGAGGTTCCCGGGATAGGGCGAAGGACGGCGGAATCGGTGGCCGCGGCCCTCGCCTCGACCGCTCCCGCGGCGCCTGCCGTGAACACGGCCACAGGAGAGATCATTGAAGAGGACGACGGGGGCAGCTCATGACCGAGAACAGCCACGAGACCGCACAGAACACCGCAGACCGAGCAGACGGAGCAGCAGACGTGAGTACGAACACCCCGAACGAGACGGGTGAGGCGGCCATCCCCGAGCTGGTGATCATCTCCGGGATGTCGGGCGCCGGCCGCAGCACCGCCGCCAAGTGTCTGGAGGACCTCGGCTGGTTCGTCGTCGACAACCTGCCGCCCGCGCTGATCCCCACCATGGTGGAGCTCGGCGCCCGCTCGCAGGGCAACGTGGCCCGGATCGCCGTCGTCGTCGACGTGCGCGGCCGGCGCTTCTTCGACAACCTCCGCGAATCCCTCGCCGACCTGGAGGCCAAGCACGTCACCCGGCGGATCGTCTTCCTGGAGTCCTCCGACGACGCCCTCGTGCGCCGCTTCGAGTCCGTCCGCCGCCCGCACCCCCTCCAGGGCGACGGGCGCATCGTCGACGGCATCGCGGCCGAGCGCGACCTGCTGCGCGAGCTGCGCGGCGACGCCGACCTGGTCATCGACACCTCCAGCCTCAACGTGCACGAGCTGCGGGCCAAGATGGACGCCCAGTTCGCGGGCGAGTCGGAGCCGGAGCTGCGGGCCACGGTGATGTCCTTCGGCTACAAGTACGGCCTGCCGGTCGACGCCGACCTGGTCGTCGACTGCCGCTTCCTGCCCAACCCGCACTGGGTCCCCGAGCTGCGCCCCTTCACCGGCGTCAACCCGGAGGTCTCCGACTATGTCTTCGACCAGCCGGGCGCCAAGGAATTCCTCAACCAGTACACCGAACTGCTCCAGCTGATCGCCGCCGGCTACCGCCGCGAGGGCAAGCGCTACGTCACCATCGCGGTGGGCTGTACCGGCGGCAAGCACCGTTCCGTCGCCATGTCGGAGAAGCTCTCGGCCCGCCTCGCCGCCGAAGGCGTCGAGACCGTCCTCGTGCACCGGGACATGGGGCGAGAGTGACCGGACGCAATCTGCGGATGCGGCGCCTGAGCCGCGCCACCTCGGCGCTCTCCGGCCGCAAGCGCGGTGCCCAGCCCAAGGTCGTCGCGCTCGGCGGCGGCATGGGTCTCTCGGCGTCCCTGGCGGCGCTGCGCCGGATCACCGGCGACCTCACGGCCGTGGTCACCGTCGCCGACGACGGCGGCTCCAGCGGCCGGCTGCGCGAGGAGCTGGGCGTCCTGCCCCCCGGCGACCTGCGCAAGGCGCTCGCCGCGCTGTGCGGCGACGACGACTGGGGCCGCACCTGGTCCCGGGTCATCCAGCACCGCTTCGAGTCCAAGGGCGACCTCCACGAACACGCGGTCGGCAATCTGCTGATCGTGGCCCTGTGGGAACAGCTCGGTGACCATGTCCAGGCGCTCGACCTGGTCGGCAAGCTGCTCGGCGCGCACGGCCGGGTGCTGCCGATGTCGGCCGTCCCACTGGAGCTCCAGGCGCTGGTCAAGGGCCACGACCCCGACCTGCCCGACGCGATCGTCACCGTGCGCGGCCAGGCCACGGTGGCGCTCACGCCCGGCGAGGTGCAGTCCGTGCACGTGGTCCCGCCCGACCCGCCGGCCGTCCCGGAGGCCGTGGAAGCGGTCCTGGACGCCGACTGGGTGGTCCTCGGCCCCGGCTCCTGGTTCTCCTCCGTGATCCCGCACCTGCTCGTGCCGGAACTGCTCGACGCACTGGTCACCACGAAGGCCCGCAAGGTCCTCTCGTTGAACCTCGCGCCCCAGCCCGGTGAAACAGAAGGCTTCTCACCGCAGCGTCATTTGGAGGTTTTGGGACGACACGCCCCTAAACTCGCCTTGGACGTGGTGCTGGCCGATGAGGCCGCCGTGCCCGACCGTGAGTCCCTCGCCGATGCCGCAGAACGGCTCGGAGCCGCGGTCGAGCTGGCGCCGGTGGCATCGCCCGACGGCGTTCCGGTCCATGATCAGGAGCTGTTGGCCGCCGCGTACGACCGTATTTTTCGGATGCATGGAAGGATCGGCCCATGGCGATGACGCCAGCGGTGAAGAACGAAATCTCTCATCTTCCCGTCACCCGGACCTGCTGCAGGAAAGCAGAGGTCTCGGCGATTCTTCGGTTCGCGGGCGGGCTGCACCTGGTGAGCGGCCGGATTGTGATCGAGGCGGAGCTGGACACCGGCAACGCCGCCCGCCGCCTCAAGCGCGACATCCTGGAGATCTTCGGGCACAGCTCGGAGCTGATCGTGATGGCCCCCGGCGGACTGCGGCGCGGCTCGCGCTATGTCGTACGGGTGGTGGCGGGCGGCGACCAGCTGGCCCGCCAGACCGGTCTGGTGGACGGCCGCGGCCGCCCGATCCGCGGGCTGCCCCCGCAGGTGGTCTCGGGGGCCACCTGCGACGCCGAGGCCGCCTGGCGCGGAGCCTTCCTCGCCCACGGTTCGCTCACCGAGCCCGGCCGCTCCTCCTCGCTGGAGGTCACCTGCCCGGGCCCGGAGGCGGCTCTCGCCCTGGTCGGGGCGGCCCGCCGGCTCTCCATCGCCGCCAAGGCCCGCGAGGTGCGCGGCGTGGACCGGGTGGTCGTCCGCGACGGCGACGCGATCGGCGCCCTGCTGACCCGGCTCGGCGCGCACGACGCGGTGCTGGCCTGGGAGGAGCGGCGGATGCGGCGCGAGGTCCGCGCCACGGCCAACCGCCTCGCCAACTTCGACGACGCGAACCTGCGCCGCTCGGCCCGCGCGGCGGTCGCCGCCGGGGCCCGGGTCGGGCGGGCGCTGGAGATCCTCGGCGAGGAGGTCCCCGAGCACCTCGCCGCCGCGGGGCGGCTGCGCATGGAGCACAAGCAGGCATCGCTGGAGGAGCTGGGCGCGCTCGCCGACCCGCCGCTGACCAAGGACGCGGTCGCCGGCCGGATCCGCCGACTGCTGGCGATGGCCGACAAGCGGGCCCAGGATCTGGGCATCCCCGGCACCGAGTCGACGCTCAGCGACGAGCTCGCCGACGGCCTGGTCGGCTGACCTGCCGACTCGGCGGCGAGCGCGGGACGTTGGTCCCGGACCCGCCGGGACCAACGTCCCGGCGGGCGTGACGGAGGCCCGTGCACCTACTGGTGAGTACGGGCCTCCGGCCGTATCCGGTGGCGCGTAGGGCCCCTCTCGATGTCACTCCCGAGCCCGTGGAGAGGTAGGGTCGGAAGCGGTCGGGGACATCCCTATACAACTCGCCGGCGTCGAAAACCGGCGTACCTAACGAGGAGATCGGTTCGTGACGATCCGCGTAGGCATCAACGGCTTCGGCCGCATCGGTCGCAACTACTTCCGCGCGCTGCTCGAGCAGGGTGCGGACATCGAGATCGTGGCTGTCAACGACCTGGGTGACACTGCGACCACGGCCCACCTGCTGAAGTACGACACCATCCTGGGTCGTCTCAAGGCAGAGGTCAGCCACACCGCCGACACCATCACCGTCGATGGTCACACCATCAAGGTGCTCTCGGAGCGCAACCCGGCCGACATCCCCTGGGGTGAGCTGGGCGTCGACATCGTCATCGAGTCGACCGGCATCTTCACCAAGAAGGCCGACGCCGAGAAGCACATCGCGGGCGGCGCCAAGAAGGTCCTCATCTCGGCTCCGGCCAAGGACGAGGACATCACCATCGTGATGGGCGTCAACCAGGACCAGTACGACGCGGCCAACCACAACGTCATCTCCAACGCCTCCTGCACCACCAACTGTGTGGCGCCGATGGCCAAGGTTCTCGACGAGAACTTCGGCATCGTCAAGGGCCTGATGACGACGGTCCACGCGTACACCAACGACCAGCGGATCCTGGACTTCCCGCACTCGGACCTGCGCCGCGCCCGCGCCGCCGCCGAGAACATCATCCCGACCACCACCGGTGCCGCCAAGGCCACCGCCCTGGTCCTCCCGCAGCTCAAGGGCAAGCTCGACGGCATCGCGATGCGCGTCCCGGTCCCGACCGGCTCCGCCACCGACCTGGTCGTCACCCTCCAGCGCGAGGTCACCAAGGACGAGGTCAACGCCGCGTTCAAGAAGGCCTCCGACGACGGCGCCCTCAAGGGCTTCCTGACGTACACCGAGGACCCGATCGTCTCCTCGGACATCGTCGGCGACCCGTCGTCCTGCACCTTCGACTCCTCCCTGACCATGGTCCAGGAGGGGAACTCGGTGAAGATCCTCGGCTGGTACGACAACGAGTGGGGCTACTCCAACCGCCTCGTCGACCTCACGGTCTTCGTCGGCGAGCAGCTCTGATCCTCGGGTCGGCAGGCACATCGATGTGAGCGAAGGGGCTCGACCGGCGCAACGACGCGCGGGTCGAGCCCCTTAGCATGCTCATCGGTCCTTCCAAGGAGTAAACGGAACAGATGAAGACGATCGACGAACTTCTCGCCGAAGGGGTCGCGGGCAAGCGGGTATTCGTCCGCGCCGACCTCAACGTGCCGCTGGACGGCACCACGATCACCGACGACGGCCGTATCCGCGCCGTTCTCCCGACGGTCGCCAAGCTCGCCGAGGCCGGCGCGCGCGTCGTCGTCGCCTCGCACCTCGGCCGCCCCAAGGGCGCCCCGGACCCGGCCTTCTCGCTGGCGCCCGCCGCCGCCCGCCTGGGCGAACTCCTCGGCGCCGACGTCGCCTTCGCCACCGACACGGTCGGCGAGTCCGCCCGCGCCACGGTCGCCGGCCTCGCCGACGGCCAGGTCGCCGTCATCGAGAACCTCCGCTTCAACGCCGGCGAGACCTCCAAGGACGACGCCGAGCGCGGCGCCTTCGCCGATCAGCTGGCCGAGCTCGCCGACGTCTACGTGGGCGACGGCTTCGGCGCCGTACACCGCAAGCACGCCTCGGTCTTCGACCTCCCGGCCCGGCTCCCGCACTACGCGGGCTACCTCATCGCCACCGAGGTCGGCGTCCTGAAGAAGCTCACCACCGATGTGAAGCGGCCGTACGCGGTCGTCCTCGGCGGCGCCAAGGTCTCCGACAAGCTCGGGGTGATCGACCACCTGCTGGAGCGGGCCGACCGCATCCTGATCGGCGGCGGCATGGCGTACACCTTCCTCAAGGCCCAGGGCCACGAGGTCGGCAGCTCGCTGCTCCAGGAGGACCAGATCCCGGCCGTGCGGGAGTACCTGCGGCGCGCCGAGGAGAAGGGCGTCGAGTTCGTCCTGCCCGTCGACGTCGTGGTCGCCCCCGCCTTCCCCGACCTGAAGACCAAGGCCCCGGCCGAGCACACCACCGTCGCCGCCGACGCCATGCCGGCCGGCCAGATGGGCCTGGACAACGGACCGGAGACCAACAAGCTCTACGCCTCGAAGCTCGCCGACGCGGCCACCGTCTTCTGGAACGGCCCGATGGGCGTCTTCGAGCACCCCGACTTCGCCGACGGCACCCGCGCGGTCGCCCAGGCGCTCGTCGACTCCCCGGCCTTCAGCGTCGTCGGCGGTGGCGACTCCGCCGCGGCCGTCCGCATCCTGGGCTTCGACGAGAATGCTTTCGGACATATTTCGACCGGTGGTGGCGCGAGCCTCGAATACCTCGAGGGCAAGACGCTTCCCGGGCTCGCCGCACTGGAGGACTGACCTTTCATGACCACCCGCACCCCGCTGATGGCGGGCAACTGGAAGATGAACCTCAACCACCTCGAGGCCATCGCCCACCTCCAGAAGCTCTCCTTCGCCCTGGCCGACAAGGACTTCGAGGACGTCGAGGTCGCCGTCCTGCCGCCCTTCACCGACCTGCGCACCGTGCAGACCCTGGTCGACGGCGACAAGCTGAAGATCAAGTACGGCGCCCAGGACATCTCGGCGCACGACTCCGGCGCGTACACCGGTGAGATCTCCGGCCCCATGCTCGCCAAGCTGCGCTGCACCTACGTGGCCGTCGGCCACAGCGAGCGCCGCCAGTACCACGGCGAGAACGACGAGATCTGCAACGCCAAGGTGAAGGCCGCCTACAAGCACGGCCTGACCCCGATCCTCTGCGTCGGCGAGGGCCTGGACATCCGCAAGGCCGGTGACCAGGTCTCCTACACGCTCGCGCAGCTCGACGGCGCCCTGAAGGACGTCCCGGCCGAGCAGGCCGAGTCCATCGTGATCGCCTACGAGCCGGTCTGGGCCATCGGGACCGGCGAGGTCGCCACCCCCGAGGACGCCCAGGAGGTCTGCGGCGCGATCCGCGGCCGGCTGGCCGAGCTGTACTCGCAGGAGCTGGCCGACGCCGTCCGTATCCAGTACGGCGGCTCGGTGAAGTCCGGCAACGTCGCGGCCATCATGGCGCAGCCCGACGTGGACGGCGCGCTGATCGGCGGCGCCGCGCTGGACGCCGACGAGTTCGTCAAGATCGTCCGCTTCCGCGACCAGTGAGTATGCGGTAGCGCCGATCCGTCGTACCCTTGCGGGGGCCGAGGGGGTCACCACCCCTGCGGCCCCCGCTGTACGTACAGGCAGTAGTCAAGAATTCCGGAAAGTAGGGACCAGCCGTGGTTTTGGCGTTCCAGATCGCTCTGATCGTCTTCAGCCTGCTGCTGATGCTGCTGGTGCTCATGCACAAGGGCAAGGGCGGCGGCCTCTCCGACATGTTCGGTGGCGGAATGCAGTCCTCCGTCGGTGGCTCCTCCGTCGCGGAACGTAACCTCGACCGCATCACCGTCGTGGTCGGTCTGGTCTGGTTCGCGTGCGTCGTGGTGCTCGGTCTGCTCGTCAAGCTGGACAGCTGACCGTCGTCCGCGCCTGCCGGTGACGGTGTAACTCCTTCCACTGGACGCGCGTTGGGCCTTACGTAGACTGGGGCATCGCTCGACTCACGCAGGGAGTTACGACCGTGGCAAGTGGCAACGCGATCCGGGGAAGCCGGGTCGGAGCGGGGCCGATGGGGGAGGCGGAGCGGGGCGAGTCCGCGCCGCGCGCCCGCATCTCCTTCTGGTGCTCGAACGGGCACGAGACGCAGCCGAGCTTCGCCCATGACGCGCAGGTGCCGGACATCTGGGACTGCCCGCGCTGCGGCTTCCCGGCCGGCCAGGACAAGGACAGCC
>MUNB01000483.1 GCA_002154345.1 Streptomyces griseus
GGTGCCAGCGGCCGTGGCCCCCGACGCCGCGCCGCTCCCCGTCGTGCTGGCCGGCGCCCGGGGCCACGGCCGCTGGCACCTGGCCAACCTCCGCCGGCTCCAGCACCAGGGCCGCGTACGGCTGGCCGGGATCTGCGAGCTGGAGCCGCTGACCACCGACGAACTGGCGGCCTTCGGCCTCCAGGGCGACGACCGGCCCGAGCAGTCCGCCGACTTCGGGGCGCTCCTCGACTCCACCGGTGCCCGTGCCGCCGTCGTCTGCACGCCCATCCCGACCCACACCGACCTGGCCCTGACCGCCGCGTCCCGGGGCGTCCACCTCCTGCTGGAGAAGCCGCCCGCCGCGAGCTGGGCCGCGTACGCCCGGATGGCCGACGGGGTACGGCGGGCGGGCACCGCCTGTCAGGTGGGCTTCCAGTCGTTCGGTTCGCACGCCGTGCCCGCGATCCAGGAGCTGGTCCGCAGCGGGGCGATCGGAACGCTCACCGGGATCGGCGCCGCCGGGGCCTGGGTCCGCGACGACGCCTACTTCCGCCGGGCGCCCTGGTCCGGGCGGCGCAGGATCGGCTCCACCGACGTGGTCGACGGCGTGCTCACCAATCCGCTGGCGCACGCGGTGGCCACCGCGCTCGAACTCGCGGACCGGGGCACGGCCGAGGACGTCCTGTCCGTCGAGACCGAGCTGTTCCGGGCCCATGACATCGAGGCGGACGACACCAGCTGCGTCCGGATCACCACCACCGGCGGCCTGCCCGTCACCGTCGCCGCCACCCTCTGCGCGGAACGGGCCGGGGAGCCCTATGTGATCGTACACGGCGACCGGGGCCGGATCACCTTCTGGTACAAGCAGGACCGCGTCCTGGTCCAGCGTGCCGGCCACGGCCCCGAGGAGAGCGTCCACGGCCGGACCGACCTCCTGGAGAACCTGGTCGACCATCTGGAGCGGGGCACGCCGCTCCTGGTGCCGCCGGAGCGCACCGGAGCGTTCATGCGGGTCGTCGAGGCCGTGCGCACGGCCCCCGAGCCCGTCGCCCTGCCCGCCGACGCCTGGGAGGTCCGGTACGACGCCCCCGGCGGAGGCGCGCGGCGTACGGTCCACGGCATCGACGGCCTGGTCGCCGCCGGGGCCGAATCCCTCGCCCTCTTCTCGGAGCTGGGCGTCGCCTGGGCCCGCAGCAGCGAGGTGGCGGCCTCATGAACCGACCCGCCACGGCCTCGTCCGCGACGGCATCGTCCGCGACGGCCTCGTCCGCGACGGCCTCGTCCGCGGGGCCCGTACTCCTCGACTGCGCCGGACGTACGGTCGCCCACTACGGTTACGGGGCCGCGGCGGACAACCGCCCGCGCCTGCACCCCGTCAGCACGCTCGCCGGCCGCACCGTCACCCAGGAGCGCCCCGCCGACCACCCGCACCACCTGGGCGTCTCCATCGCCGTGCCCGACGTGTCCGGCCGCAACTTCTGGGGCGGGCGCACCTACGTCCGGGGGCAGGGGCCCACCGCGCTCGACAACCACGGCGTCCAGCGCTGCCTCGGCCTGGAGCGGCACGGCCCCGGCGGGTTCGCGCAGTCGCTCGCCTGGGAGGCGGACGGCGTCGAACTCCTGCGGGAGCGCCGCACGGTGAACGCGCTCGAACTCTCTCCCACCGCATGGGCGTTGGACCTCTCCTTCGCGCTCACCAACCGCTCGGCCGACGACCTCTCCGTCGGCAGCCCCGCGACCAACGGCCGCCCCGGGGCCGGTTACGGCGGGTTCTTCTGGCGTGCCCCCAAGGAGGCCGCGCCGCCGTACGTGTTCACCGCCGACCGTGCGGGCGAGGAGGCGGTGCACGGCCGGGCCGCCGACTGGCTCGCCCTCGCCGGGGACGGCTGGACCCTCGTCTTCGCCGGGGCGGACGAGGAGACCCGGCGCGATCCGTGGTTCGTGCGGACGGCGGAGTACCCGGGCGTCGGCTCCTCCCTCGCGGCGGACGAACGGCTGCCCGTGCCCGCCGGGGCCACCGTCGTACGCCGGATCGTCACCGTCGTCGCGGACGGCAGGCTGGACCGCGAGGCCGCCGCCGGGTACGTCCGACAGGCGGTGACCCCGTGAACCGGCCCTGGACCGCCGACCTCGGGAACGGCACGTACCGCAACCCCGTGCTGAACGCCGACTGGTCCGACCCGGACGTCGTGCGCGTCGGTGCGGACCACTACCTCACCGCGTCCAGCTTCGGCCGGGCCCCGGGGCTGCCGCTCCTGCACTCCCGCGACCTGGTCAACTGGACGCTCGTCGGGCACGCCCTGGACCGCGTCGAGCCCGCCGCCGACTTCGCCCGGCCGCGCCACGACGCCGGGGTGTGGGCGCCCTCCCTGCGCCACCATGACGGCCGGTTCTGGATCTTCTGGGGCGACCCCGACCACGGCGTCCAGCAGATCAACGCCGAGCACATCGACGGACCGTGGAGCGCCCCGCACCTGCTCAAGCCCGGCCGCGGGTACATCGACGCCTGCCCCCTGTGGGACGAGGAGACCGGCGAGGCCTATCTCGTCCACGCCTGGGCCAAGTCCCGCTCCGGGATCAAGAACCGGCTCACCGGACACCGTATGAGCGCGGACGGACGCGCACTCCTCGACGAGGGCCGGACCCTGATCGACGCCGACCGGATACCCGGCTGGTTCACCCTGGAGGGCCCCAAACTCCACCGCCACGACGGGTACTTCTGGATCTTCGCCCCAGCGGGCGGGGTGGCGACGGGCTGGCAGGGCGCGTTCCGGTCGCGGGACTTCTCCGGCCCGTACGAGGAACGCGTCGTGCTGTCCCAGGGGCGCACCGACGTCAACGGCCCGCACCAGGGCGGCTGGGTGCGGACCGCCGCCGGCGAGGACTGGTTCCTGCACTTCCAGGCACGCGGCGCGTACGGGCGGGTCGTCCACCTCCAGCCCATGCACTGGGACGCGGAGGGCTGGCCCGTCATCGGCGACGCGGGCGAACCCGTCGCCACGCACCGCAAACCGGCCGCCCCCGAACAGCCCGTGGCAGCGCCCGCCGTGGACGACGACTTCCCCGGCGGCGCCCACGGCAAGCAGTGGCAGTGGACGGCCAACCCCTGCCCCGACGCGTGGACCGAGCAGTACGAGCACGCTGCCGACGGGCTGCGGCTCAGCTGCCTCCGCACACCGGACGCGCACGACCTGCGGCTGCTGCCCAACGTCCTGGTCCAGCGCATGCCCGCCGAGGAGTTCACCGTCGAGGTGGACCTCGAACTGCACAGCGACGAGCCGGGCGCCAAGGCGGGCCTGGCCGTGCTCGGGGACGCCTTCTGCTGGATCGGTCTGGAGGCCGGGGCGGACGGGACGCCCCGGCTCGTGCACCGGTACGCCGAGGGCGCCGCGGAGAGCGAACGCGACGCGGCCGAAGCCCGCGCCTCGCCCGGCGGCCGGGCCCGGTTGCGTATCGAGGTCACGGCCGGGGCCCGCTGCCGGTTCTCCGCCGACACGGGAGACGGCTTCCGGCCCTCGGGGCAGGTCTTCGCGGCCACCCCGTGGCGCTGGGTCGCCGCTCTCCTCGGCCTCTTCGCCACCGCGCCGGCCGGGACGGGCCCCGCCGGCACGGCGCTGTTCACCAC
>MUNB01000484.1 GCA_002154345.1 Streptomyces griseus
TGGACAAGGCCTACCTGGAGCTGCGCGGAGCCTCGCACTTCACGCCGAACACCTCCAACACGACGATCGCGAAGTACAGCATTTCCTGGCTGAAGCGATTCATCGACAACGACACCCGCTACGAGCAGTTCCTCTGCCCGCTCCCGCAGCCGAGCCTGACCATCGCGGAGTACCGGGGCAACTGCCCGCACACCGCGTAGATCCGGCGCTCCGGACCCTGCCGCGCTGTGCTCCGGCACAACGCGGCAGGCCTCCGTCTGGGAGCCCGCACCGCACCGGCCCGTCCCCGCGCGGGACCCGGACACGGCGCTTCCTCCCTCGCCGAGGCGAACGTACGGTGCCGATGTGACCTCATCGACGACCGTGCGCAGTCCGCTCCGGCTGTACGGCCGGGATGCCGAACTCGCCACTCTGGAAGGCCTGTTGGAGCTGTTGCGGCGCGGAGACGGCGGCGCGCTCGTCCTGGCCGCACCACCCGGCCTCGGCCGTACGGCACTGCTGCGCGCGGCCGCGGAGGCGCACCGGGACCGGGGGCCGGTGCTGTACGCCACGGCCACCGGGGCGATGCGCGCGGTGCCCGGGGGCGGAGTGGGCGCGCTGCTCGGGTCGGTGGCGGCCGGCTCCGACCCGCTCGGGCCGCTTGCCGCGGGGCGTGCTGCCGCCGGCCCGTCGCCCGCCGCGCCGCCCGGCGCGGATCCGCGTGGTCCGTCCGCCGCCGGGCCCGCCGTCACCGGTCTGCCATCCTCCGCGCGGCCCCCGGTCATCAGCCCCGACGCGCTGCTCGGCCGGTTGCGGGAACTCAGCGTCGGGCGGCCCCTGTTGGTCTGTGTGGACGACGCGCACGCCTGGGATCCGGCGTCCCGGGAGGCCCTCGCTCTCGTGGCCCGCGGGCTGGGCCCGGGCAGCCGGATCCTCGTCCTGCTCACGGCCACCGACAGCACCGCCTTCGCCGGACTGCCCACGCTGCAGCCGGCGCCCCTGGACGAAGGCGCCGCCGGGGCGCTCCTGGACCGGCTGACCTCCGGTACGGAAGGGCTGGACCCGGTCGTCCGCGCCGAACTCCTCCGTGAGGCGGCCGGAAACCCCCGCCTGCTCGCCGGACTCGCCGGCCGCCTCACCCCGGACCAGCTCGCCGGCCGCACCCCGCTGCCCTTCCCTCTGCCCGGCGGCGAAGCGGTGCTGGCCGCCCATGCCGAACGCCTCGACGGCCTCCCGGACCGGACCCGCGCCCTGCTCCTGCTCGCCGCAGCGGCCCAGGAGCACGAGCCGGACGGCGCCGGTGCGGACGCCCTGCTCCTGCTGCGCGCGGGCACCCGCAGCGGACTGCCCCGCACCTTCCTGGACCGGGCCCTGTTCGGTACGAGCGTCACCGGCTCCATCCTTCAACGGGCAGGCAGTCGCGTCCACTTCACCCACCGCCTCGTCGCCCGCGCCGTACTCCACCACGCCCCCTGGCCCCACCGCCGCGCCGCCCACGAGCTGCTCGCCACCCTGCTGACGGAGGCCGCCCCCGCGCCTCCGTCGGCCGCGCCTCCGCCAGGCACCGCCCCTGCCTCGCCCGTCCCGCTGGCCGCCCTGGTGCAGCGGGCCTGTGCCGCGCCCGGGCCGGACGCCGTGCTGGCCGCCCGGATCGAAGCGGCCGCCGTCGCCCCCTTCCCGCACGCCGAACGCTCCGCCGCCCTCGCCCGTGCCGCCCAGCTCTCCACCGAACCGGCGTCGCGCGCGGCCCGGTTCGCCGGGGCGGCCGAGCAGGCGGGGCTGGCGGGCGACCCGTGCCTGGCGCGTGCCCTGCTGGCCAGGGCCGGACCGCGTACGGTCGGCGCGGCGGGCCCGGGCGGCGATCCCGGGCAGGGTCTCGCGCCCTACGTGCACGGCATGCTCGCCCTGCGCTCCGGGCCCGCGGCCGACGCCCACGAAGCGTTGCTCGCCTCGGCCGGGCTGCTCGCGCCGCACGATCCCCGCCGGGCCCTCGACGCCCTCCTCGGCGCGGCCGAGGCCGCCTGGGCGGCGGGGGACGCGCTCGGCTACCTCGACGCCATGAACCGTCTCGCCCGCAGCCCGGTGGACCCGGACCTGGAGCACTACCGGGCCGGCATGTGCGCCGTACTCGAAGGGCGTACGGCCAAGGGCCACGCCCTGCTCCGCCCCTGCCTCGACCCGGCCGGTGACCCCGGCGCCCCGGCCGCGCTGCTGCGGTCCGGGGTCGCGGCGCTGGTCCTCGGGGACGTCGCCGCCGCCTGCCGCGCGGGGGCCCGTGCGCTCGCCGCCGTACGGACCAGAGGGCCCGACGCACTGCTGCCGCAGGCTCTCGAACACCTCGCCTACGCCGAACTGCGGGCCGGGCGGCACGCCGGTGCGCGGGCCCACGCGCTGGAGGGGCTGCACGCCGCCCGCCGTACGGGGCAGCCCAACAGCTCCGCCCATCTGCACGCCGTGCTCGCCCTCGCCGCCTCCGTGGAAGGGCCCGCCGAGGCGTGCGCCGCGCATGCCGAGGCCGCGCTGGCCGGGGCGGGGCCGCACGGGCTGGCCCAGGCCGGCACCCTCGCCACCTGGGCCCGGGCCCGCGCGGACCTCGCCTCCGGACGGCCCGGCGAGGCGGCCGCCCGGCTGGCCCCGCTGGTCGGGACCGGCCCGGGCCGGGGCCACTTCGCCGTCCGGACGCTCGCCGTGCCCTGCTGGGTCGAGGCCGCCGTGCTGGCCGGCCGGCTGCCCGAGGAGTCCGGCGAACTCCACGCCGCCGTCGACGAGTTCGCGTCCTGGACCGCCCGGACCGCCGACCCGGGCGCGCCCGCCCAACTCGCCCGCTGCCGGGCTCTGCTGGCCCCCGCCGACGCGGCCGACGCCCGTTACGCCGAGGCCCTGGACCACCACGGCCGGGCCGGCGGCGACTTCGAACGGGCCCGCACCCAGCTGCTGTACGGACAGTGGCTGCGCCGCCGTCGGCGTACCCGCGAGGCCCGCGGCCCGCTGCGCGACGCCCTGGTCGCCTTCCAGCGCTGCTCGGCCCGCGCCTGGGCGGAAAGGGCGGCCGGGGAGCTGCGGGCGGCGGGGGAGCCGGTCGCGGAACGGCGGGACGCGCCGGGCGAACCGCTGGCGGCGCTCACCCCCCAGCAGCAGCGCATCGCCCGCTGCGTCGCCGAGGGCGCCACCAACCGCGAAGTGGCGCTGCGGCTGTCGCTCAGCCCGCGTACGGTCGACCACCACCTCCGTAACGTCTTCGCCGCCCTCGGCATCCGCTCCCGTACCGAACTGGCCCGGCTGCTGAGCCCCTGACGCCCCAAGTGGCCGGGAGGTTGCGAGACCGTGATGACGAGTTCCGCGCAGACCCCTAGGTACCGACTGGGCGGTATGTCATTCTGCGGGCGTCAGGATCGTGTCGCCGCGCTCGCGCCCCGCCCGGGCCGGTGCGCCGGGCCCGCCGCGCGCGCGGCCGGCCGTATCCCGGTGGAGGCCGCCATGCCACAGGTCGTACGTCCGCGGATCGGGGCCCTGACCGGCCCGCCCCCGACAGCACCGTTGCCGCACCGCTTCCGTTCGCTGGCCGACCGCGAGGCCGTGGAGGTGCTGCACCGGGCCGCCCGGGTCCTCGTCGCCTCGCTGCCGGCCCTCACCGACCGGCTCGTCGAGGCCCTGTACGCCCAGGAGCCCGGCTACCGGGCGGCGATCGAGTCCGACCGGGCCGAGGTCTGGCAGGAGGTCCACCACTCGCTGCGGCACAACGTGGGCTCGCTGATCCAGCCCCGGGAGTTCCGCGAGTCCGCCCACCGCACCTCCCGCTGGATCGGCGAGATCCGCGCCGAGCAGGGCGTACCGCTCGACGCCGTCCTGCACGCCTTCCGGATGGGCGGCGCGATGGTCTGGCAGGACCTCGTGGACGAGACCGCCCGGCGCGACCCCGACGACGTACGGCTGCTCGTCCATGTCGCCGCCGATGTGTGGAACTTCGTCGACGAGCACTGCGGGATCGTCGCGGACGCCTACCGGCAGGCCGAGCGGCGGCTGACCTGGCGGCGCGAGAACCGGCAGCGCCTCATGGTCGCCGCCCTGCTGGACGGCACCGCCAGGATCGCGGACCTCGCCGATGCGGCCGTGATGCTGGGGCTGCCGGAACAGGGCCGGTACGCCGTGCTCGCGGTGGCCACCGACCCGCGCGGGCCCGGGTCCGCCGCCCGTCCCGCGCTGACGCTGCCCGCCGCCCCGGAGGCGGTGGTGCTCTGGCATCCGGGCCAGGACGCCGAGTTCGCGATCCTGCCGCTGGCGGGCGCGCCCGGTGAACTGAGCGAGCTGGCCGCCGCGCTGGACGTACCGCCCGGCGCCCGGGCCGGGATCGGCTCCGCCGTCGAGGGCCTGGCCGCGCTCGGCGACGCCCGCCGGCTGGCGGAGACCGCGCTGCGCGCCTGCCCCGCGTCCGGCGGCACCGTCCTGCTCGACGAGCACCTCCCGGACGCCCTGGTCGTCTCCTCCCCGGCGCTCGCCGGAGCGCTCGCCGACCGGGTGCTGGGCCCGCTGGACCGGCTGGACCCCGCCGACCGCGACGTCATCGTGGAGACCCTCACCGCCTGGCTGGACGCGGACGGCTCCGCGCAGCGGGCGGGTGCGCGGCTCTACTGCCACCGCAACACCGTCCTCAACCGCCTCCGCCGCTTCGAACAGCTCACCGGCCGCTGTCTGACCCGGCCCCGGGACGCGGTGGAGGTCTCGTTGGCCTTGGCGGGGCGGCGGCTGCTCGGGGGGTGAGCAGAGGCTCCCCGGCCCGGCGAAGCGACGCGCAGCTTTTATTGCGCAACAAATATTGCGCAACAAAAGCTGTGCATCTATCGTGATCGTTATGCCAAGCAAGGAAACCCGTCGCGTCTCCGACCTCGCCACGCTCAAGGTGTTCGGCCACCCGCTGCGCATGAGGCTCTACCGCGCCCTGTTCATCGCCCGCCGGGCTACCGCCTCCCAACTGGCCGAACAGGTCGACGAGGCTGTCTCGCTGGTCAGTTACCACCTGCGGAAGCTGGCCGACCACGGCATGATCGAACCGGCCGAGACCGAGAGCACCGACGGCCGCGAGCGCTGGTGGCAGCCCTCCTCCCAGGGATTCAGCTTCCGGGACGAGGACTTCAACGACGCCCCCGAGAAGAGCGCGACCTACGCCGCCGTGGGCCGTCTCTCCTTCGACCAGCACATCGAGCTGTACCGGAGCTTCCTCGACGCCTACCAGAGCTGGTCGGCCGAGTGGCGGGGTGCCGCCTTCCGTTCCGAGTATCTGGCCCGGCTCACCGCCGGGGAACTGGCCGCGCTCAGCGAGGAGATGCACGAACTCGTCCGCCGCTACGAGAACGCGGGCCAAGCCCGCGAGGAGGCCGGCGAGAGCGAAGGCCGCGAGAACGTCGCCCTGCACCTGTACGGATTCCCGTTCCACGCCTGAGATTCGCCGCCCCGGAAGGACACCGACTTGAGCGCCCCGGTGACCGAAGTTCCCGTACGGCCCGCGCACCGCGACCCGAACGTCCTGCGCTGGCTCGGCGCGTACACCGCGTCGATGATCGGCGACAGCGTCTACTTCATGGCCCTCGCCTGGGCCGCCGCCCGCACCGGCAGCGCCTCCGGCACCGGCCTGGTGCTCGCCGCCGGCTCCCTGCCCCGGGCCCTCCTGATGCTCGGCGGGGGAGTGCTCGCCGACCGGCTCGGCCCCCGCCGCGTCGTCATCGGCAGCGATGCCGCCCGCGCGCTCCTGGTGCTCTCGCTCGCCGCCGTCCTGGTCCTCACCGCGCCCACCGTGGGCGTCCTGGTGGCCGTCGCCCTGCTCTTCGGCGCGGTCGACGCCCTGTTCCTGCCCGCCGTCGGAGCGCTGCCGCCCCGGATCAGCGGCCCGGGCCAGCTCGCCCGGATCCAGGGCCTGCGCGCACTGGCCGCGCGCGGCTCCTCGATCATCGGCGCGCCGCTGGGCGGGGTCGCCGTGGCCACCGGCGGACCCGCGCTCGCCTTCGCCGCCGCCGGGGTGCTCTTCGCTCTGTCCCTGCCGCTGCTCCTGCGGCTGCGGATCAGACCACTGCCCGAGCCCACGGAGACCTCCGGTGAGGCGCCGGCCGCCGAGAAGGCCCCCAACGCCTGGCACGACCTCGTCGACGGGCTCCGGTACATCCGCCGCCACCCGCTGCTCGGCCCGCTCATGCTCGTCATCGCCCTCAGCGAGCTCGGCTTCGTCGGCCCGCTCAACCTCGGCCTCATCCTGCTCTCCGAGCAGCGCGGCTGGGGCGCGGCCGGCATGGGCTGGATCGTCGCCGGATTCGCCGGCGGAGCGGCCGGGTCCGCCCTCGTCCTCGCCGTCCGGGGCCGGGTGCCGCGCGCCGGGACGGTGATGTGCCTGATGGCCCTCGTCGGCGCCACCGGAATCGCCGCCCTGGCGCAGGTGCCCTCGGTGGCCCTCGCCGCCGCGATCGCCGCGTTCGTCGGCCTCACGGCCGGGCTGGCCGGGGCGCTGTGCGGAGCCCTCGTCCAGACCGCCGCCGACCCGGCGTACCTGGGCCGGGTCACCTCCGTATCGACGTTCTTCACCTACGCCATCGCCCCGCTGAGCTACCCCGTCACCGGGGCCGCCGTCGCCCTCTGGGGCACCGGGCCGGTCTTCGCGGTCAGCGCGGCCGTGTGCGCGGCGGGCGGTGTGATGGGCCTGGCCGTCACCACGCTCCGCCGCGCCGAACTGCCCCGCTGACCGGACGGGCTCCAAGCGGACCGGCCCCGACCGGACCCGTCCCGACCGGACACGTCCCGACCTGTGCGGCCGGGCCCGGGGGCTACAGGGGCTACATCCCCAGCTCGGCCGACCTCAGCCGCTCCACCGCCGCCTGGTCGCCCTCCACCTCGACGTCCGCCGCGTCCTGCCGGCCGAACGCGTACAGCAGCAGCTCGGCGGGCTCCCCGGTCACCGTCACCACCGGCGTCCCCCTGTGCGCCACCGCCGTCTGGCCGTCCGGGCGGCGCAGCACCAGCCCCACCGGGGACCGGCGGCCCAGCAGCCGGGCCGTCTTCTCGGTCCGGGACCACAGCACATCGGTGAAGACCGGGTCCAGCTCACGGCGCGACCACTCCGGCTGGGCCCGGCGCACGTCCTCCGTGTGGACGAAGAACTCGACGGTGTTCGCCGCCTCGTCGATCTGCTTGAGGGACATCGGGGAGAACCGGGGCGGGCCGGTGCGGATCAGCTGGATCAGTTCCTCGTACGGCTTCGCCGCGAACTCCGCCTGCACCCGCTCCAGCCGGGCCTTCAACGCACTCACCAGCAGCCCGCCCGCCGCGTCCGCGCGGCGTTCGCGGACCACCACATGGGCGGCCAGATCGCGGGTCTTCCAGCCGTCGCACAGCGTCGGGGCCTCGGGACCGGCCGCTTCCAACAGATCGGCGAGCAGAAGACGTTCACGCTTCGCATGGGTCGACATGCCCGCCAGCGTACGACCGCCGCCCGGGGTCCGCCCAGTGGACGTCCGCCCGGAAAGCCCTCGCGACCACGGCACAATGGGCCCATGACCAGCACGCCCGGCGCCACGCCACCCGCCAGCAGCCTCGACCCGGCCATCGCCGCCCGCCTCAAGCGCGGCGCCGACGGCCTGGTCCCGGCCATCGCCCAGCAGTACGACACCGGCGAGGTGCTGATGCTCGGCTGGATGGACGACGAGGCGCTGCACCGCACCCTCACCACGGGCCGCTGCACCTACTGGTCGCGCAGCCGCCAGGAGTACTGGGTCAAGGGCGACACCTCCGGTCACGTCCAGCAGGTGAAGTCCGTCGCCCTGGACTGCGACGCCGACACCGTCCTGGTCAAGGTCGACCAGACCGGCGCCGCCTGCCACACCGGCGACCGCACCTGCTTCGACGCCGACGTCCTCCCCCTCCTCGACCAGTAAGGTCACCGGCCATGGATCTCGACACCTTCCGCAAGCTGGCCGTCGACCGCCGTGTCGTCCCCGTCAGCCGCCGCCTCCTCGCGGACGGCGACACCCCGGTCGGCCTGTACCGCAAGCTCGCCGCCGAGCGCACCGGCACCTTCCTGCTGGAGTCCGCGGAGAACGGCCGGACCTGGTCGCGCTACTCCTTCATCGGTGTCCGCAGCGACGCCACCCTCACCGCCCGCGACGGCCAGGCCCACTGGCTCGGCACCCCGCCCGTCGGCGTCCCGGAGACCGGCGACCCGCTGGACGCCCTGCGTGCCACCGTCGAGACCCTGCACACCCCGCGCGACCTGGTGAGCGACCTGGGCCTGCCGCCGTTCACCGGCGGCATGGTCGGCTATCTCGGCTACGACGTCGTCCGCCGCCTGGAGAAGATCGGCGAGCACGGCGGCGACGACCTGAAGCTGCCCGAGCTGACCATGCTCCTCACCTCGGACCTCGCCGTCCTCGACCACCAGAACGGCACCGTCCTCCTGATCGCCAACGCGATCAACCACAACGACCTCGACACCGGCGTCGACGAGGCCCACGCGGACGCCGTCGCCCGCCTCGACGCGATGGAGCGCGACCTGCGCCGCCCGGTCGAGAACGCCCCCGCCGTCCTGCCCCCGTCCGAACTGCCCCCGTACACCGCGCTGTGGGGCGGCGAGGCCTACCAGGCGGCCGTCGACGACATCAAGGAGCGCATCCGGGCCGGCGAGGCCTTCCAGGTCGTGCCCTCCCAGCGCTTCGAGACCCCGTGCACGGCGAGCGCCCTGGACGTCTACCGGGTGCTGCGGGCCACCAACCCGTCCCCGTACATGTATCTCTTCCGCTTCGACGGGTTCGACGTCGTCGGCTCCAGCCCCGAGGCCCTCGTCAAGGTCGAGGACGGCCGGGCCATGGTCCACCCGATCGCCGGGACGCGGCACCGGGGCGTCACCCCGCAGGAGGACCAGGCCCTCGCCGACGAACTCCTCGCCGACCCCAAGGAGCGCGCCGAGCACCTGATGCTCGTCGACCTCGGCCGCAACGACCTGGGCCGGGTCTGCGAACCGGGCAGCGTCGAGGTCGTCGACTTCATGTCGATCGAGCGCTACTCCCACGTGATGCACATCGTCTCCACCGTCACCGGCCGCGTCACCGACGACCGCACCGCCTTCGACGTCCTCACCGCCTGCTTCCCGGCCGGCACCCTCTCCGGCGCCCCCAAGCCCCGCGCCATGCAGATCATCGAGGAACTGGAGCCGAGCCGCCGCGGCCTGTACGGGGGCTGCGTCGGCTACCTCGACTTCGCCGGGGACTCCGACACCGCCATCGCCATCCGCACCGCCCTGCTCCGCGACGGCACCGCGTACGTCCAGGCCGGAGCCGGGGTCGTCGCCGACTCCGACCCGGTCGCGGAGGACACCGAGTGCCGCAACAAGGCGGCCGCCGTGCTCCGCGCCGTCCATACGGCCAACCGGCTCCACGACCGCTGAACCGGTAAGGGATAGTGGAAGGCGTGAGTGCCGTCCCCGTACCCCAGCCCCGTGCCCGAACCGCCGACTCCGCGTCCGGCGCCGCGCCCGACTCCGCGGGGAGCCGTCGCTCCCTCGCGGCCGGTCTGCTCCTCGGCGCGGCCGGTGCGACCGTCGTCCTGCTCGCCTCCGGGCAGACCTGGGCCGAGGGCCAGGCGGCCACCGGCGGCGGCGCCCTGCCGCTGACCGCCGACGGCCGGGACGTCACGGGCGTCCCCGCCGCCCTCGCCATCGTCGGTCTCGCCGCCCTCGTCGCCGTCTTCGCGGTACGCGGCGCGGGCCGCCGGATCGTCGCCGCGCTCCTGGCCCTCAGCGGCCTCGGCGCCGCCCTCAGCGCGTGGGCCGGCGGCTCCGACAGCACGGCCCTCGACGAGGAGGCGGCCAGGACCACCGGCGACGCGGCGGCCACCATCCACGCCCTCAGCCACACCGCCTGGCCCTACGTCACCGCCGCCGGCGGCCTGCTGATCCTGCTGGCCGGGCT
>MUNB01000485.1 GCA_002154345.1 Streptomyces griseus
CCCGCTCCCGCGCCCTGGAGGTGGGAGATGTCGTAGCACTCGATGCGCAGCGGGGCGGTGTCCAGGCCGAGCGCCTCGGCGATCTCCTCCAGGGCGCGGGAGCGGGTGGTCAGGTCGGAGGCGCGCTTGGTCTTGTGCAGCCCGAGCGCCTGCTGGGCGTTGCGCTGGACGGTGACCATGAGGTCCTTCTTGTCGCCGCGCTGCGGGATGCGCAGGCTGACCTGGGAGCCACGGCGCTCGGCGAGCCATTGGGAGACCGCTTCGGTGTCCTCGGGCAGGGCCGGGACCAGGACCTCCTTGGGGACGGCGTCGCCGCGCTCCTCCCCGTACAGCTGCTGGAGGGCGTGTTCGACGAGGCCGGAGGTGTCGACCGCCTCCACCTTGTCGGTGACCCAGCCGCGCTGGCCGCGCACCCGGCCGCCGCGTACGTGGAAGATCTGGAGGGCGGCCTCCAGCTCGTCCTCGGCGACGGCGATCAGGTCGGCGTCGGTGGCGTCGGCCAGGACGACGGCGCTCTTCTCCATGGCCCGCTTGAGGGCCTCGGCGTCGTCGCGGAGGCGGGCGGCCCGCTCGTACTCCATCTCCTCGGCCGCCTGCATCATGTCCTTCTCCAGGCGGCGGATGTAGGTGCCGGTGCGCCCGGCCATGAAGTCGCAGAAGTCCTCGGCCAGCTCGCGGTGTTCCTCGGGGGTGACCCGGCCGACGCAGGGGGCCGAGCACTTGCCGATGTACCCCAGCAGGCAGGGGCGGCCGGTACGCGCGGCGTTCTTGAACACCCCGGCGGAGCAGGTGCGGACGGGGAAGACGCGGAGCATCAGGTCGACGGTCTCGCGGATCGCCCAGGCGTGGCCGTACGGACCGAAGTAGCGCACGCCCTTCTTCTTGGCGCCGCGCATGACCTGGACGCGGGGGAAGTCCTCGTTGAGCGTGACCGCGAGATACGGATAGCTCTTGTCGTCGCGGTACTTGACGTTGAACCGGGGGTCGAACTCCTTGATCCAGGAGTACTCCAGCTGGAGCGCCTCGACCTCGGTGGAGACGACCGTCCACTCCACGGAGGCGGCGGTGGTGACCATCGTGCGCGTCCGCGGATGGAGGTTCGCCAGGTCCTGGAAGTAGTTGGCCACGCGCTGGCGCAGGTTCTTGGCCTTCCCGACGTAGATCACCCGGCGGTGCTCGTCGCGGAATTTGTAGACCCCCGGGGAGTCGGGGATCTGTCCCGGCTTGGGGCGGTAGCTGGAGGGGTCTGCCATGTCTCACACCCTACTTGCGGGCAGTGACAGTGCGTCGTCCTCGGGTGGTGCCGGGGCGGTGCCGCGCTCCGGGGTGCCGTGGGGTGTGCGCACCCCGGAGCGCGGGCCCGCGGGCCCGGTGACGCCGCCGCTCAGGCGTCCGTGGCCGGGGATCGCCCGGTACGGCTCCGGCGGCGTACGGCGGCCGCCCCGCACAGCGCCAGGGCGAGCAGCGCCCCGGCTCCGGCGGTGGTGGAGACGGCGGTCAGGGCCGTGTCCGGCGATCCGGTCGCCGCTCCGGCGAGCGCGGGGCCGGCGGCGGTGTCCGGGGCCTGACCGGCGGCCGGGCCGGCGACCGGGCCCTGGACCTGGCCGGGGGCGGGTGCGGGTCCGCCGGCCGCCTCGGGGCCGTAGCCGCCCGCCTTGCCGGAGCGGGCGTATGCGGAGCCGGGCAGCTTGTCCCCGTAGGCCTTCCGCACCCGGTTCCGGTAGGCGTCGAGCGTGGTGCCCTTCGCTCCGACGGCGGTCGTCGCGTCCTCGTCGAGCGGGAGAACCCGGGAGCCGTCGTGGACGTACCAGGCGTCGATCTGCGGTTCGCGGAACACGGTGCCGCCAGGCAGGGCGCGGGCCCCCTGTGCGGTGTAGCGGGCCTCGTCGTCGCCGGTGGCGATGTTCACCACCTGCCAGTCGCCGCCGCTCCCGGTTCCGGTTCCGGCGGGGACGGTCCACAGGGAGGCCTTCTGTCCGTCGGAGGAGACGGCGGTGGTGGCCAGGTAGTCCAGGGTGCTCGGGGCGGCCCCGGGCTTCCCGGCGACGAACGCGGCGGAGAGCGTACGGACGGGGACCGCCTTCCCCGTGATCCGGGGGGCCGCCTCCGCCCTGCTCACCGCGGACTCCCGGGCGAAGAACCGGGACAGGGTGTCCAGCGTCGCCGGCTCGGTCGCGGCCTCGTGAGCCGCTTCGAGGGTGGCCGCGGTGAGCTTCGGCGCTGCCGCCGGGCCGTCGTCGGCGAGGGCGGGGGCGGCGGCGGTGAACAGGGCGGCGCCGGTGAGGGCGGTGGCGACGGCGATGCGCCGGGCGGTGATGCTGGTGCGCCGGGCGGTGTCGGTGCGACGGGTGGTGGAGTTCATGTCCTCACGCCCCGATCCGGTAGAGCGAGTGGGTCCAGGAGAACTCGTTGTTGTTGACGTACCAGGCGTGCGAGGCCCAGTTGTAGCGGTTGCTGGAGGGCCATGGATCGCCCCAGTAGACCCAGCTGTTGGCGTCGTCGTACCCGTAGACGACATGCATGTGGCCGCCGCCGGACGACCACTGGATACGGGTCTCGATGGGGCGCCGGGCGGATATCTCGGCCTGCACGGTCGGGTAGCGCAGCCAGCCGGTGACGTAACTGCCGGGGCTGATCCCGGCCCAGGACAGACCGGTCTGGGCGTTGCCGAGCGTGGCCTGCCAGTTGGGGCACTGGGTGTTCTGGCCGCGGTTGAAGGAGGCGTTGCAGAACTGGTTCTGGGAGTAGGTGCGGCCGAACCATGAGGCGATGGTGTTGCCCGCGGCGGCCCAGCACCAGTTGGTCTGCTGCTGTGCCTGCATGGTGATGTCGAGCCGCTGGGCGGCGGCGACGGTGGAGCCGGCTCCGGCCGGCGCCTGGGCCGCGGTGGCGGTGCCCGCGGGGACGGCGAGCAGGAGGGCGGCCAGAAGGGCGGGGATCGAGAACCTTCCGGGCCTGACTCTTCGGTTGCGCATGGCGTTCCTCCCAAGGCGGGGGTGGGGATCGGAGGAGCGCGTCCGGACGCTGACGATGAGCATCCGGCGTTGTCCGGAGCAGGTCAACACGCTTCAATGCGAGGTGACATCACGGTGTGAACGGCACGGCGTCCATGTGAACGGCCCCGCCCCGGTCACCTGCTCCCCCGCATCCCCCGGGGGCCGGTGTCGCCACTCCCCACGTGAACGTTCACCGGAGGCCCGCCATGCGGCAGACCGAGACCGAACTGGCGCAGGTACTGCGGACCGGACCGTTCCATCTGGCGTTGCGCACCGCTCTGTCCGTGCGCGGGCTGCCGCTCCAGCGGGTGCAGCACCATCTGGCGCACCGGGGCGTCAAACTCGGGGTGACCAGCCTCAGCTACTGGCAGCAGGGGGTGCGCCGCCCCCGGCGGGCCGAGTCGCTGCGGGCGGTGCGGGCGCTGGAGGAGGTCCTCGCGCTGCCGGACGACTCGCTGCTGAGGCTGTTGCGGGACGGCGACGCCCCGGCGGAGGGCGACCGTCCGGCGACCCGTTCGTACCGCTCGCTGATGGAAGCGTCGGGCTCGGTGGAGCGGCTGCTCGCGGCGATGGAGTCACCCGTGGACGGCGGGCTGCACACCGTCGGGCACCAGGAGCGGGTACGGATCGGGGCGCGGCGCGAGCTGGCGGGCCGCACGTCGCGGCATGTGGTGCGCGCGCACC
>MUNB01000486.1 GCA_002154345.1 Streptomyces griseus
TCGCCGGGGGGTGCGGGGTGCGGTCCGTTGGCCGACGACCGGCACGGCGCGCCTCCTTTCGTGCTGCTCGGGTGGCGGATCGGGTCAGGAGCCGGCGTTCATGGCCCGGGTGATGTCCTGCGAGGCCTTCGCCGCCTCCTTCGCCGGATCGCCTCCGGTGAGCACGGCCGTCATGTAGTCCTTGATCGGGTTCTCCGCCTCGACCGCGGCCCAGCCCGGGGTGTTGGGCGTCGCGTGCCCGTTGGCCGCGCCGACCGCCATCGCGGCGGCCCCCGGATCGTCGGCCACGGCGGAGGCCAGCGTGGTCCGGTTCGGCACATAGCTCATGGCGACGGCGAGTTTCTTCTGCCAGGTGTCCCCGGTCAGCTCCTTGATGAAGGTGACCGCCTCGTCGGGATGGGCCGCGGCGGCCGGCACGACCAGGTCGGAGCCGCCGGTGAAGACCGCGCCCGGGGTGTCCGCGGCCTTGCCCGGGATCGGGAAGAAGGCGAGCTTGCCC
Organism: Streptomyces griseus; assembly: GCA_002154345.1. Classification (GTDB taxonomy): domain Bacteria; phylum Actinomycetota; class Actinomycetes; order Streptomycetales; family Streptomycetaceae; genus Streptomyces; species Streptomyces caviscabies. The sequence goes on from MUNB01000486.1 coordinate 500, forward strand.
GCCAGTTCGGGGTTCTTCTCCGCGATGACCTTGGCCCCGCCCGGGGTCTGGATGACCTGGGCCACCTGCCCCTGGGCCATCACCTCGGTCTGCGGCGGGTCGTCCTCGTCGGAGTCCTTGGGGCCCTTGCCGAGCGCCTGGAGCTCCTGGTAGAAGGCCATGCCGCGCAGCGCCTCGGGGGTGTCCAGCGCGCCGGACCACTTCCCGCCGGACTCGGTGGCGAGGTCGCCGCCCTCGTCCCAGATGAACCCGGCCAGCGCGTACCACATCTGTCCGGGGAGGTAGATGCCCTGCGTGCCGCCCTTGTTGAGCTCGGTCGTGGCGTCGATCCACTGCTCGCGGGTCTTGATCGCCGAGGCGTCGACGCCCGCCTTCTCGAAGAGGTCCGTGCGGTAGACGACCACCCGGTTGGCCGCGTAGTACGGGATGCCGTACTGCTTGCCCTCGTACGAGCCCGGCTCGGCCAGCCCGCTCAGCCAGTGCTCGCCGTTCAGCTCCTCGGTCCGGTCGCTGAGGTCGAGCAGCCCGCCGCTCTCGGCGAACTGCGCCACCTGGGTGTTGCCCGCCTCGATGACGTCCGGGGCGTCGTTGCTCGCCAGGGCGGCGGTGATCTTCTGGCCGATCCCGTCCCATTCCTGGACCTGGACCTTCACGTCGATCGTCGGATGGCGCTTCTCGAAGTCCGCGGTGAACTCCTTCTGGAACGCGTCCGAGACGCTGTCGCGCATCAGCCAGACGTCCACCGTCGTCCGGCCGTCCCCGTTGCCGGAGTCCGGTCCGGACGACGAACTACAGGCACTGAGTACGGCGGTCAGGACGAGCACGGACCCACCGGCGAGCAAGCGGTACTTCACGGTTCACCTCGGAAGAGATACGGATCGGACGGACCTGACGAGGCCTGACCACCTGACCAGTGGGGCGCACTGGACAGCTCGCCTGCCGGTGGTGGATGAAGGTGGCATAGACCAATGAGACCGTCAACCCCCTGTGTACAACGGGGAATTGGTGATCTAGCCGTAACGGCAGCGGCTGATCTGGTCAGGGTGAGCGCTACACTTCACCTGACCAGGAGGCCAGTTGCGGTGGCGAGATGGTCAACTGGTAAGAAAGATTCAGCCGTCGGGAGGGAAGGTCATGGACGCGGATGTGCCGGGAACGGTGCTCAAACGGGAGCGGACCCGTGATGCCGTGCTGGAGCTGATCGAGTCGCGCAGCCCCGGCGACGCCATCCCCTCGGAGCGCGCCCTGTGCACGCTGCTCGGCGTGTCCCGGCCCACCGTGCGCGCGGCGGTCGATGAGCTGGTCGCCGCCGGACTCCTGGTGCGCGAGCACGGCCGGGGCATGTTCGTCGCCCCCGCCAAGATCACCCAGGAGCTGGTCGCCGGGGACCGGGCGCTGACCGTGCCGCAGGCGTCGGGCGCCTGGTCGAGCCGGCTGCTGGAGTTCACCACGCTCCAGGCGGGGGCCCGGGTCGGCCGCAAGCTGCGGATGTCACCGGCCGCCGAGATCGTCTACGTGGCGCGGCTGCGGCTGGTCGACGGGGCGCCGATGGCCATCGAGCATCTGCACATCCGGGCCGAGCTGGTGCCGGGGCTCAGCGCGCAGGAGCTGGAGAGCGGCGATCTGTACGAGCATCTGCGCGTCACCCACGGCGTGCACGTCCACGAGGCGGTCCAGGCGATCGAGCCCACCGTCGTCACCCGCGCCGAGGCCGGGCTGCTCGACGTCCCGGAGCTCTCGCCGGCGCTGCTCTTCGAGCGGCTGACCTCCGACACCACGGGCCGTCCGGTGGAGTACGTCCACTCGCTCTACCGGGGCGACCGCTACCGGATCGTCTCCCGGCTCGCGCTCGGCCCGGCGGCCGGCATCGCCCCCGACCGGGAGGGGCACCACCCGGGTATTCCACCCGGCGATTTCGCGCACGGCGACGCCATCGCCTCCTCGACCAGGGGAGACATCCAGACGGGCGCCTGATCGCGACCCTCCGGTCGCGTTGCGCAGGGTGCAACTCCGGTTGCACCTCTTGTCGAACGGGCGTCGGCGGGCCAGGGTGGCGGACGCATCCGAAGCAGCCGAACCCCCACACGAGGTGCCTCGCATGAACCCAGCCCCCCACCCGAAC
>MUNB01000487.1 GCA_002154345.1 Streptomyces griseus
GTCCATGCGGGTGGCGGCAGCCCGCCGCACGCCCGTACCGCCGCCGCCCCTCCCGTACCGGCCTCGCCGCCACCCGCATGGACCGCGCCCGGCCGCGCTCCCCGGCGCCCCGCCGCACGATGGGGGCATGAGGACTTCCCCCGCTCTGCGCGCCGCCGCCCTCGCCGCCACCGCCACCGTCCTGCTGCCGCTGGCCGCCTGTTCGGACGACGGCGACGGGGAGGGGTCCTCGACGCCCACCGGGGCCTCGACCGCCTCGCCGACCGCCACCGCCGAGGACCTGGCCTCGCAGAAGCTGGAGTGGTCCCCCTGTCCGCCGCCCAACACGTCTCAGGGCGGCGGCGAGTCGCCGTCGCCGCTGCCCGGCGGTGTGGTGTGGGAGTGCTCCTTCATGGACGTGCCGCTGGACTACGCGAAGCCGGACGGCCGCACGATCGAGCTGGCGCTGGTGCGGGCGAAGGCCAAGGAGCAGCAGCGGCGGATCGGCTCGCTGGTGTTCAACTTCGGCGGGCCCGGCGCGTCCGGGGTGGCGACGCTGCCCGCGTTCGGCACCGAGTACGACAGGCTCCGCACCCGCTACGACCTGGTGAGCTTCGACCCGCGCGGGGTGGGCCGCAGCGAGGGCGTGCAGTGCGCGGACGACGCCCAGCTGGACGCCTTCTACCAGGAGGACGCCACCCCGGACGACGCGGCGGAGGAGAAGCAGTTCGTCCAGGGGCAGAAGGACTTCATCGCGGCCTGCGAGGAGAACTCCGGCGACGAACTCCCCTTCGTCGGCACGACGAACGCCGCCCGCGACATGGACCTGCTGCGCACGGTGCTGGGCGACGAGAAGCTGCACTACTTCGGCATCTCGTACGGCACCGAGCTGGGCGGCGTGTACGCGCACCTCTTCCCGGACAAGGTCGGCCGGGCGGTCTTCGACGCGGTGGTCGACCCCACGAAGGACGCCGAGCAGTCCTCCCTCGGCCAGGCCGAGGGCTTCCAGCTCGCCCTGGACAACTTCACGAAGGACTGCGCGGAGCGCGACGACTGCGCGCTGCCCGGGGCCACCCAGCAGGAGGTCGAGCAGTTCATCGCCGATCTGCTGGCCGAGCTGGAGGAGCAGCCCGTCGACGGTCTCGGCGACCGGGCGCTGACGCAGACGCTGGCGACCACCGGGATCGCCTCCGCGCTGTACTCCAAGGAGACCTGGCCGCTGCTGGAACAGGGCCTGGACGAGGCGGACGGCAAGAACGGCGGGCTGCTGCTGGCGCTGGCCGACTCGCTCAACGGCCGCTCGGAGGACGGGCGTTACGACAACTCCAACGCCGCCAACATCGCCATCAACTGCGCCGACAGCAAGCAGCGGTTCTCGCTGGAGCAGACGAAGGCGGCCCTGCCCGCGTTCCGCAAGGCGTCCCCGCTGTTCGGGGACTATCTGGGCTGGGGGCTGATGAGCTGCACCGGCTGGCCGGTCGCGGGCGCCTGGCAGACCCCGGACGTCAGCGCCCCGGGCGCCGCCCCGATCCTGGTCATCGGCAACACCGGCGACCCGGCGACCCCGTACGCGGGCGCGAAGGCGATGGTGGAGAAGCTGGGCAAGGGCGTCGGCGTCGAACTCACCTACAAGGGCGAGGGGCACGGGGCGTACAACAGCAAGGACGCCTGTGTGCAACGGACGGTGGACGGCTATCTGCTGAACGGGAAGGTGCCCGAGTCCGGAACGGTCTGCGGCTGATCCCGCGCCCCGACTCCCGTACCGCGTAAGGCGGTTAGCATGACCGCACACCACAGCCGCCCGACGCGTCACCACCGGCTTCGGGCCTCCGAGGGAGGGAAGCCGGATCATGCGTGCGCACCGTCGCGCCCAGCGGGCCACCGTCACGACAGGAGCGGCGCTGCTCGCGGCGGGACTGCTCGCCGGCTGCGGGCTGTCGGAGCCGGATGCGGACGTGCCGGCCGACGGTCGCCCCGGCCACACCTCCGCCGCGCCCACCCCGGCCGGTCCCACGGACTCGCCCAGGACGCCGGAGCTGCCCTCGGAGCTCACCTCCCAGCGCCTCGACTGGAAGCGCTGCACGGCCCCGCGCGGCGGCAACGCCCCGGGTTCCGCCTGGCGTTGCGCGCGGGTGGACGTACCGCTGGACTACGCGGATCCGTCCGGGGAGACGCTCTCGGTCGCCCTGATCCGCAAGGAGGCCCGGGACAAGGGGCGGCGGCTCGGCTCGCTGCTGTTCAACTTCGGCGGCCCCGGCGGGTCCGGCGTCGCGACCCTGCCGCGCGCCGCCGGATCGTACGCGAAGCTCAACACCCGCTACGACCTGGTGAGTTTCGATCCGCGCGGGGTCGCCGCCAGCTCCGGGGTGCGCTGCCGCACCGACAAGGAGCAGGAACAGGCCCACCGCAACGTCGACCTGACCCCGGACACGGCGGCGGAGGAGGCGGCCTTCATCGAGGACGCCGCGGAGTTCGGCGCCGGCTGCGAGCGCCGCTCGGGCACGGTGCTGCCGCACGTCGGCACCGGCAACGCCGCCCGCGACCTGGACCTGATCCGCCGGGTCCTGGGCGACGAGAAGCTGTCCTACTTCGGCTTCTCCTACGGTACGGAGCTGGGCGGAACGTACGCGCACCTCTTCCCGCACTCGGTGGGACGCACCGTGCTGGACGCGGCCGTCGACCCGACGGCCGACGGGATCGGGCACGCCCGCAACCAGACCGTGGGCTTCCAGCGCGCCCTGGAGAACTATCTGAAGGACCGGGGCCAGAGTCCGAAGGAGGGCTCCGAGCGCATCGCCCGGCTGCTGGCCCGGATCGACCGGAGTCCGCTGCCGACCGACTCGGGCCGCGATCTGAGCGAGTCGCTCGCCATCACCGGCATCGTCACCCCGCTGTACTCCGAGTCGTCCTGGCCCGCCCTGACCGCCGCCCTCGACGAGGCGGAGAACAACGGCACGGGCAACGGTCTGCTCCGGCTCGCCGACTCGTACAACGGCCGGGACGAGCAGGGCCGTTACGACACCCAGAGCCACTCCCAGCGGGCGATCTCCTGCGCCGACTCGACGTCACGTCCCACCGTGGACGAGGCCCGTGCGCTGCTGCCGGAGTTCCGCAAGCTGTCGCCGGTCTTCGGCCCGTTCCTGGCCTGGGACACCGCGGGCTGGTGTGCCGAGTGGCCGGTGGAGGGCGAGCACGAGACACCGGAGACCAGTGCGCCGGGCGCGGGGCCGGTCCTGGTCGTCGGGACGACCGGCGACCCGGCGACCCCGTACGAGGGGGCGCGGCGGATGGCGGACGAGCTGGGCGAGGGCGTCGGCGTCCTGCTGACCAACAAGGGCGAGGGCCACGGGGCCTACGGCTCCAACGACTGTGTGACCTCGACGATCGACGACTACTTCCTGGACGGGAAGGTCCCGGCGGACGGCAGGACCTGCGGGTGACCGGAGGCGCGCACGGGAAAGGGGCCCGGTCCGCGGAGCGCGGACCGGGCCCCTGCCCGTACGGAGTGTCTAGTACACCGGCTTCTCGGGCTCGATCTGGTTGACCCAGCCGATCACGCCGCCGCCCACGTGCACCGCGTCGGCGAAGCCCGCGGACTTGAGGACCGCGAGGACCTCGGCGCTGCGGACGCCCGTCTTGCAGTGCAGGACGATGCGCTTGTCCTGCGGGAGGTCCTGGAGGGCGGTGCCCATGAGGAACTCGTTCTTCGGGATCAGCGTGGCGCCGGGGATCGAGACGATCTCGTACTCGTTCGGCTCGCGGACGTCGATGATCTCGATCTTCTCGTCGCCGTCGATCCACTCCTTGAGCTGCTTGGGAGTGATCGTCGAGCCGAGCGCCGCCTCCTGGGCCTCGTCGGACACGACGCCGCAGAAGGCCTCGTAGTCGATGAGCTCGGTGACGGTGGGGTTCTCGCCGCAGACCGCGCAGTCGGGGTCCTTGCGGACCTTGACCTGGCGGTACTGCATCTCCAGGGCGTCGTAGATCATCAGGCGGCCGACCAGCGGGTCGCCGACGCCGGCGAGCAGCTTGATGGCCTCGGTGACCTGGATGGAGCCGACCGACGCGCAGAGCACGCCCAGCACGCCGCCCTCGGCGCAGGAGGGGACCATGCCCGGCGGCGGGGGCTCCGGGTAGAGGCAGCGGTAGCAGGGGCCGTGCTCGGACCAGAACACGGAGGCCTGGCCGTCGAAGCGGTAGATCGAGCCCCACACGTACGGCTTGTTCAGCAGCACCGCGGCGTCGTTGACGAGATAGCGGGTGGCGAAGTTGTCCGTGCCGTCCACGATCAGGTCGTACTGCGCGAAGATCTCCAGCACGTTGTCGGCTTCGAGCCGCGTCTCGTGGAGGATGACGTTCACGTACGGGTTGATGCCGAGCACCGAGTCCTTGGCCGACTGCGCCTTGGAGCGGCCGATGTCGGCCTGGCTGTGGATGATCTGGCGCTGCAGGTTCGACTCGTCGACCTCGTCGAACTCGATGATGCCGAGCGTGCCGACACCGGCCGCGGCCAGGTACATCAGGGCCGGCGAGCCGAGGCCGCCGGCGCCGACACACAGCACCTTGGCGTTCTTCAGGCGCTTCTGTCCGTCCATCCCGACGTCCGGGATGATCAGGTGGCGGGAGTACCTGCGGACCTCGTCGACGGTGAGCTCAGCAGCTGGCTCGACCAGGGGTGGCAGCGACACAGGAACCTCAACAATGCAGGTGGTCGGATGTCTACGCAGACCGGCTTCTTACGGTCGGCTACGTACGGTTGTTCTCCCCGTAACACTGCCACGCCCCTCCTCATTCCGAGATACCGGGTCCGATCCGCGAGACGATTTCGTCCCAGTACCTGGGCAGCGTCGCGAATGGATCGCTTTGTCCGGTTCGGTCGTCCCGGTCGTTCCGATCGGTGAAGAAGATCGTCCCGGCGCCCTGCCAGCGGGCGATCCGCATGGCCTCCTCCAGATGGGTGCGCGGCACCCCGTGGACGAAGTGCGCGAACCGCTCCGGTGGATAGTCGGCCGTCCACTCGGCCACCTGCGACCAGCGGTAGTCGGTCCAGGGCCCCTGGAAGGTGACCAGCTGATCGGCCGCCTCCGCGTACCCGGGATACGGGTGGGCGCCGTGGCCCAGCACCAGGCGGCCCCCGCCGTCCGCGCTGTCGCTCTCCGCCAGCAGGGCGTGGAGCGTGCCGGTGAGGCGGCGGACGGCGGGCAGTTCGGCCCGCTCGGTGGGGCAGTGGGCGAGGTAGAAGCCGCCGATGCGGTACCAGTCGATGAAGGACCGGGCGTCCGCGATCAGTTCGCCGAAGGGCCGTTCGCCGAAGGCCAGGTCGAGATGGCCGAGCAGCCGGCCGCCGGAGGCCCGGACGGTGTCGTCCGGGGCCTCGCCGTGCAGGGCGCGCTCGCGGGCGTTGCGCAGCCGCCCCGCCGCCTCCAGGCAGTGCGGGTCGGGCCGGGTGCCGGGGCCGTTCGCGATGTTGAGGACGGCCCAGTGCAGCGGGGTGCCCGGGCGGGCCAGCTCGGCCCATTCGGCGGGGGCGAGCAGCGGGTGCGCGTAGCCCGGGACGCCGAAGCCGAGCTGTTCGCCGCCCGCGGTCCGGCGGGCGTCGGCGGGTGCGGTCAGATACGGCACGCCGCCTCCATCCAGATGTCCGCGAGGGACTCCTCCAGATTGATCCGGGGCCGCCAGCCGAGCCGGTCCCGGGCGGTGCGGACATCGGCCTGCTGCCAGGCCCCGCAGCCGTCCGGATACGGGGACGGGGTGGCGGAGAGGTGTTCCATGACGGACTCGGCGGAGGTGCGCGGGGCCCCGATGGGCAGCCGCGGAGGCGGCGAGTCCAGCTCGTGGAGCGCGCCCGCGTACCCGGCGACGCGGGCGAGCACGGCGGCGGCGTCGCGGAGCCGGACGGCCCGCCCGGTGCCGATGTTGACGACGCCCTGGGCGGCGGAGAGCGAGGCGGCGTGGACGGCCCGCGCCACGTCCCGTACGTCGACGAAGTCCCGCTGCACGCCGAGCCCGCTGAGCTTCAGCTCGCCGTCGCCCATCTGCATGGCCCGGCGCATCGCCTCGGCGAGCCGGCCGAGCGGCGAGCCGGCCGGGGTGCCGGGGCCGACGGGCGAGAAGACCCGCAGCACGACGGCGTCGAGGCCGGAGCCGAGGACCAGTTCGGTGGCGGCGAGCTTGCTGACGCCGTACGGGCCGCCGGGGCGCGGCACGGCGTCCTCGGCGGTGGAGGAGCCGGGCTGCGAGGGCCCGTACTCCGAGGCGCAGCCGACCTGGACGAGCCGGGCCCCGCAGCCGCTGCGGCGCAGCGCCTCGCAGACGGTGGCGACGGCGACGGTGTTGTGCCGGGTGAGGTCCCGGGCGCCGCCGCGGGTGGCGCCCGCGCAGTTGACGACGACGCCGGGGTGGACGGCGTCCAGGAAGCGGGTGAGGGCCCCGGGGCTGCCGCCCGCGAGGTCGAACCGGACGTCGGCGTCGTCGCCGCGGCCGAGAGCCGTGAGGTGGACGGCGGGGTCGGCCAGCAGACGGTCGGCGACGAAGCGGCCGAGGAATCCGTTGGCTCCGAGCAGCAGCACCCTCATCGCGCACCGCCTCGGTGCCGACGGCGGGCTGCCGGTGCGGGGGATTGGGGGGTCATGGCGGGGTTCTCCTAGGTCAGTCAGTCGGTCGTACGGTGCTGGGGCAGGGCCCGCTGCGTCGGCTCCGCGGGAGTGGTGCG
>MUNB01000488.1 GCA_002154345.1 Streptomyces griseus
GGGGCGTTGTGGTGGGGGGCTTCCGGCCGTGGTTGGTTTTCCGGGCGGCGTACGGGGGCTCCCGCTAGCCTGCTCTTCATGATCGACTCACCTGCCGAGCTGACCGACACCGAGACGGCCGCCGCCGCGGCGCTGGCCGGGGCGGCAGTCGTGCGCGCCCGGTACGGGCAGCTCCACTCCCGTATCGACAAGGGTGCCGGAGACTTCGCCACCGATGTCGACGTGGCGGCCGAGGAGGCCATCCTCGACGTCCTCCGCGCTGCCCGGCCCGAGGACGCGGTGCACGGCGAGGAGGGTGGCCGACGGGGTGCGGTCGGTGCGGGGCGGGAGTGGTTGGTGGACCCCTTGTGCGGGACGCTCAACTACGCCGTCGGCTCCCAACTGGTCGCCGTCAACGTGGCGTTGCGCAACGGTCCGGCGGCCGTGGCCGATCCGTTCAGCGGCGAGGTCTTCCTCACCGACGGAGAGACCGCCCGGGTCCGGTCCGAGGTCACGGGGGACGAGCCGTTGGCTCCCACGGCGGACACCCGGCTGGTGGACGTGAACCTCGATCCGCCCTTCCCGGGCGCGCCCGGATTCCGGGCGGTGGACCTGCTGGCCCATCCCGGGTTCGTCGAGCACTTCCGCCCGCGCGTCGTCTCCACGTCGCTCGCGCTGGCCTGGGTCGCGGCCGGTAAGCGGGCCGCCTACGTCACCGACGGCGGCGACCTGAGCGGAAGCGTCCACTTCGCCGCCGGGATCGCCCTGTGCCGGGCCGCCGGCTGTGTCGTCACCGGGATCGACGGCGCCCCGGCCGGACCGGGCGGCCGGGGTCTCGTCGTGGCGGCGGATGCCGGGACGCACGAGCTGCTCATGTCCATGGTCGGCAGGCCCGGCCCCGGGCGCGGCGCTTGAACGGTCGCCTCCGCCCGTCTCCTCTCAGATGTGCAGCTCGGGCGGGAAGTCGGTCCAGCGGAGCTCGGCGGGCAGGTGCCCGGTGTCGTTGAACAGAAGGAGGGCCGGAGCGCGGCCGGGCGCGTAACGGATCACGGTCAGCGCGGCGTTGGCGTGGTTGAGGCCCAGCCAGCGCGACTTCGGGGCGTCCAGCGCGGCCCGGACGAGCCAGCCGGCCAGGAAGTTGTGGGTGACGAGGAGTTCGTGGCGGGGCTCGTCGCCCTCGACCGTGCCCGTGAACCGCGCGAGCGCCTCCTCGGCCAGCCCGGGACCCAGCTCACGCTCCGCCGCCGGGAAGCCGGCCAGCCGGGCGAGCGTCTCGTCGGCCGTCTCCGCCGGCAGCTCCTCCCGCGGCGGCAGGTACGGGAGGTAGTCGCCGGCCGGTTCGGAGGGCACCAGGGGAACGGCCGGAAGCCGCTCGCTTATCAGTTTCGCCGTCTGCTCGGCGCGCGGCAGCGGGCCGTGGTGGATCGCCGTGATCGGAGCCCCGCGGAGCCGCTCCCCGACCAGCGCGGCCTGACGGCGGCCCGCGTCCGTCAGCGTGGTCTCGTCGGCGGACGCCTGACCGTGCCGGGTCACGTACAGATAGCGGGCAGCCGTGGTCGCCATGGGCGGGTCCTCCGTCGCGGTTCATGATCGTACGAACGTGGGCAGGGACGTCGGGCCACGCCCGGGCGGTTCCGTGGCGCGGGGCGGGCGGTCCGCCTCCCGGGATGCGCGGGGGCAGTGCTCAAGGCACCGTGGAGGCATGGCCGAGCACCCGCCCGTGATCGTCTATCCGCCTTCCGCGACCGGAGGGCGGCGGGTCACCGTGCACGGCCAGATCGTCGGACTGGCGCACGGGCGGGGCGAAGTGGCCGCGCTGCTGAGGGCCGCGGGGTTCGCCCCGGGGCCCGACAAGGTCGTCGAGCTGGACCGGCCCGGGCTGATCGAATGGCGCGGCGGCGACCTCGACACCTGGGGGTGATCCCGTGAAGCGTCGTCGTACGGTACGCGAGAGCGCCTCGATCGAACCGCCGCCCGGGTACTACGTGGCCGGGGCCGAGCCCCCCGACGCGGCGCAGCGCACGCTGATCCTGGACTGGGTGGTGAGCCGGCGCATCGCGAGCGGCTGGCGCGTCGAGTCGCGCTCCGGGAGCCAGGTGGTGCTGGTGCGCGGGCAGCCGGTGAACCATGTGCTGCACGCCTTCCTCACCGTCTTCTCGTGCCTGGTGTGGGGCATCGTGTGGGCCGGCGTCGCCCTCGTCAACCGGGTCGAGCGCGTGGCCCTCACCGTCGACGCCCAAGGACGCATCGTGACGGTCAGCGCGCCGTGACACATCACCCGAACGGGTGCGTCCAGGTGGCTCCGCGCGGGGGCCGCGAGGAACGTCGGAGCTGATCCGCCCACACCACCGGGGCAGGTCAGGACAGCAGGCGCCCGGCGCCTGTTCCGACCAAGGAGGCCTCATGTCGCAGCCCAGCACACCCGGCGCCTCGCGCCCCGCCGACCCGCGTCCGGGGGGATACACCGGCAGCGGGTGGGCGGCCGGAGGAACAGTGTTCGCCGGTGTCCTGCTCTTCGTGGACGGCATCCTCGGAGTACTGAAGGGCATCGCGGGAATCGCCTCGAACGACGTCTACACGCGGATCAACGACTACGTCTTCAAGTTCAGCGTGACCTCGTGGGGCTGGATCCACCTCGTCCTCGGCGTGATCCTCATCCTCGTGGGCTGGGGCATCCTCAAGGGCGCGACCTGGGCCCGCGCGGCGGGCGTCGCCCTCGCCTCCCTGAACCTCATCGCCAACTTCATGTGGCTCCCGTACACCCCGGTCTGGGCCATCGTCACCATCGCGATCGACGTCTTCGTGATCTGGGCCCTGTGCACGGACCGGTCGGACCCGAGCGACCTGGTACGGAGCTGAACCGGCCGGGACGGCGGGCGGCGATGGATACGGCGACGGGTGTCCGTTGTCAGTGGGGCGGTCCACACTGGAGACATGTGCCGCAGCATCAAGACGCTCCGCCCGCCGTCCCGGCCGGT
>MUNB01000489.1 GCA_002154345.1 Streptomyces griseus
AGCCCGTCGGACCCGGGCCCGACGGGCTGACGGAGCGCGGCGGGGCCCTCACGCCCCGCCGCCGGACGTACGCCTCAGCGCTTCTTCTTCGGCGCCGGAAGCGGGTCCGCCGGATGCGGGGCCATCGGCAGCAGCGAGGACAGCCGCTCCTCGCACAGCTCGACCAGCCGGTCGTACCCCTCCTTGCCCATCAGCTCGGTCAGCTCCGGGCGGTAGGACACGTACACCGGGTCACCGGCCCCGTGCGCCGAGGTGGCCGAGGTGCACCACCAGTGCAGATCGTGGCCGCCCGGACCCCAGCCCCGGCGGTCGTACTCCCCGATCGTCACCTGGAGCACCCGGGTGTCGTCGGGCCGGTCGATCCAGTCGTACGTACGCCGCACCGGCAGCTGCCAGCACACGTCCGGTTTGGTCTCCAGCGGCTCCTTGCCCTCCCGCAGCGCCAGGATGTGCAACGAGCAGCCCGCCCCTGCCGGGAACCCCGGCCGGTTCTGGAAGATGCAGGAGCCCTCCCAGCGGCGCGTCTGGCGTTCGCCGTCCTCGTCGACGCCGACCCAGCCCGTCTCCGTACCGACGTCGTGGAACTGCCACAGCTCCGGTGTGAGCCGCGCGACGTTCTCGGCGACCCGTTTCTCGTCGTCCTCGTCGGAGAAGTGCGCGCCCAGCGTGCAGCAGCCGTCGTCCGCGCGGCCCGCCTGGATGCCCTGGCAGCCGCTGCCGAAGATGCAGGTCCACCGGGAGGTCAGCCAGGTCAGATCGCAGCGGAAGACCTGCTCGTCGTCCGCCGGGTCGGGGAACTCCACCCAGGCCCGCGCGAAGTCGAGGCCCTTCTCGTCGGACGGGTCCGGTCCGCTCGCCTCCGGCTGTGACGCCTGCTTGTTCGACTTCGGCTTCTTCGTGGCTTTGTCCTGCTTAGCCTTTTTCGTCTTTGGCACGCGGACAGCGTAAGTCCCATGGCGCAGTAGCGTTCCCGTATGAGACTCGGAGTCCTCGACGTGGGATCGAACACGGTTCATCTGCTGGTGGTCGATGCCCACCCCGGCGCCCGCCCGCTGCCCGCGCACTCGCACAAGGCCGAGCTCCGGCTCGCCGAACTCCTCGACGAGACCGGCGCGATCGGCCCGCTCGGCGTGGACCGGCTCGTGGCGACGATCGCCGACGCGGTCCAGGCGGCCGAGGACAAGGGGTGCGAGGACGTGCTCGCCTTCGCCACCTCCGCGGTGCGCGAGGCCACCAACGCGGACCTGGTGCTGGAGCGCGTACGGCTGGAGACCGGCGTCGACCTCGCCGTGCTCAGCGGCGAGGAGGAGGCCCGGCTGACCTTCCTGGCCGCCCGCCGCTGGTTCGGCTGGTCGGCGGGCAAGCTGCTGGTCCTGGACATCGGCGGCGGCTCGCTGGAGATCGCGTTCGGCATCGACGAGGAGCCCGACACCGCCGTCTCCCTGCCGCTCGGCGCGGGCCGCCTCACCGGCGCCTGGCTGCCGGACGACCCGGCCGGCCCCGAGCAGGTCAGGGCGTTGCGCCGGCATGTACGGGCCAGCATCGCGCGGACGGTCGGCGAGTTCGCCCGGGCCGGCCGGCCCGACCACGTCGTCGCCACCTCCAAGACCTTCAAACAGCTCGCCAGGATCGCCGGCGCCGCCCGCTCCACCGAGGGCCTGTACGTCCAGCGCTCGCTGAGCCGCAAGGCGCTGGAGGACTGGGTGCCCAAGCTGGCGGCGATGACCGCCGAGGAGCGCGGCCGGCTCCCCGGGGTCTCCGAGGGCCGGGCCGCCCAGCTGCTCGCCGGGGCGCTGGTGGCCGAGGGCGCGATGGACCTGTTCGGCGTCGAGGAGCTGGAGATCTGTCCGTGGGCGCTGCGCGAGGGCGTCATCCTGCGCCGCCTGGACCACCTCCCGGCGGAACGGGCCGCGCTGCCCGGGTGACGGCACTCCGGCATCCATGGCCCTGATCACTTTCCGCCAGGAGCCCTCGGCGCGGCGCACCGGTGCCCGTACGCTGTCCAGGTGGCAGAACCAGTGGTGCGCATCCCCGATGCGAAGGTCGCCCTGTCAACGGCCTCGGTCTACCCCGAGTCCACCGCGACGGCCTTCGAGATCGCCGCGCGCCTGGGGTACGACGGCGTCGAGGTCATGGTCTGGACCGACCCCGTCAGCCAGGACATCGAGGCCCTGCGCCGGCTCTCGGACTATCACCAGGTGCCGATACTCGCGGTGCACGCCCCCTGCCTCCTGATCACCCAGCGGGTCTGGTCCACCGACCCGTGGGTCAAGCTCCAGCGGGCGAAGGCCGCCGCCGAGAAGCTCGGGGCGTCCACCGTCGTGGTGCATCCGCCGTTCCGGTGGCAGCGCAACTACGCCCGTGACTTCGTGACCGGGATCTGGCGGATGGCCGGCGAGACGGACGTCCGGTTCGCCGTCGAGAACATGTACCCCTGGCGCTACCGGGACCGCGAGATGCTCGCGTACGCCCCCGACTGGGACGTCACCAACGACGACTACCGGCACTTCACGGTCGACCTCTCGCACACCGCGACCGCCCGCACCGAGGCGCTCGCCATGGTGGACCGGATGGGCGACCGGCTGGCCCACGTCCACCTCGCCGACGGCAAGGGCTCGGCCAAGGACGAGCACCTGGTGCCCGGCCGGGGCGACCAGCCGTGCGCGGAACTGCTGGAGCGCCTCGCCCGTACGGGCTTCGACGGCCATGTCGTCATCGAGGTCAACACCCGCCGCGCGATGTCCTCCGCCGAACGCGAGGCCGATCTCGCGGAGGCGCTGGCCTTCACCCGCCTCCACCTGGCCTCCGCGACCGCCGCCGGCGACCCGGCCGCCACGACCGTCACCGATCCGGCCGCCGCGGCCGACCCGGCGTCCGGGATCCGCCGCCCGTGACCGAGGACGCCCCCGCCCCGCGCCGCCGGGGCCGCCCCTCCCGCCGGGCCGCGTCCGAAGGCCCCGACGCCCGTACGCGCATCCTGGAGGCGGCCCGTACGGAGTTCGCCGAGCGCGGCTACGACAAGACGTCGATCCGGGGCATCGCCAAGGC
>MUNB01000049.1 GCA_002154345.1 Streptomyces griseus
TGCCGCGTACGGGGGCGGGCGGGGCGGCCCGCCAGACGCCGTCCGGGGTGAGCGCGAGGACGCCCTCCGGGCCGAGCGAGGCGACCACGGCGTGCGCCCCGCGACGGCGGGCGTCGCCCGCCGCGCGCAGCGGTTCGCGGGAGCCGGTCAGCCGGGCCAGCTCCTCCGCGTTCGGCTTGACCAGGTCGGGGCGGGCGGCGATGCCCCGGCGCAGCGGTTCGCCGCTGGTGTCCAGGAGCACGGGCACGGCGGCGGCGCGGGCGATCCGGACCAGCTCGGCGTACGCCCCGACATGGATGCCGGGCGGCAGGGAACCGCAGAGCGCGACCGCGTCGGCCCCGGCGAGCAGATCCTCGTACGTCCGCAGGAAAGCGGCCCATTCGGCGGGGCTCACCTGCGGTCCGGGCTCGTTGAGCTGGGTGGTGTCGCCGGTCGAACGGTCGGTGATCGCGAGGGTGCGGCGGGTGTTCCCGGCGACCTGGACGAGGGCGTCGCGCGGCGGGAGCGGGGCGAGGAGGTCGCGCAGGACGGTGCCGGTCGCTCCGCCGGCGAAGCCGGTGACGACGGTGTCGTGGCCCAGCGCCCCGAGCACCCGGGCGACGTTGAGGCCCTTGCCGCCGGGGCGTTCGATGACCTCGCCGACGCGGTGGCTGCCGTGCGGGACGAGCGCGTCGACGGTGTACGTCACGTCGAGCGCGGTGTTCAGAGTGACGGTCAGGATCATCTCTGCCGGCCCCTCCCTCGGTGCGGGGCCCCAGCGGTGTCGGCCCCAGCGGTGCGTGCGCCCGGCTTGTGGCGCGCGATTCCGATGATCATGTCAAAGCGGTGGCGGTCGGCCCAGTCCCGCGGGCCGACCGCCATCTCTTCGTTACGTGCCTCGTGCGTTACGTGCCTCGTGCGGTCCGGCGGCCGGCCTCAGGCCGTCTTCGGCTCGATGATCCACTCGCCCCGGCGCATGACGCCCTTGAGGACGAAGTCCTCGTCGAGGACGACCAGGTCGGCGTCCTTGCCCGGGTCCAGCGAGCCGACCCGGTCGTAGACGCCGAGCAGCCGGGCCGGGTTGGCGGAGATGGACCGGACGACGTCCTCGACGGGGATCTCGTCGAGGGTGACGGCCCGGCGGAACGCGGTGTCCAGGGTGAGCGTGGAGCCGGCGATCGAGCCGCCCTCCACCAGCCGGGCGACGCCGTCCTTGACCTCGACCGCGAGCGGCCCGAGGTCGTAGGAGCCGTCGCCGAAGCCGGCGGCGTCCATCGCGTCGGTGATCAGCGCGACGCGGCCCGCGCCCTTGTGGCGGTAGGCCAGCTCCAGGACGGCCGGGTGCAGATGGGTGCCGTCGTTGATCAGCTCGACGGTGATCCGGTCGTCCTCCAGCAGCGCGGCGATCGGGCCGGGCTCGCGGTGGGCGAGCGGCGGCATCGCGTTGAACAGGTGCGTGGCGACGGTCGCGCCCGCGTCGATGGCCTCGACGGTCTGCTCGTACGTCGCGTCCGTGTGGCCGATCGCGGCGATGACCCCGTGTTCGGCGAGCAGCCGCACCGAGTCGATGCCGCCGGGCAGTTCGGTGGCGAGGGTGAACATCCGGGCGGCGCCGCGCGCGGCGTCCAGCAGCTTGCGGACCTCGGCCGGGTCCGGGTCGCGCAGCAGCTCCTCGCTGTGGGCGCCCTTGCGGCACGGCGAGATGAAGGGGCCCTCGAAGTGGATCCCGGCCAGGTCGCCCTGCTCGACCAGCTCGGACAGGACGCCCGCGCGCCGGGCGAGGAAGTCCATCTCGCCGGTGACGGTGGAGGCGACCATCGTGGTGGTGCCGTGCTCGCGGTGCGTACGGATGCCGGTGAGCACCTCGTCCACGGTGCCGGAGGTGAAGGACGCCCCGCCGCCGCCGTGGTTGTGCATGTCCACGAAGCCGGGGACCACCCAGTGGCCGCCGAGATCGATGGTCCGGGCGCCCTCCGGTGCGGTGGCGGCGATCCGGGTGCCCTCGACGGTCACCCGGCCGTCCTCGACGGTGCCGGTGGGGAGCACCACCCGGGCGCCGGCGAGAACGGTGCTGTCTGCTGCGCGTCCGGCCATCAGGCGGAAACCTCCGTGGAGAGTAGATCCCAGGCGAGCAGCCCCGCGCCCAGGCATCCGGCGGTGTCCCCGAGGGCCGCCGGGACGATGTGGGGCAGCTTCTGGAACGTGATCCGTTCCTCGACGGCCGCACGCAGTGGTGTGAACAAGGTTTCCCCGGCTTCGGCGAGACCGCCACCGATGATGAGCGTGCCGGGGTCGAGGAGGGTGAGCGCGGTGACGAGGCCGGCGGCGAGCGCGTCGATCGCGTCCTGCCAGACCCGGATCGCCGCCGGGTCGCCGGACTCGACGGCCTTCGCGCAGTCCGCGGCGTCCGCACCGGGGTCGCCGGAGGCGGCGGCCCAGGCCCGGGTCACCGCGGCGGCGGAGGCCAGCGTCTCCAGACAGCCGCGCTGGCCGCAGCCGCAGTCGGGGCCGTCCGGGCGGACCACGATGTGGCCGATCTCGCCCGCGTACCCGTGGGCGCCCGCCTCGATGACGCCCGCGATGCCGATCGCCCCGGCGATGCCGGTGCCCAGCGGGACGAAGAAGAAGCGGTCCGCGCCGTGCCCGGCCCCGATCCGGCCCTCGGCGAGCCCGCCGGTGCGGACGTCGTGACCGAGGGCGACCGGGATGGCGCCCAGCCGCTCGGAGAGCAGGGCGCGCAGCGGTACGTCGCGCCAGCCCAGGTTCGCGGCGTACACCGCGATGCCCTTCTCGGCGTCGACGATGCCGGGCACGGCGACCCCGGCGGCGACGGCGCTCTCGCCGAGGTGCTCCTCGCCGTGGGCGCGCAGTTCCGCCGCGAACGCGAGGATCGACTCGACGACCGCGTCGGCGCCGCGCTCCCGGCCGGTGGCCCGCCGCGCCTCGTGGAGGAGGGTGCCGTCGGTCCCGACCAGTGCGGCCTTCATTCCGGTGCCGCCCACATCGAGGGCGATGACATGTCTCACGGAAGACAGTTTCGCCCGCCGACCCCCAAAAGGTCTAGTCCACTAGCGCGGTTTGTTGCGGACGCATACAAAATGATGAACGCGTGAAGGTGGACCTTTTTGTGCCGTAACGCGACTAATGGGCAACTCGGATCGGGGGGAATCCGGACCAAAGGTCTGGACCAAGATACGGGGAGGGGGTCCCGACTGCCAGTACCTGCAAGCCAGTTGTGGTTTGCGGGGCCGGTATACGTTGCCGAAGCGATACTCCGGTGGTGTAGACCGCTGGTTCGGCAATGGGGGAAAATCGCAGTTCGTCCGGACGGTGTCGGACAGGGGGCAGTGCCGCGGCCGGACAGGGGGCCGCCGGCGACGCCGACGCACCGTCCGCGCGATGGCTGAAAAACAATGAGGATGGGCGAGGCTGTGCAGCGGCGCTTTTTGGGTCTGACCGCGGTGGTGGCCGCGCTGGGAATGACGGCAACGTTGTCGGGCTGCGGCGGTGACACCGGCTCGGGCGACGTCACGCTCAAGCTGGTCGCCGCGGACTACGGCACCGGCCCGGAGAACAGCTCCGAGAAGTACTGGAGCGGGGTCGCGTCGGGCTTCGAGAAGGAACACCCCGGCATCAAGGTCGATGTCACCGTCCTGTCGTGGAAGGACGTCGACCGCGAGGTCGCCGAGATGGTCAAGGCGGGCAACGCCCCGGACATCGCCCAGATCGGCGCGTACGCGGACTACGCCAAGGCGGGCAAGCTCTACACCGCCGACGAGACGCTCGCCATCCGCACCGCGGCGAACTTCCTCCCGTCGCTCACCGACGCGGGCAAGGTCAACGGCACGCTCTACGGCCTGCCCTTCGTCGCCAGCACCCGGCTGCTCTTCTACAACCAGAAGCTCTTCGACCAGGCCGGCCTGGACGCCCCCGAGACCTGGGACGACATCCAGAGCGACGCCACCGCGCTCAAGGCGAAGGGCGTCGACTACCCCTTCGCACTGCCGCTCGGCCAGGAGGAGGCCCAGGCCGAGACCCTGATGTGGCTGCTCAGCGGCAACGGCGGCTACACCGACGACGTCGGCTCGTACGACATCGACTCGGCCGAGAACGTCGCCACGTTCCGCTGGCTGCGGGACAACCTCGTCGGCAAGGGCCTCACCGGGCCGGTCGAGCCCGGCAAGCTGGACCGGGCGAAGGCGTTCGAGGCGTTCACCGCGGGCAAGGTCGGCATGCTCAACGGCCACCCCACCCTGATGGACGAGGCCGAGGCCAAGGGCGTCAAGGTGGGCATGGTGCCGCTGCCCGGCTCCGACGGCCCGACCAAGGGCTCCATGGGCGTCGCCGACTGGATGATGGGCTTCAAGCAGAACGGCCACCGCCAGCAGATCGGCAAGTTCCTCGACTACGCCTACTCCGACGAGAACGTGCTGGAGTTCGCCGAGGAGTACGACCTGCTCCCGGTGACCGGCAGCGCCTCCGCCGCGATGGAGACCGACAAGAAGCACAAGAAGCTGCACGAGTTCCTGGCCGCGCTGCCCAACTCGACGCTGCCCCCGTTCGGCAAGACGTCCTGGGCCACCGTCAGCGACGCGATCAAGAAGAAGATCGGCGGCGCGGTCGCTCCGGGCAGCAACCCCGAGAGCATCCTCGGGGAGATAGCCGCCGAGGCGACGCGGGCCGAGGCCGCCGAGTAGCCGCCGGGCGGCCGGTGTCGGGGGTGGGCGTTAGGTTGGTTGATATGACCGCCTCCGGCCCTGCTCCCGACCCCGACCCCGGCCCTGCCCCCGCCGGCTCCGAGCAGTCCGATTCCCCGGGCGTGGATTCTCCGGCCGGGGAATCGTCCGCCGTGCCCGTGCCTGTGGCCGGTGCGGACGAGCTGTCCGTACGGGAGCGGGCGCTGCTGGCCCTGGAGCGGCGGTCCTGGGCGGGGCCCGGGGCGAAGGAGCGGGCGATCCGGGAGGAGCTGGGGATGTCGCCGGTGCGGTACTTCCAGCTTCTCAACGCGTTGATCGAGGACGAGCGGGCGTTGCGGGTGGATCCGGTCACGGTGAACCGGTTGCGGCGGGTGCGGGACGCGCGGCGCGGGCGGCGCTGAGCGCGGGCCTTCGGGGGCTCCGCCCCCGGACCCCCGCTCCTCAATCGCCGGAGGGGCTTTACGTGCCGGAAGAGCTTGAGGTGTCGAGCACCAGGTCCATCGCTCGGTCCAGGCGGTCGCGTTCGGCTTCGGTCAGGTGGGGGTTCCGCTGCTGGCGGGTGCAGGCCAGGGTCAGGTCGGTGGCCGACGCGCCGCCGTCGTCGGAGAGTTCCGCCAGGAGTGCCGTCAGCAGCGGCCGTACGTCCGCCCCGGCCGGGAGCGACGGGTCGAGCGCGATCCGGGCCAGGGTCAGCGCCGACATCGCGCGGTCGAGGCCGGGCGGGCCCTCCGCCGCGGTGGACCAGTCGATCACCACCGCGCCCTCCGCCGTCAGCACCACGTTCTCCGGATGCAGGTCCAGGTGGAGCACACAGTCCTCCGGGTTCGCCGAGACCCGGGGCGGTATGGCGTGCAGGTCACGCAGCAGCCGGGCGAGCAGCGCACCCGCCTCGGCCGCCCCCACCCGCCCCGCCAGCAGGGCCTCGGCCAGGGTCGGGCCGGTCAGCCGCTGGAGCACCAGGTCCGTGGGGCGGGCGCCCTCGGCGGGCGGGCCGATGCGCGGTACGGGAAACCCGAAGGCGCCCACGTACGACATCACGGCCAGCTCCTCCGTGGTGTCGGTGCGGTCCCGGTAACGGCGAAGGACCCAGGAGCCGTCGAGTGCGTACACGTCGGCGGTGCGTCCCGAGCCCAGAAGTTGCCCTGTGTGCATGAGGGCGAACCTACCCGGGCGCCCCGCCGAAAGGGAGACGGCTTCCGGCTTCGCCCCATAACGCCGGGGGAGGGGGGTGAACGGGATCTCCTGCGCCGGGTGTCACCGCCGCTACGGTTTCGGCAATTCCCTGGTCCGGACCAACCCCCGCCGGACCCGGACACCCCCTGAACCAAGGAGAGTTACGTGGAGAGAACCACGCTCCGCAGACGCGCCCTCGTCGCCGGCACCGCCACGGTGGCCGTGGGCGCGCTCGCCCTCGCCGGGCTGACCGGTGTGGCGTCCGCCGGCCCCGCGGGCACCACCGCAGCGCCGGTCTCCGCCGACAGCCTGTCGCCCGGACTGCTGGCCGCCATGGAGCGCGACCTCGGTCTGGACGCGGACGACGCGCGCGGCCGGATAGCCAACGAGTACCGCGCCGCCGCCGTCGCCGCCGGTCTGGAGAAGTCCCTCGGCGCCAGCTACGCCGGAGCCCGGGTCAGCGGTGCGAAGGCGGCCCTGACCGTCGCCACCACCGACGCCTCCCAGACCGCCCGGATCACCGAGGCCGGGGCGAAGGCCGAGGTCGTCGGCCACAGCCTGGACCGGCTCGAAGGCGTCAAGGAGGCCCTCGACAGGGCCGCGCTGCGCAAGGCTCCGAAGGACGTGCCCGTCTGGTACGTCGACGTCGAGGCCAACCGGGTCGTCGTGAACGCCGCGAGCACCGCGGCCGGAGCGGCGTTCCTCAGGACCGCCGGGGTCGACAGCGGCCCGGTCACCGTCGCCCGGTCCGCCGAACAGCCGCGCGCCCTCGCGGACCTGCGGGGCGGCGACGCGTACTACATGAACGGCTCCGGCCGCTGTTCCATCGGCTTCCCGGTGAAGCGCGGCACCCAGAACGGCTTCGCCACGGCGGGCCACTGCGGGCGGGTCGGCACCACCACCAACGGCTTCAACCAGCAGGCCCAGGGCACCTTCCAGGGCTCCACCTTCCCCGGCCGCGACTACGCCTGGGTCGCCACCAACGCCAACTGGACCCCGCGTCCGCTGGTCAACGGCTACGGGCGGGGCGACGTCACCGTCGCCGGATCCACCGCGTCCGTCGTCGGCGCCTCGGTCTGCCGCTCCGGCTCCACCACGGGCTGGCACTGCGGCACCATCCAGCAGCTCAACACCAGCGTCACCTACCCGGAGGGCACCATCTCCGGCGTGACCCGCACCAGCGTCTGCGCCGAGGGCGGCGACTCCGGCGGCTCGTTCATCAGCGGCGACCAGGCCCAGGGCGTCACCTCCGGCGGCTGGGGCAACTGCAGCAGCGGCGGCGAGACCTGGTACCAGCCGATCAACGAGATCCTCAACCGGTACGGACTGAGGCTGCACACCGCGTGACCCGGGGGAGCCGTCCCGCCGTCCTCCCCGGCGGAGCGGGCCCCGGCGGTACGACGTAGGACCAGTGAGCGGCCCCGCCGGAGTGCGGGGCCGTTTCCTTGTTGCGCCAACACCCCTCGCGCAGCGCATCGTTCACAAGCTATTGACACCTTCTCAGCGTCGGCGCAACACTGGCACCGCCTTGGAGAGCGCTCTCCCAGATGATCCCGCGGTCCGCCGGCCTCGTGACGCGCAGGGTGGAGCCTCTTCCCAGTCGCACCGTCCAGCTCACCCTTTCCCCCCACCGTGCACCCGATGTGCAGGGATGAAGAGCGGCATGGAGGTCCCTATGGTGACAAGACTCAACAGAACGACCCTGGTGTCCGTCCTGATCGTGGCGGCCGCCCTGGCGCTGGTCGCGCTCGGGCTGACCGCGATCACGAACGCCGGGGCGGCCACCGCCGAGGCGGACGGGCCCGCGTCGGACCGGCCCGCGGCGGCCTCGCACGTCATGCAGGGTCACAAGATGGCGCCGGCGAAGCCCGTGGCCTTCGGCGACGACCCCGACGGCGACGGCTACATACCGGCGGACCCGCCGGTCACCGGCGTGGAGCCGTCCGACGAGATCCCGCCGCACCGCTACTTCCACGAGTTCCAGGCCAACTGCTCGGTCACCCACACCGCCCCGGACGACCCGATCGTCTACCCCGGTCGGGCCGGCGCGTCGCACGACCACACGTTCATGGGCAACGACACCACGAACGCGAACAGCACCACCGCGTCCCTGGGCGCGGGCGGCACCGCGTGCCTGGCGCCCGGCGACCTGTCCGCGTACTGGATGCCGACCCTCTACAACGGCGACGAGGAGATCCGTCCGATCGGCCCCCAGACCATCTACTACAAGGCCGGAGTCACCGACTACCGCACCGTGCGGCCCTTCCCCAAGGGGCTGCGGTTCGTCGTCGGCAGCCCCACGCAGACCGCCGAGGAGTTCCGCGACCACCCCGGCATGGTCGAGGGGTACGAGTGCGGCGAGAGCTACCACAACTACGACTTCCCGGCCGCCTGCCCGACCAGCCAGGACACCCAGCTCAACCTGCGTATGCAGGCGCCCAGTTGCTGGGACGGGAAGTACCTGGACACCCCCGACCACAAGGCCCACATGGCCTACCCGGTCGTGATGGGGGCCAACCAGGACGTCTGCCCGCCGAGCCACCCGGTCGCCCTGCCGATGATCGAGTTCAAGATGGCGTGGCCGGTCAACGGTGACATGTCGCAGGTGAGACTGGCCAGCGGCACCGGCCACTCCTTCCACTACGACTTCTTCAACGCCTGGGACGACGCCACGCTCGATGCGCTGGTCGACCACTGCATCGTCGGCGCGCTCCAGTGCAACGCCCGTGGCTACGACGAGAACAACCCGGGCGAGGGGGCGGCCCTGGACGAGAACTACGAACTGCCCTGACCCCGGTCCCGGCCTCGACACCCCCGCCCGTCGCGTCTCCCTCCTGGGCGCACCGCGCCCAGGAGGGAGAGCGCTCTCCCATGCGTGCCCGTTCCTTCGGCCGTCTCCACCCGCACTCCCGTGAGGAGCCCTTCCCCCCATGATCACGTCCCGTTTCCGACGACCGGCCCGTTCCCGGGGCCGTACCACCGCGCGGCTCGCCGTCGCCGCGCTCCTGGCCGCCGCGGCGGCCGCCCTTCCGGTGCCCACCGCCCAGGCCGCGGGCAGTGTGGTGAAGGTGACCGGCTCCCAGGGCGCCTGGCAGCTGACCGTGGACGGCGCCCCGTACACCGTGAAGGGGCTGACCTGGGGTCCGTCCGTCGCGGACGCCGGGCAGTACATGCCCGACGTGAAGTCGATGGGCGTCAACACGATCCGTACGTGGGGCACCGACGCCACCACGAAGCCGCTTCTGGACACCGCGGCATCCCACGGCATCAAGGTGATCGCCGGGTTCTGGCTGCAGCCGGGCGGCGGCCCCGGCAGCGGCGGCTGTGTGAACTACCTGACGGACACCGCCTACAAGAACGACATGCTCGCCGAGTTCCCGAAGTGGGTGGAGACCTACAAGGACCATGAGGGCGTCCTCATGTGGAACGTCGGCAACGAATCCGTGCTCGGCCTGCAGAACTGCTACAGCGGCGACGAACTGGAGCAGCAGCGCGACGCGTACACCACCTTCGTCAACGAGATCGCCGAGAAGATCCACGCGGTCGACCCGAACCACCCGGTCACCTCGACCGACGCCTGGACCGGGGCCTGGCCGTACTACAAGAAGAACGCGCCCGCTCTCGACCTGTACGCGGTGAACTCCTACGAGGCCGTCTGCGACATCCGCGCCACCTGGGAGAGCGGCGGCTACGACAAGCCCTACATCGTCACCGAGGGCGGGCCCGCCGGTGAGTGGGAGGTGCCGGACGACGCCAACGGCATACCGGACGAGCCCACCGACGTGGCGAAGGCGGAGGGGTACCAGAGCGCCTGGGACTGCGTCCAGGGGCACCCCGGAGTGTCGCTCGGGGCGACGCTCTTCCACTACGGCACCGAGTACGACTTCGGCGGCGTCTGGTTCAACCTGCTCCCCGCGGGCCAGAAGCGGCTCTCCTACTACGCGGTGAAGGAGGCGTACGGCGCGGACACCTCCGGCGACAACACCCCGCCGGTCATCAGCGGCATGACCGTCGACAACGCCTCCGCCGTCGAGGCGGGCAAGCCGTTCACCCTCAGGGCGTCCGTCTCCGACCCGGACGGCGACGCGCTCACCCACCAGGTGCTGGTCAACTCCAAGTACATCGACGACAGCGGCCAGTTGACGGACGCGGACTTCACCGACCGGGGTGACGGCACCTTCGAGGTCACCGCGCCGGACCGGCTCGGCGTCTGGAAGGTCTACCTCAAGTCGACCGACGGGAAGGGCAACGTCGGGATCGAGACGAAGTCCTTCAAGGTGGTCCCGCCGCAGGTCGGCGGGGTGAACCTGGCATCCGGCAAGCCCGCCGAGGCCTCGTCCTTCCAGCCGGACAGCGTCGGCTGCCCCTGCCCGGCGGCCAACGCCGTCGACGGATCCTTCGACACCCGCTGGGCCAGCGAATGGGCCGACCAGCAGTGGATCCAGGTCGACCTGGGGGCGACCGCCTCCTTCGACCACGTCCAGCTGGCCTGGGAGGCGGCGTACGCCAAGGCGTACACGATCCAGACCTCGGACAACGGCCAGGACTGGAACACCGTCCACACGGAGACGGCCGGCAACGGCGGCATCGACGACATCGAGGTCGCGGGCAACGCCCGCTACGTCCGGGTGAACGCCACCGAGCGCGGCACCCCGTGGGGCTACTCGCTCTACGAGTTCGGCGTCTACCGGAGCTGATCCGGCGGGGCCGGGAAGGCCTCCGCGCCGTCCCATCCCCGCTGTCGGCGCGGCGGGAGCCCGCGGCGGCCACGGACATCCGTGGCCGCCGCGGGCTCGTCACGTCGTTCCCGGGCGATGCGGGGTAGCGTCTTCGGCATGGACTTTGGAACCACCGTTGAGCGCGCTCAACGCCTCAAGCAACTGCACGCCGACCACAAGCCGCTGGTGCTGCCCACCGTCTGGGACGTCTGGTCCGCCCGGACCGCGGTCGCCGCGGGCTTCCCCGCGCTGACCATCGGCAGCCACCCCCTCGCCGACTCCCGGGGGGCCGAGGATCAGGAGGGCCAGACCTTCGAGGAGGTGCTCGCCGCCGTCAGGCCGATCATCGCGGCGGTCGACGTCCCCGTCTCCGTGGACCTGGAGTCGGGCTACGGGAAGCAGCCTGCGGAGCTCGTCGCCGGTCTGATCGAGGCCGGCGGTGTCGGCCTCAACATCGAGGACACCGTCCACTCCGAGGGCGGACGCGTGCGCAGCACGCAGGAGCACGCGAGCTACGTCGCGGGTCTGCGCGCGGCGGCCGACGACGCGGGCGTCCCGGTCTGGGTCAACGGCCGCACCGACCTCTTCGCGCACGCGGAGAAGCCCTCCGACGTCCTCGACGAGGTGATCGAGCGGCTGCGGGCCCTGGAACAGGCGGGCGCCGACAGCGTCTACCCGGTGAAGATCCAGGACAACGACGAACTGCTCGCGGCGGTGACCGCGGCCGTCGCCGTCCCGGTGAACACCACGGCGCATCCCGTGAAGCACGACCTGGAGCGCTTCCGCCGCCTCGGTATCGGCCGCATCACCTACGGTCCGCTGCTGCAGTTCGCGCTGACGGACGCGGTGAAAGACATGCTGAAGCCGTGGGCGCCCTCCTCCTAGAGGCGGCCCGGCGATGCGAAAAGCCCTCCGGCCGCGGCGAGAGTACGCCGCGGCCGGAGGGCTGCCGGGAGGAGCAGGGGAGAAGCGGGATCAGGCGGCCGTCCGCCCGTCCCGGCGTTCCGTGTGCTCCCGGACCAGCTCCGCGTACCGGAGCCCGCTGCTCTTGACCGTGCGGCGCTGGGTCGCGTAGTCCACGTGGACCAGCCCGAACCGCTTGTCGTAGCCGTACGCCCACTCGAAGTTGTCCATCAGGGACCAGGCGAAGTACCCGGCCAGCGGAGCGCCCTTGGCGACCGCGCGGGCGCAGGCGGCGAGGTGCTCCTCCAGATAGCGGACGCGCTCGGGGTCGTGCACCGAACCGTCCGCCGCGACGACGTCCTCGTACGCCGAACCGTTCTCGGTGACGAAGATCCGCTCGACGCCGTACTCCTCGGTCAGCCGCAGCAACAGCTGCTCCAGGCCCTCCGCGTGGACCTCCCAGTCCATGTGGGTGAGCCGGGCGCCGGGGACGGAGACCTGCCTGGCCCGGGGCGCGGTGCCGTCGGGGTCGGCGGTGACGATCTGGCGGAAGTAGTAGTTCAGCCCGAGCCAGTCCAGTGGGGCCGCGATCGTCTCCAAGTCGCCTGGTTGGACGGGGAGTTCGACGCCGTACTCCTCGACCATGTCCTGCGGGTAGCCTCGTCCCAGGATCGGGTCCAGCCACCAGCGGTTGATGTGGCCGTCGGCGCGCCGGGCGGCGGCGAGGTCGGCCTCGCTCCCGCTCGCCGGCTCGATCGGGCTGAGGTTGTTGACGATGCCGACCCGGGCGTCCGAGGAGGCCGCCCGGATCGCCTGGACGGCGAGACCGTGGCCCAGGTGCAGGTGGTAGGAGGCGCGCACGGCGGCGGTCAGGTCGGTGAGGCCCGGTGCCATCCGGCCCTCCAGATGGCCGATCCACGCCGAGCACAGCGGCTCGTTGAGCGTCGCCCAGTCCTTGACCCGGTCACCGAGCCGCTCCACCACGTGCGCGGCGTAAGCGGCGAAGTGCTCCGAGGTCTCCCGTACGGTCCAGCCGCCCCGGTCCTGGAGCGCCTGCGGCAGGTCCCAGTGGTACAGCGTGGCGAACGGAGTGACGCCCGCCTCCAGCAGGCCGTCCACCAGCCGGTCGTAGAAGTCCAGGCCCGCCTTGTTGACCGGTCCGTCGCCGCCGGGCACGACGCGCGGCCAGGCGATGGAGAACCGGTACGCGTCCGCGCCGAGCCGCTTGATCAGGCCGATGTCCTCGGGGACCCGGTGGTAGTGGTCGCAGGCCACGTCACCCGTGTCGCCGCCGTCGACCTTGCCGGGGGTGTGCGAGAACGTGTCCCAGATCGAGGGGGAGCGGCCGTCCTCGGTCACGGCCCCCTCGATCTGGTACGCGGCGGTGGCGACTCCCCAGGTGAAGTCCGCCGGGAGTGCGGTGAGGTCGGACACGAACTGCCTTTCTGTGGAGGTCACTTGACGGCTCCTGCGGTCAGACCGGCGACCAGGTAGCGCTGGAGGAGCAGGAACCCGACGACGATCGGGACGCTGACGACGAGCGAGGCGGCCATGACCTGGTTCCAGTACACGTCGTTCTGCGTGGCGTAGCCCTGGAGACCGACGGAGAGGGTCCGGGTCGCGTCGTTCGTCATGACGGACGCGAAGAGCACTTCGCCCCAGGCCGTCATGAAGGAGTAGACGGAGACCGCGACGATGCCCGGCACGGCGGCCGGCACGACGACCTGGAAGAGCGCGCGGACCGGCCCGCAGCCGTCCACCAGGGCCGCCTCGTCGAGGTCGCGGGGGATGGAGTCGAAGTAGCCGATCAGCATCCAGATCGAGAACGGCAGCGAGAACGTGAGGTACGTCAGGATGAGGCCGCCGCGCGAGCCGTACAGGGCCACGCCGGTGCTGTTGCCGATGTTGACGAAGATGAGGAACAGCGGCAGCAGGAAGAGGATCCCCGGGAACATCTGCGTGGACAGCACCGTGACGGTGAAGACCCGCTTGCCCCGGAACCGGTAGCGGCTCACCGCGTACGCCGAGAACACCGCGATCGTCACCGACAGCACGGTCGCCGAACCCGCCACGATCAGCGAGTTGACGAAGTACTTGGCGAGCGGGACGGTCTCCCAGATGTCGAAGTACGGCCGGATCGTCAGCGTGGACGGAATCCACTGGAACTTCCCCGACACGTCCTGGAGCGGCTTCAGCGAGCTGCTGACCATCACATAGACCGGCAGCAGGACGAAGCCGGCGAGCAGGGTCAGGACGATGCGCCGGGTCCAGAGGAAGGACTGCGGCGCGGCCATCGGCGAGCGGGCCCGCGACCGGGTGGTGCGGGTCGGCCGCGTGAGGCTAGACATCGGCGCCCTTCCTTCCGCGCGAGGTGAAGAACAGATAGACGGCCGTCACGACCAGCAGGAAGAGCAGCAGCAGGACCGACATCGCGGATCCGGTGCCGAAGTTCCAGGTGACGAACGACGACTGGTAGATGTGGATCGAGATCAGGTCCGCGCTCTCCGGCGCCGACTTCCCGAACAGGACGTACGGCGTGTTGAAGTCGTTGAACGTCCACAGGAAGAGCACGAGGACCAGCACCTGGTTGACCGGGCGCAGCGAGGGGAGGGTGATCCGGCGGATCTGCTGCCAGATGCCCGCGCCGTCGATCGAGGCGGCCTCGTACAGCTCGCGCGGGATGTTCTGGAGCCCGGCCATCAGCATCAGGAAGGCGAACGGCCAGCCCTTCCACACCGAGACGATGATCAGGGTGTAGATGCTGTTGTCGCCGATCAGCCAGAACGACGGCTCGTCGGTGATGCCGAGTTGGTCGTGCAGCACGTGGTTGATCAGCCCGTTGTCCCGCTGGAACATGAACGCCCAGGTGATGACGGCCGCGTAGACCGGCAGCGCGTACGGCACGAGGAAGATCGCCCGCAGGACGCCCCGGCCCCGGAAGCTCTCCTGGAGGAGGATCGCCGCCGCGGTGCCCAGCAGCCAGGCGAACCCGACCGAGAAGAACGTGAAGACGCAGGTCACGAAGAACGAGTGGAGCAGGGCCTCGCCGATCGGCGCGTCGAAGTCGACGGCGATCCGGTAGTTGTCGAGGCCGGTCCAGGGGGCAGCACCCCAGTTGTTGATGAAGAACTGGGTGAGCTGACGGAAGCTCATCACGATCCCGATGACCATCGGGACGATGTGGATGAGCAGTTCCAGCAGGACGGCGGGCAGCAGCAGGAGATAGGGCAGTCCGCCTTGGCGGATCCGGTCGGGGATGCGCGGCAGTCTCCTGCGCGCACCCCCGGTGCCCCGGCTCGTACCCGCATCGGTCGACTTGTCGACCTCGGGGTCCGTGGTGACGGTGGCGGTCATGGATCAGGGCCTCACTGCTGCATCGTCTGCTGGGCCTTTTCCAGGCGCGCCTTGACGGATTCGTCGGTGACGGGACGACCGGCCGCCGCGTCCGCCCACAGCTCCTTGACCGCCGTGCCCACGGCCGTCTCGAACTGCGACTCGTTCGGGACCTGGGGGAGCGGGGCGGCGCTGGTGGCGAGGGTGTCGCGGAGGACCTTGAGGTCGGGGGCCCCGAAGGCGGCATCGGCCTGTGCGGCCTTGACCGGAGGGATCGAGCCGTAGGTCTTGTTGAGCAGCTTCTGCTCGGCGTCGCTCGTCATGAACTTCACGAACTTCTTCGCGCCGTCGATGTTCTTGGTGTTCTTGAAGACGGCCATGTTGATGCCCGCGACCATGGAGTTGGTCTGCTTGCCCGCACCCGGTACGCCCGAGGGGACCGGCACCGGGGCCGCGCCCCAGTCCTCCGGCTTCATGCCCTGGGCGGCGAAGGTGGAGGCGGCGGCCTGCCACAGCACCATGGCGGTCTTGCCCTTGGCGAAGTCGGTGAGCGACTGGTTCTGGGCGTACTCCGCGTTGCCCGGAGCGATGATCTTGTCCTTGGCCATGAAGTCGATGTACTGCTTCACCGCCGCGACCGCACCGTCCGAGGTGAAGGTCGCCTTGCCGTCCTTGTCGAAGAAGTCGGCGCCGTGCTGCTGGCCCAGGACGAAGGTCTGGTGGATGTTGTTGGAGAGGTTGCCGCCCTCGGCGCCAAGCCCCCACTTGCCGTCCTTGGATATCTTCTTGCCGGTCGCGACCAGCTCGTCCCAGGTGGCCGGGGGCTTCTCGACGCCCGCCTCGGCGAACATCTTCTTGTTGTAGTAGAGGGCGTACGCCAGGGAGTACAGCGGCACGGCTGCGGGCGGCTCGCCCTCCTTGCCGGCCGAGGCGACCGCCGAGTCGACGAAGCGGTCCCGGCCGCCGATCGCCTCGAAGTTCTTGTCGTCCCACGGCAGGAGCGCGCCGGTCGCCTGGAGCGAGGCCGACCAGGTGTTGCCGATGTTCAGCACGTCCGGGCCCTGACCGGAGCTGGTGGCGGCGAGGATGCGGTTCAGCAGGTCGGCCCACGGCACGACCTCCAGCTTCACCTTGATCCCGGTCTCCTTCTCGAACTTCTTCAGCTCGGGAGTGAGGATCTCCTTGTCGGCCTCGATGCTGGGGCCCTGGTTGGACGCCCAGTAGGTGAGGGTCTTCGGCGACTCGTTGCTGCCGCCCGAGGTCGTCCCGCCGCCACAGCCGGTGGCGGCTACGGCGATGGCGAGGGCGAGGGAGACGGCGCTTGCGGCTCTGACATGACGCATGTGAGGTGGCCCCTTTCCGGGGATGGCTGCGTTCGGGAACCGAACGGCCTCCATGACTTAATTTATGCCGTGATTTAAGAGGTGAGAGAAGGTCGCGTCAAGGCCTGGGACCGGGGTATGTTCCTGGACGGGAAGGAGCAACATGGCCGAGCGCAACAGACGGACCGTGCGTGACCTGCGACGGGGCAACCGGGCGAGGGTATTGCAACGGTTGTATTTCGACGGCCCGCTGAGCCGTCAGGAGCTCGGACCGGTCACGGGCCTGAGTTCAGGATCCATCAGCAACGTCGTCGCGGAACTCTCCGCCGAGGGCCTGCTGGAGGAGGCCGGCATCGTCGACTCCGACGGCGGCCGCCCGCGTACGCTGCTGCGCGTCGCCCCGGACGGCGGACTGCTCGTCGGCATCGACATCGGCGAGACCCGGGTCCGGGTCGAGCTGTTCGACCTCTCCCTGACCGAACTGGCCCGCACCGAACGGCTGCTGGCCCAGCACGGTTACGACGTCGACCGCATCGTCGCCCATGTCCGCACCGGTGTCGCGGACGTGCTGCGCGACGCGGGCGCCGATCCGCGACGGCTCCTCGGCATCGGCATCGGAGTACCCGGCATCATCGAGCGCGACGGGCCGGAGGGGCCCGACGGCACGCGCAGCGCGGTGGTGCACGGCCAGACCATCGGCTGGCGCGCGGTCCCCTTCGAGCAGCTGCTGCGCGAGGCGGTCGACGTGCCGCCCGAGGTGCCGCTCTTCATCGACAACGGCGCCAAGACGCTGGGCCAGGCCGAGATGTGGTTCGGCGGCGGCCGGGGCGCGGGCGCCGCCGCCATCGCCCTCATCGGCTCGGGCGTCGGCGCCTGCGTCGACCACGGCGACATCCTCGACGAGGATCGCACCAGCCTCGCCCTCGAATGGGGCCACACCACCGTCCAGTTGCGCGGCCGACGGTGCCGCTGCGGCTCCATCGGCTGCCTGGAGGCGTACGCGGGCGCGGAGGCCCTGCGCGAGCGCTGGCGCGAGGCGGGCGGACCGCTGCCCGAGGACGCCGACGACGAGACCGCGCTGGCGGCCCTGCTCGCCGCCGCCTACCCGGCACGCCGGGGCGCCGCCCCGGACCCGGTGGCCCTCGCGCTGCTCGACGAGACGGCCGAATGCCTCGGCGCGGCCCTCGCCGATCTGATCAACCTCTTCCTGCCCGAGCGGATCCTGATCGGCGGCTGGGCGGGCCTGCTCATCGGCCCCCGGCTGCTGCCCGAGATCCGCCGGTACGCGAACGAGTACGCCCTGCGCCACGCGGCGGCCCGCACCACCATCGAGATGGGGCGCCTCGGCCCGGACGCGGTCACCGTGGGCGCGGCCACGCTGCCGCTCGCCGACTTCCTCACCCGGGGCGGCAGCCGCCCGGCGACCGGCGTCACCGGCACACCGCCGCGTACGGCGGCCCAGGCGGTCCGGGAACGCCACCGCACGTCGACATCGACGACCTGAGCGTGAGCGGGCGCGGAAGGCTCCGGGGCCGGCGGGTCCGTCGTCGGCCGCCCCGCGGCCCGCGCCACCGCCTCCTGGCTACCGCCCCGCGCTGCCCGGTGCGACCCAGCGCGGGTCCACCCGTCCCAGCCACGCGTCCTGGGCGTCGTCCGGCGGGCGCTCCGGCGGAAGCGGCGCGAACCGGCAGGCGAACCGCGTCCCCGCGTCGCCCCGGCGCCCTCGGGCTCTGTCCGGCGGACGAGGCGGCATAGGGTCCGGGGCATGCACAGCACCCTGACCGAGCACGCGCGTTGTCTCTACGGTGACGAGAACCGGCCCACGCCGGAGTGCGGCCGCGAACACCGGGAGCACTACTTCGTCGAGGAGCTGACCTTCGCGGACGCGGACGCGATCCTCGGCATGCTGCACGAGCTGTGCCCGCACGTGGTCGACGGCCTGCTGCCGGTCTGGGTGCGCAACCTCGCCTATCGGCTGGTGCTTCTGCAACGACCGGACGAACCGGCGCTGATGCGGGAGGCCGCCGAGAACCTGTGGCTGCACGGCCCGGACTGGGACGACATCGCGGCAGAACTGACGAGGCGGGCGGACGCGCTGGGAACGGGCTGATCGGGAGGGCGACTCCGGCGTGTCCCGGGCAGCCGCCCCGCCGGACCGGTCCCCTCCGGGCGACGGCGGGAATGTGACGACAGGCCCTAGGGCCTGTCGTCAAACCGCCATCTGCCGGGCGACGACGGCAGTTTGACGACAGACCCTAGGCCGACCCCCGCACCACCAGCTCCGGTTCGAAGATCACGGAGGTGACCGGCCCGTCCGGCCGGGCCAGCCGGTCCAGCAGCAGGCGCGTCATCTCGGCGGCCATCCCCTCCACCGGCTGCCGGACCGTGGTCAGCGGCGGGCGGCAGGCCAGGGCGGCGCTGCTGTCGTCGAAGCCCACCACCGCCACGTCCCCCGGCACCGAGCGGCCGTGCTCGCGCAGGACATGGCAGGCCCCCAGAGCCATCAGGTCGTTGGCGGCGAACACCCCGTCCAGGTCGGGGTGTTCCGCCAGCAGCCGTTCCATCGCCGCCTCGCCGCTCTCCTGGGTGAACTGTCCCTCGGCGGTGGGGACGTACGGGTGCCCGTGGCGCGCCATGGTGTCCCGGAAGCCGGTCAACCGGGCCTGGCCCGCCGGTACGTCCAGCGGGCCGCTGATTGTCGCGATCCGGCGGCAGCCCCGGCCCAGGAGGTGCTCGGCCGCCAGCCGCGCGCCGTCCTGGTGCGCGAGGTCGACATAGCTGACCGGGACCGGCCGCGCCGGGCGCGCGTACAGGACGGCCGCCAGACCGGCGTCCGCGATCAGGGCGGGCAGCGGGTCCTCGGCGTGCGTCGAGACGACCAGGGCCCCGTCCGCACTGCCCTGCCGCAGGTACGCCACCAC
Organism: Streptomyces griseus; assembly: GCA_002154345.1. Taxonomy (GTDB): domain Bacteria; phylum Actinomycetota; class Actinomycetes; order Streptomycetales; family Streptomycetaceae; genus Streptomyces; species Streptomyces caviscabies. Next base: position 19,047 of record MUNB01000049.1, read on the forward strand.
CTCCTCGCGCGCCCGTGAGGTCTCCGCGAACATCAGCACCGGGTGCATCCCGCGCGGACGCAGGTAGTTGACCACCCCGGTCACCACCCGGCCGAAGAACGGGTCCGCGAACACCTGCGCGGTGAACGACCCCGCATCGCCGGTCCCGTCCCTCCCGGCGGCCCCGGCGTCGGAGTCCTCCTCGGCCGCCGCTGGCTCGACGCCCGCGCCCGACACCACCAGGGCTACGGCGTCGGCCCGCCGGGTGACCAGGGACCTGGCCGCCCGGTTCGGGGTGTAGCCCGTCACGGAGACCGCGTGCCGCACGGCCTCCTGGATCACCGGGTCGACATTGCGCACCCCGTTGATGACCCGCGAGACGGTGGCGCGCGAGACACCGGCCGCCCGCGCCACGTCCTCCAGGGTGGGTGCTCCGGCCGACCGCAGATCATCCGTCATGAGCGCCTTTATAGCACCAACGGAGAGCGCTCTCCACGGTCGGCTGCCCGGTACTCCCGTGACGGACCTGCGTCACGTCTCAGGCCAGCGAGCCGCCCGTCGTGTCGATCCAGTGGCCCGTGATCCATCGGCCTTCGTCCGAGGCGAGGAAGGCCACCACGTCGGCGATGTCCGCCGGCGTACCGACCCTCCCCAGGGTGGACAGGGCGGCCGCGGCGGCCCAGGCCTCGTCGCTGGCGCGCAGCCGGTCCGTGGTGGAGTCGGTGTCCACGAGGCCCGGTGCCACCGCGTTGACCGTGATGCCCCGGTCGCCGAGCACCTTGGACAGATTCCGCGTGAACACGTCCACCGCGCCCTTGGTCATGGCGTAGGCGATCAGGTCCGGCATCATCGCCGCGTGGCTGAGGCCCGTCGAGATGTTGATGACGCGTCCGCCGTCGCGCAGCCGGTCGAGGCCCGACTGCGTGAGGAAGAACGGCGCTTTGGTGTTGACCGTGAACAGCCGGTCGTACTCCTTCTCGTCGATCTCCGTGAAGTTGCGCGAGACGCCGATGCCCGCGTTGTTCACCAGAATGTCCAGGCCGTCCGCGCGCTGGTCGAAGGCGGCCCACAGCGCGGCGGCGGCCCCCGGGGCCCCCAGGTCCGCGCCGAGCGCGAAGGCCGTGCCGCCCGCCGTCCGGATGGCGGCCACGGTCTCCTCGGCCGCCGCCTCGTTGGTGCCGTAGTGCACGCCGACGACCGCTCCGTCCCGTCCCAGCCGTTCGGCTATCCCGCGTCCGATGCCCCTGCTGCCGCCGGTGACCAGTGCGGTCCTGCCCGTGAGTGAGCCCATGGCTCCGCCCCTCTTTTTGATTAGCGGTCGCTACAGAAGCGACCGTAACACGTTCAATAGCGGTCGCTATAGAATGGGCGCATGGCGACGAAACAGCGCGGCAGGCCACGGTCCTTCGATCGGGAGGACGCTCTCCGGAAGGCGACCCTGACCTTCTGGGAGCAGGGGTACGAGGCGACCTCGATCGCGGATCTGACCCGCGTGATGGGCATCGCCGCACCGAGCCTGTACGCGGCGTTCGGCGACAAGCGCACCCTCTTCGCAGAGGTCGTCGAGACGTACGCGGACCTCTTCGGTGGTTTCGGCGACCGTGCCATGGCCGAGGAGCCGACCGCGCGGCGCGGTTTCGCGCGGATGCTGCGCGAGGCGGCGGCGGAGTACACCGCGGCCGGCCGGCCGCACGGCTGCATGGTGCTCAGCGCCGCCGAGAACTGCTCGTCGGACGAGGTGGTGGCGGCCCTGCGCGGCCGACGCGAGCGGAACATGACGGAGTTCCGGCGGCGGATCCAGGCGGACATCGACGCGGGCGTGCTGCCCGCGGACACCGACGCGGCGGCGCTCGCCCGCTGTACGGCGGCCGTCATCCAGGGAATGTCGCAGCAGGCGCGGGACGGCGCGAGCCGCGCGGAGCTGGAGACGCTCGCGGAGGTGGCCATGCGGGTCTGGCCGGAGGAGTCCCCCGAGGTGGGATGAGGGCCCGCACGTATCCAGGAGTCCATGTCCAGGAGTTCGTGTCCGGAAGTGAGGAAAGTCCGCGGCTTCGGACGAAGCTGCTCCGCGCCCGATCGCCGGGGATCGGAATCCGGCCACGGACCGACCGGGGGCGGCCGAGTATCACGTTTTGCTTGTGATCAGTCACAACGCGGACCTACGTTGCCCCTTGCGAGATGTCCCAAAGCCAGTGGGGGAGCCAAGTATGGCCGCGAACGGACGGCACCGCAGGTATCAGCCCAGCCGGATCAACCGTGCCTCGCTCACGGTGACGGCGGGCGGCGCGGGCATCGCGCTCCCGCTCATCACCGCGGCCTCGGCGGGCGCCGCACCGGTGGACACCTGGGAGAAGGTCGCCGCCTGCGAGTCCAGCGGCAATTGGGCGGTCAACACGGGCAACGGCTATTACGGCGGACTGCAGTTCAGCGGCTCCACCTGGGCGGCCTTCGGCGGCACGCAGTACGCGCCGCGCGCCGACCTCGCCACCCGCGACCAGCAGATCGCCGTCGCCGAGAAGGTGCTGGACGGCCAGGGCCCCGGCGCCTGGCCCACCTGTTCGGTACAGGCGGGGCTCACCCGGGGCGGCGACGCGCCGGGGGCCGCCCCGGGGGCGGGGCCCGACACGCAGAGCGCGGGGAACCGGCCCGTCCAGGCCTCCGCACCGCAGAACGCGCCCGCCAGGCAGCCGCAGACCCGGCCCGCCGAGGCGACGCCCACCCACGTGCCGGGCAAGCGTGACTCGTACACCGTCGCGAGCGGCGACTCCCTCTCCGGGATCGCGTCCGCCCAGCGGGTGCGCGGCGGCTGGCAGAGCCTCTACGCGGCCAACCGCGGCGTCGTCGGCAGCGACCCGGACCTGATCTTCCCCGGTCAGCGGCTGAGCCTCGACCAGAGCCGGGCGCCGAAGGCGGGGGAGGGGAAGAGCTCCGGCAAGCCCGCGCGGCAGACCGCCCCGAAGCCCTCGGCGGACCGGCCCAAGGCCGCGCCGAAACAGGAAGCCCCGAAGCAGCAGGCGCCCAAGAAGGCGGCGCCCAAGCAAGAAGCGCCGAAGAAGGAAGAGCCCAAGAAGGAAGCGCCGAGGAAGGAAGCGCCCAAGAAGGAGGCGCCCGCTCCGGAGCGCGCCGTGAAGCACTCCGGTTTCAGCGCCCCGGTGGCCGCCGGCACCGGCACTCCCTACCGGCAGGCCGGCTCCTGGTCCAGCGGCTATCACACGGGCGTGGACTTCCCCGTGCCCACCGGGACATCGGTGAAGTCGGTGGCCCCGGGGCACGTCGTCTCGGCCGGCTGGGCCGGAGCGTACGGCTACGAGGTCGTCATCCGGCACAGCGACGGCAAGTACAGCCAGTACGCCCATCTCTCCGCGCTCCATGTGCGCGCGGGCCAGTCGGTCTCCGGCGGACAGCGCATCGCCCGCTCCGGCTCCACCGGCAACAGCACGGGCCCGCACCTGCACTTCGAGGTCCGTACGGGCCCCGGCTACGGCTCGGACGTCGACCCGCTCGCCTACCTCCGGGCCGGCGGCGTCAGGGTCTGAACCGTCCGCTCGGAGCGGGGCCGCCGCAGGGTGGCCCCGCCCCGCCGACGCTGCTCCGCGAGCGGGGCGGGTGCACCGAACTCCACCTGCGGCACCGCCTGTCCCGGCGACAGGGGCGACGACGTGTGCGCCACGGGCAGCCGCCCGGGCGCGGGTTCCGCCACGACCGGCGACGGCGAGAGGCGTCCGCCCTCCCGCCCCTCCGCGCCGGGTGACGCGTCCTTCGGACCGGAGCCGCCGGCCGGGCCCGTCGCCTCGGGCGCTGCCGCCTCGGCGTCGACCGGAGCGGGGCCCGTCGGCATCCGGGGTTCCTGGGCGGGCTCCTTGCCCATCCGCTCCAGCGTCAGCATGATCAGCCCGCCCGCGGCCACCGCCCCGCAGAAGAGGGCCAGAACGGTGCCGGGGACGCCGAGGCGGAAGTGCTCGCCGAACAGCGTGATGCCGATCGCCGCGGCCACCACCGGGTTGACCACCGTCACCGTCGCGAGCGGAGCCGTGAGACCCGCGCCCCGGTAGGCGGCCTGGGACAGGAACAGGCCCGCCGCCGCGAGCCCCGCGATCACCAGCAGCGGCAGAGCGCCGGAGCGCACCGAACCGGACGTCCACTCCACGGCCACGGTCTTGGTAAACACCGAGGCCATCCCGAACGCCCCGCCCGCCCCCGTGGCCAGCACGATGCTGCGCAGGACCGGCCGGCGCAGCGTACGGGCGAGCACGACGAGCGCGCCCACGGCACCGAACGTCACCGAGGCCAGCAGCACCTGCTCGGGACCGTTCAGGGTGTGCGGCTCGGCGTTCCCCGTGAGCGCCAGCAGCCCACCGAGTCCCGCCGTCGCCATCAGGGCGCCACGCCAGGCCGTCGCCCCCGCCCGCCGCCCGACGAACAGGGCCGCCATCGGCAGGGCGAAGACGATCGTCAGCGCGCCGAGCGGCTGGACCAGGCTGAGCGGCCCGTAGGCGAGCGCCACCACGTGCAGGACCGCACCGGTCCCGTTGAGCAGCACGGCGACCCACCACACGCCGTTGCGCACCAGGGACCGCCAGGCGTTGTCACCGGTCGCGGCCACGCGCTCCTGGATGATCGCCCCGGCCGCGTACGCGACCGCGGAGACCAGTGACAGCAGCACGGACAGCGCAAGGGAGCTCATGTACACCACGATGTCCCGTCCGGGGCCCCACGTCGTCGTCCTTGAGACTGCACTTCGGCCTACTGCCCCAGTAGTACGCCCGGCGGACCGACGTCCTCCTCCCGACGGTAGTCCTGCCGCCCCCAGCCGTCAGAAGTTGTCGCGCGGCGGATACGGTGAGGCGCGAGGACGACACGGCCGGTGGCCGCGGCGCCGGCGACGCACACGGGCCGGAGACCGACCGGGAAGCGAGGGGGAGCAGGGCATGGACCTGGTGCTACAGGCGTCGGTCGGCGGATTCTTCGCCCTGCGGACCACCCCGGTGCCCGGCGGCGGACACCGCCCGCTGGAGCGGTTGTACGCGGGCGGGAACGGGCCGCTCGCCGCGCGTGTCGACAAGGTCGCGGCGCGTCTCGCGGCCCCCGAGCGCAGGGTCGCCGCCTCCATCGCCCATCTCGGTCTCGCCGCCCGGCTCTGGTCCGTCGCCCTGGGCCCGGCCGCGCTCTTCGGGCGGATCCCCGCCCTGCCGCCCGCCGCCCTCCACTGGGACCCGTCGTCCACCTCGCCGGAGGACCTGTGGCTGTCGGAGGTGACGGAGCTGCCCGGCACGGCGGCCCGGATCCGCGAAGAGGTCCAGTACGGGCATCTGGCGCCGCTGGCCGAGGCGTTCCGGCGCGACGGGAACATCTCGCCGCGGCTGCTGTGGGGCAACGCGGGGTCCGCGCTGGCCGGAGCCGTACGCGAACTCGTCGCCTTCGCACGCGCCCAGGACCGGCCGGACGTGGCCGCCCGGGCCCGCGCGCTGGCGGCCGAACTCTTCGACGACGGGGCGCTGCGCGGCACCGGCGCCCCGCACGGTCCGGCGTTCCGGCGGCGCAGCTGCTGCCTGTACTGGCGATGCCCGGGCGGCGGGCTGTGCGGGGACTGCGTGTTCGACCGGGCGCCCGGACCCGCTCGGGCGCAGCCGTAGCGTCAGGAAGGCAGTCAGTCGGGAAGCCGGTCCCTCGGAAAGGCAGTCCGTCAGGAAGGCAGGACGCCGTCGATGGCATCGTCCACGGCCGGCAGGACGGGCAGCGCGCTGTCGAGGCCGATCATGTCGATCAGGCGTCGCATGAACGGCGACGGGGCGGCCAGCCGCAGCCGGTCGCCCAGCGCGGTGTGGCCCTGGAGGAGCACGTTCACCGTCGTCGAGTCCGCGAAACCGACGCCGGAGAGATCCACCACGACCGGGCCGGAGCCGTCGTCCGCCGCCGAGGTCAGGGCGAGGCCCAGCGGTGCGACGCTGTCGATATCGAGGTCACCCGACACGGTGAGGACCAGAGCTCCCCGCTCCTGGCGGGTGGTGATTCTGACGGCTCGGTCTTCGTTGGGCGATGAAAGCACGGAAGGCACCTCGGGCGGGTCGGAAGGGAGCGGCGAGCCGTTCTGCCGGACGGGTCGGCGTCGTTCCGTCCCTGGTCGCGGCGGGGTACGGGGGCAACGATAGAAGTAACAGTTGCCATTTGACAACATTCCCCATGGGGTAACAATCTGATCCGCGACGGTTGCGCGGGTGATCGTCGAAGGTCGGTCGACCGATGGATGCGGAAGCGGGAGCCGGATGAAGCTAGGCGCTGTCGGCGACATCGCCGCGGAGCGGGGTCGCGGCCGTTTCCCCGCGCGGGGAAAGACGCTCCGTAGCGGCGGCGTGGAAGGCCGCGAGGCCCTCGGCGAGCGAGGCGAGCGCGGCGGGATCCATCCGCTCCAGCACGGCGTTCAGCTCGGCGGCACGCAGGGCCCGGTACTCTTCGAGAAGGGCTCGGCCGCGCGGACTCAGCCGCAGCTCCACCTCCCGTCGGCTGGTCGGGCTGGGCGCACGCTGGAGGAGCCCCATCGCCTCCATCCGGTCGCAGAGCCTGCTGACGGAGGGGGCACTGGAGCCCAGGGCCTCGCCCAGCGCCCGAAGATTGGTGCCTTCCTGCCGCTCGATCACGAGCAGGGCCCGAAGCTGGGAGGGCGATACGGTTCCCGAAGCGGCGGATTCCTGGCCCCGGCCCCACAGCACCTCCAGCAGCTCCGAGGCGGCGACCGCGTCGGCGGACGCCTGTTCGCGGCTGCTCGGGCGAAATCCTCGGTGGGGCATTCGGCCACTGTGTCACCCGCCAGGCCCGCTTGTCAGCCCGGGCCCGGCCCCTACCACGTCGCAGGACGAAGATTGCGCGAGAGACCGTGAACAGACGAACGGACATCGAGGCCGCCGTACGGGCCGCCGCGCCGCACGCCCTGCTGGCCACCCTGCGCACGAAGCTCCGCAGCGTCTACGGGGCGCTCGCGGTGGAGCTCCATCTCGCCGACTACGGTCTGCGGGTCCTGAAATCCCTGGACCGGCCCGAGGGCGAGAGTGAGCCGCTCTCTCTGCACAACAGTCCCGAGGGCCGGGCGTTCGGCAGCCAGGAGCCCCGCGAACAGCAGGTCCGGCACGACGACGCCGTCGACCACCACCTGCCCGTGACCGTACGCGGCGAGCGGCTCGGCATCCTCACCGTCCGGCTGCCCCAGGCCCTGTCCACCCCGGAGCTGGTCGGCGAGCTGACCCACATGGCCGACCTGCTGGGCCACGAGATCCTGGTCGCCGAACGGGACACCGACCTCTACCAGCGCGCCCGGCGCACCACCCGGCTCACGCTCGCCGCCGAGATGCAGTGGCAGCTGCTGCCCGCCCGCGCGTGCACCGCCGCCGAGTTCGCGATCGGGGCCCAGCTGGAGCCCGCGTACGCCATCCACGGTGACAACTTCGACTGGGCGGCGGACGCCGACGAGCTGACTGTCGCGGTCACCAACGGCATGGGCGAGGGCATACAGGCCTCCCTCCTCACCAATCTCGCCGTCAACGCCCTGCGCAATGCCCGCCGGGCCGGCATCGGCATCGCGGACCAGGCGGCCCTGGCCGACCAGGCCCTCTACGACCAGCACCGCGGCGCCTCCCATGTCTCCACCCTGCTGCTCCGCTTCGAGCTGGCGACCGGGCGGGTCGGCGTCGTCGACGCGGGTTCGCCGCAGCTCTGGATCCAGCGCGGCCGAACCGTCCGCCGTGTGGAGCTGGAGGCGCAGCTGCCGCTCGGCATGTTCGAGGAGTCGCGGTACACGGTCCAGGAGTTCCAGGTGGAGCCCGGCGACCGGCTGCTGCTGTTCAGCGATGGCGTCTACGACGCGGTGTCACCGCTCGGCGAGGCGTACGGCGAACGCATGCTGGCCCGGGCCATCCAGTCCACGCGGCTGCTCCCGGCCGCCACCGTCCCGCGCGCGGTGCTCGGCGAACTGGCCGAGTACCGGGGCACCGAGACGCCCGACGACGCGCTGGTGCTGTGCCTGGACTGGTTCGGCCGGCAGGAGGATCAGAAGGGCCTGGAAGGCCGGGAAGGCCGGGAAGGCTAGTCAGGGGTGTCGAAGGCGCGGCGGGAGGCCTCGATGTGCGTGAGGTGCTCATGGGTCCAGTCGCACATCACATGGACCGTCCGGCGCAGGCCCTGCCCCGGCTCCGTGAGGGAGTACTCGACCCGCGGGGGCACGGTGGGGTGCACACACCGCTCGACCAGTCCGTAGCGCTCCAGCATCCGCAGGTTCTGGGTGAGCATCTTGTGGCTGATGCCCTCGACCGCGCTCCGCAGCTCGGTGAAGCGGAGCGTGCCCTCGCCCAGGGCCTCGATGATCAGCAGCGCCCACTTGTTGGCGACGTCGGAGAAGATCTCCCGCGCCAGCGAGTCCGCGCGCCGCAGATCCGCGTCCTCGGGCGAGCCGCTGAACTGCTTGGTCACCATCAGGTTCCCCCGTCACCGAAAAGTGCGTTCTTCCATGTCAGCTCACACTCTCCTACGGTTCCTGAGTAACCACAAGTGACCGACGGAGGGTCGGTCCGGTGGACCATGGGGGTACGACCCCCGGAACGAGGAGGCGGGCAGTATGGCCATCACCCTGGTGAACCCGAGCGGACTGCCGGAGATCGGCGCCTACAAGCAGGTGTCGGTCGCGACCGGAACGAAGCTGGTCTTCATCGCCGGACAGGTCGCCTGGGACGTGGAGGGCGCGACCGTCGGTGTGGACGACCTCGCCGCGCAGGTCGAGCAGTGTTACGTCAACGTCGGCACGGCCCTCGCCGCGGTCGGCGGCACCTTCGACGACCTGGCGAAGCTGACCGTGTACGTCGTGGACTGGACGCCCGAGAAGATGCCCCGGTTCATGGAGGGCGTGGCCCGGGCCTCCGCGCGCCTGGGGTCCACCCCCGTACCGCCCGGCACGCTGGTGGGCGTCGCGGCCCTGGACATCCCGGAACACCTGGTCGAGGTCGAGGCCACCGCCGTGCTCGACGCCTGAGGGACGCCGGCCCGGCTCAGGTGCTGAGCTGGAACTCCGCCCGGATCCGCTTGCCCACCGGCACCCGCTCGGCCGTGAGCCGGTCGCACAGGGCCACGACGATCTCCATGCCGTGGCCGCCCAGGCGGGACGGGTCGGGGGCGTACAGCACGGGCATCGCGGTGCTGCTGTCGTACACCGTGACGCTGATCCGCTGCGCGTTGCCCTCCAGCTCCAGGAGGTAGGGACCGTGGCTGTAGCGGTCGGCGTTGGTGACCAGCTCGCTCACGGCCAGCATGAGGTCGCTGCGGGTGTGCTCGCCGATCCGGGCGAGGCACTCCACGGCGAGCCGCGTCAGGAAACGGTCGGCGAGCGCACGGGCCAGCGCGATACAGCCCGGCTCGCCGTCGAAGACCTCGGCGCTGAGCAGTACCTCGGCAGCCAGCCCCTGACCCGGGTCTTCCGGTGGGGAGGTGACCTGTTCGTTCATGTGCTCCAGCCAGGGCGCCGAGTTGAGGTCGCAGACCTTTTCCGCCATTCGTCTACCCCTGGCGAAGGATCCCACTCCAGGAGATCCGGACCGATCCTACGCACGTCCGGGCAGCCGCACCACGGTCACGAAGAACTCGTCGATCTGGCGCACCGCCGCGATGAACTGATCGAGGTCCACCGGCTTGGTCACGTACGCGTTGGCGTGCAGTTTGTAGCTGCGCAGGATGTCCTCCTCGGCCGAGGAGGTGGTGAGCACGACCACCGGGATCAGGGAGAGCTCGGGGTCGCCCTTGATCTGCTCCAGCACCTGCCGGCCGTCGTACTTCGGCAGGTTGAGGTCCAGCAGCACCAGGTCGGGGCGGGGGGCCTCGGTGTACTCGCCCCGCCGGTAGAGGAAGTCCAGCGCCTCCTGGCCGTCGCGCACGACGTGCAGGGTGTTGCGGATCTTGTTGTCCTCGAAGGCCTCACGGGTCATCAGCTCGTCGCCGGGATCGTCCTCGACGAGCAGGACCTCGATGGGCTGGACAGGGGTGTTCACGAAGGGTCTCCCGGCTGGCTGGTGAGCAGGGCGGGAGCGAGCAGCTCCGCCGTGGTGTGCGTGGGCGCCTCGGGCGCCACGGGCAGGGTGACGTGGATGCGGGTGCCTTCGCCCGGTTCGGGATCCAGCCAGATCCGGCCACCGTGGAACTCGATGATCTTCCGGCAGAGCGCCAGGCCGATGCCCGTGCCCTCGTACGCGTCACGGGCGTGCAGCCGCTGGAAGATGACGAACACCTTGTCCGCGAACTCGGGCGCGATCCCGATCCCGTTGTCCGACACGGTCAGATGCCAGTCCTCGCCCTCGCGTACGCAGTCGAGCGAGATCCGGCAGGGGACGTCCTGGCGGCGGAACTTCACCGCGTTGCCGACGAGGTTCTGCCAGACCATGGTGAGCGCGGTCGCGTCCCCGAGGAGTTCGGGCAGCGACTCCGGCCGCTCGATCACCGTCCCCGACTCCTCGATCGCGAGGTTCAGATTGGCCAGGGCCCGGTCCAGGGCCTGGTCCAGATCGACCGGCTTCCAGCTCTCCTGCACCCGGCCCACCCGCGAGAACGTCAGCAGGTCGTTGATGAGGACCTGCATCCGCTTGGCCCCGTCCACCGCGAAGGCGATGTACTGCTTGCCCCGCTCGTCGAGCTCGTCGCCGTACCGCTTCTCCAACAGCTGGCAGAAGGAGGCGACCTTGCGCAGCGGTTCCTGGAGGTCGTGCGAGGCGACGTACGCGAACTGCTCCAGCTCCGAATTGGAGCGGCGCAGCTCCTCCGTCTGCTCCGCGAGCAGGGTCTCGCGGTCCTGCGCCTCGGCGAGTTCGTCGGCCAGCCGCTGCCGCATCTCCTCCACCGCCCGGGCCACGGCCTGGACGTCGGACGGCCCCTTGATCTCGATCCGGGTGCCGAAGGCCCCGGAGCTGACCCGCTGGGACGCGCCGCGCAGCCGGTTCAGCGGGACGCCCACCACCCGGTGGAACAGCAGGCTCAGCGCGACCACGGTCAGCACGAAGACGGCGACCAGCGCGATCAGCACCCGGTCGCGGGTGGTGCGCGACGAGCCGAGATCGGCCCGAGCCTGGTCGCGGGCCTCGGCGAGATGCCGCTGCTGGTCGCCGTACGCCTGCCGCAGCTGGTCGAAGTCCGCCTTGCTGCGCTGCAACTGCGCCGCGGTGGCGGCCTCGCTCGGCCCCATCTCCCGGACCGTCCGGACCAGCGGCTCGGCCTTGCTCCGCCGCCACTGCTCCGCCGCCGCGGCGATGGCGTCGAGATCGTCGGCGTACCGGTTGTCCGGGCCGACCAGGCGGCGGACCTGCGCGAGGCGAGTCTGCTCGGCCTCCTTGCCCGCCTCGTAGGGTTCGAGGAAGGAGTCGTCGCCGGTCAGCGCGAATCCCCTGATCCCGGTCTCCTGGTCCAGCAGGGCGTTCTGGAGCTGGAAGGACGCCGATCTGGCGGGCTGGATACGGTCCACCAGTTCGGTCGTACGGTCGGAGATCCGCGCCATCACGAGCCCGCCGATCACCAGGCAGCCGCAGACCACCACGATGAAGCCGCCGAGCAGGAGATGGACCCAGTTCTGCACCGAGAGCCGGGCGGCGAGGCCGCCGGCCGCCGGTTCCCTCGCCGTGTCACCGCTCATCGGACTCCGCTCCCCAGCCCAGGTGCAGCACGGCCACATCGTCCGCGAGACCGCCGTAGGGCGCGGCCCCCTCGGCGGCGCCCGCCACCAGGGCGTCGACGAACGCCCGGGCCGGCAGATGTCCGTTGGCCCGGGCCATCGCGAGCAGCCCTTCCTCCCCGAGGCGGCTGTCCGGACCGTCGCGCCCCTCGAAGAGCCCGTCCGTGAAGAGCACGAGACCCGCGCCGGGCGTCAGCGGAATGTCGACCGTCGGCCACCGGCCGGTCCCGGGCAGCAGCCCGAGTGCCATCCCGCCCTCGGGCTCCACCCAGGTCACGTCCGTGCCCTGGCGCAGCAGCAGGCCGGGGTGACCGGCCCGCAGGATCCGGACGTGCCGCTGCTCGGGCGCGAACGCCAGCGAGGTGACGGTGGCGAACACATGCGAGTCCGAGCGCTCGGCGACCAGGATCTCCTCCAGCAGGGCTATCTGCTCGGGCTGGGACGTACCGCACAGCACGGCGGTACGCCACGCCACCCGCAGGCACACGCCGAGCGCGGCCTCGGCCGCTCCGTGCCCGGAGACATCGCCGATCACCGCGTGCACCGTGCCGTCCGAGGTCTGCACGACGTCGTAGAAGTCACCGCTCAGCAGCCCGTGGACCCGCCCCGGCTCATAGCGGGCGCGCGCCCGGAAACGGTCGTCCCGCAGCAGGGGGACGGGCAGCAGTCCGCGCTCCAGCCGGGCGTTCTCCTGGGCGGTCAGCCGGTTGGCGCGCAGGGCGGCCGTGGCCCGTTCCACTTCCTTGCGCTGGAGGGCGTAGCGGATCGCGCGGGCCAGCACCTCGGGGTCCAGGAGGCCCTTGACCAGATAGTCCTGGGCGCCGCCGGCGACCGCGCGGAGCCCGGTGCCGGACTCCTGCAGACCGGTGAGGACGACGATCGCGGCCTCGCTGTCGGACTCCAGTATCTGGCGCACGGCGTCCAGGCCGTGGACGTCGGGAAGGTGCAGATCGAGCAGGACGCACACCGGGGTGGTGGACGCGTCCAGGAAGGCGCGCGCCTCGGCCAGGGTCTTGCACCAGGTGAGGGCGGAGTCCAGCTCGCTGTCGGTGAGCATCTCCTCGACGAGCAGCGCATCGCCCGCGTCGTCCTCCACCAGCAGGATCGACGCGTCGAGGTTCCACAGCGGAGCCTCGGCGGGTTGCGCCGTCCCGACCTGCTGGGAGGGAATTCCGGAGATGCCCACAGGACTCGGTGACGTGCCCACGGGCGACTCGGTCAACCCTCCACCCCCTCGTACGACGGCGCGGCTCGTCCGGCCTGATCGTCAGGAAGCATAGGCGAGTGGCGGTGGCCGCAGGCTCACGCCTCGACGCTCATCCCCTTGCGCAGCTGCCGGACGATCCTGCTGAGCAGCCGCGACACATGCATCTGGGACACACCCAGCTCCGCGCCGATCTGCGACTGGGTCATCTCCGCCCCGAACCGCATCTGCACGATCCGGCGCTCCCGGTCGTCGAGCTGGTCCAGCAGCGGAGCCAGGGTGTGCAGGTTCTCGACGGTCTCCATGGCCGGATCCGTCTCGCCGAGGACATCGGCGTACGCCCGCTGCTCCTGGCCGGAGTCGCTGTCCGCGGAAGGGGTGTCGAGCGAACCGGCCGAGTAGCCGTTGGCCGCCACGAGCCCCTCGATGATCTCCTCCTCGGGGAGGTCGAGGTGGGCGGCCAGCTCCTTGACGGTGGGGTCGCGGTCGAGCTCGGCGGAGAGCTGTTCCTTCGCCTTGGCGAGGTCCACCCGCAGCTCCTGGAGCCGCCGCGGCACATGCACCGACCAGGTGGTGTCGCGGAAGAACCGCTTGATCTCCCCGACGATGTACGGCACGGCGAAGGTGGCGAACTCGACCTCGCGGGACAGGTCGAACCGGTCGATCGCCTTGATCAGGCCGATCGTGCCGACCTGGATGATGTCCTCGGTGTCGTCGCCGCCCCGGTTGCGGAACCGGGACGCGGCGAAGCGCACCAGCGAGAGGTTCATCTCGATCAGGGTGTTGCGGGCGTACTGGTGCTCGTGGGTGCCCTCCTCCAGGACCTGGAGCCGGTCGAAGAAGATCTTCGACAGGGCCCGTGCGTCCTGCGGGGCGATCTTCCCGGCGTCCTCGACCCAGGGCAGCTCTCCGGTGACGTCCGCTGTCCGCGCACCGGTCCGCTCGTCGCCCAGTGGCGTCGTGGTTCCGGTGGCTCGCGCTGACATCGCCGTCATGGTGTCGCCCTCCCTGCTGTCCAATGTGTCGGACGGTCGCCTGCCCGGTGCCCGCGAAGTCATGCCTCTCTTCTTCCGCTTCTTTTGCCGATCGTCCTCGGGCCTTTCCGCGTCCCCTCCGCCGGGGACCGCTCGTACACCGCTCGAACGGAGCAGTGGCCCGCGCATGGCAAACTTGGGCGGGGTGTGTTTCGGCCTGCGGTGAACCACGATCCGCGGCGAGAAGATGACAGAGGAACGGCAATGACGGTGACAGAGGACAGCCCGGAGCTCGCTCCCGGAATCGAGGAGTTCGGTCCCGGTATCGACCCGGAGCGGCTGGCCGTCTGCCTGAGCGTGCTCGACGAGCTCGACCGGATCGAGGTGGACCACCCGGACGCCATCGCCGTCCGACGGGCCACCGCCGGGATCTACCGCACGGTGAAGCAGCGTCGCCGCCAGGAGCGCCGCGCCGCGAAGACCGCCCACGACCGGGCCGTCACCGAGGCCACGGCGACCGGCTCGGCCGAGCGCATCGACGACGAGACGCAGGGCGTGCTGCCCTCCTCCTCCGCCCAGGCCGAGATCGCGGGCATCCTCCAGCGGCCCCGCTCCTGCTACATCTGCAAGACGCGGTACGTCGAGGTCGACGCGTTCTACCACCAGCTCTGCCAGTCGTGCGCCAAGGAGAACCGCGCCCGCCGCGAAGCCCGTACCGACCTGACCGGACGCCGGGCGCTGCTCACCGGCGGCCGGGCGAAGATCGGCATGTACATCGCGCTGCGGCTGCTGCGCGACGGCGCGCACACCACGATCACCACACGCTTCCCCAACGACGCGATCCGCCGCTTCAAGGCGATGGAGGACAGCGACGAGTGGATCCACCGGCTGAAGATCGTCGGCATCGACCTCCGCGACCCGGCCCAGGTCGTCGCGCTGGCCGACTCGGTCGCGGCCGAGGGCCCGCTGGACATCCTGATCAACAACGCGGCCCAGACCGTCCGCCGCTCGCCCGGCGCGTACAGCGAGCTGGTCAACGCCGAGTCGGCCCCGCTGCCCGCCGGTGAGCTTCCGGCGGCCGAGGTCATCGGCACCTTCGGCAGCGGCACGGTCGACCGGGTGGCCGCGCTGCCCGCCGCCCGCAAGGAGACCCTGAGCGCCCAGGAGGTCACGGACCTCGCCCTGGTCACCGGTTCCGCGTCGCCGGCCCGGATCGCCGCGGGCACCGCGATCGACGCGGGCGGCCTCGTCCCGGACCTGCACGACACCAACAGCTGGGTGCAGACGGTCGAGGACGTCGAGCCGATCGAGCTCCTCGAAGTCCAGCTCTGCAACTCCACCGCGCCGTTCATCCTGATCAGCCGGCTGCGCCCGGCGATGGCCGCCACCGCGGCGAAGCACGCGTACGTCGTCAACGTCTCGGCGATGGAGGGCGTCTTCAGCCGCGGCTACAAGGGCGCGGGCCACCCGCACACCAATATGGCCAAGGCCGCGCTCAACATGCTGACGCGTACCAGCGCCCAGGAGATGTTCGAGAAGGACAACATCCTGATGACGGCCGTGGACACCGGCTGGATCACCGACGAGCGCCCGCACCCGGACAAGATGCGCCTCGCCGAGGAGGGCTTCCACGCCCCTCTCGACCTGGTCGACGGCGCGGCCCGGGTCTACGACCCGATCGTGCGCGGCGAGAGCGGCGAGGCCCTCTACGGCTGCTTCCTCAAGGACTACGCCCCCGCGAACTGGTAGCCCGAACGGCCCAACCGGACCGGCGGACTCCGCGCGGCGACCCGAAACCCGGCTCAGGATGATTCCTGGGCCGGGTTTCTGCCGTGAACAGTGGCCGAAAGTGACCTACCGCACACGTTCTATCGAGCGCGGCGGCGCTCATTTGGTTACGCTGAGGCGAACGGACGCCACCGAGGGGCCCACGAAGGTTCCTCGACCGTCCTGGGACACGGTCGGAAACCCGGCCGCTGTTCCGCCCCGAACCGGCGCCACCGCGACCGACACATATCACCATCCCTGCCCGCACGGGGCGGTCGCGCGACGGCATCGGTGCCGGAGCGTCGGCGACGCCCTGGGTGACGCGACACAGAGGAGTGCGCGGTGACGACACCGGAACTGACCGAACGCGAAATGCGCCCCGCCGAACGGACCGCCGGGCGGCCCGGCCGCCCGGAGCAGCTGCGGAACATCGAGGTCTGGGCGAGGTCCGCCCCGATCCGGCTCGCCGGATACGAGGACGACCTCGCCGAGCCGCACATCCTGCCCGGCATCGACTGACCCCCGAGGCCCTAGGCGGTGTCTTCAAATGATCATCGTTGGTGGATCATGGTGTCGTGATACGTCGTCATGAACTGTCTGATGCTGAGTGGGAGTTCGTCCGGCCGTTGCTGCCCGTGTCGTTGCGGGGGCGGAAGCGGCTGGATGACCGCAGGGTCCTGAACGGGATCGTGTGGAAGTTCCGGACCGGGACGGCCTGGCGGGATGTGCCCGAGCGCTACGGGCCGTGGGCCACGCTGCATACGCGTTTTCGCAGGTGGGCGGCGGACGGGACGTTCGAACGGATGCTGCGGGCCGCGCAGGCGAGGGCCGACGCGGCGGGCGACATCGAGTGGCTGGTGTCGGTCGATTCCACGGTCGTCCGGGCCCACCAGCATGCTGCCGGGGCTCGAAAAGGGGGCTCTGCGACCCGGCCCTCGGCCGGTCCAGGGGCGGTCTGACCAGCAAGGTGCACCTGGCCTGCGACGGCCGGGGCCGTCCGCTCGGCTTCGTCGTGACGGGCGGCAACACCAACGACTGCACCCAGTTCACCGCCGTGATGGACGCGATCAGGGTGCCCCGGATCGGCCCCGGCCGTCCCCGCGTCCGGCCCGATCACGTCCTGGGCGACAAGGGCTACAGCTCCAAGGCGATCCGCACCTGGCTCCGCCGCCGCGGCATCCCCCACACGATTCCCGAGCGGGCCGACCAGATCGGCAACCGGGCCCGGCGGGGCAGCCGCGGTGGCCGCCCGCCGGCCTTCGACCGCGAGGCCTACAAGCACCGCAACGTCGTGGAGCGGTGCTTCAACCGTCTGAAGCAATGGCGCGGCATCGCCACACGCTACGACAAGACCGTCCAGTCCTACGAAGCAGCCGTCACCCTCGCCTCACTCCTGATGTGGGCGTGACATTTGACGACAGAACCTAGGGCCTGTCGTCAAACTGCCGCCGTCGCCCGAAGGGCGGCCGGGC
>MUNB01000490.1 GCA_002154345.1 Streptomyces griseus
GGCCGCCGGGGCGGGGGCGGTTGCGGCCGGTCCGGTCTGCCGGGGCGCGGGGCGGCTCGTACCCGGGACCCAGGACGCGCCGTTCCAGTACCGGACGTAGCCGGGGATGGAGGGGTCGGGGTAGTAGCCCTCGCGGGGGCTTTCGTCACCGGGTGCCGGAGTTGGCGCGCTCATCAGCGGGTCCCGTATCTCTTCGAGGCCTCAGGCCGTCCCCGCCGGGCGGGCGGACGGCCTCAATACAAGGGTCCACATCTATCAGACAGCCGCCCGCCCCCGGGCCGGTCCACCTGTTTGGGACCACTTTCGGGACGGCCCGAAGTTTTTTTGAGAAGTCGCGTAATAGGTGGCGGGGAGGGCGCTCTCTCCTTGTGCGGGACGGTCACGGGACCGGCCCATGAGCACCGGAAGGTCGTGCATTCTGATGATGAGCATCGTGGAACGTGAGCTGGAGCTGCGCCTCGTCCTGTCCCCCGAGCGGTCCATCCCGGTACCCGCCCGGCTGACGTATCGCACCGACGACCCGTACGCCGTGCACATCGCCTTCCACATCGGCTCCGAGTCCCCCGTGCACTGGACGTTCGCCCGGGAGCTGCTGGTGGAGGGTGTGTTCCGGCCGTGCGGGCACGGGGACGTACGGATCTGGCCGACGAAGGTCGCGGGCCGCAGCGTGATCTGCGTGGCCCTCACCTCCCCCGACGGCAACGCCCTGCTGGAGGTGGGCTCGGCCGCCGTGGCCGCCTGGGTGGAGCGGACCCTGCGCATCGTGCCGCCGGGCACCGAGGGCGACCGGCTCGGCCTCGACGATGCGCTGGCGGAGCTGTTGGCCCCGCTGCCGGCCGACGACCTGTGGCTGAGCGACCCGTGGTCGGCGGACGAGTCGCCGACCCAGGACGGTGAGGTGTGAGGGCCGCCGCGAGAGGCGGTGTTCAGAAGAGCTTGCCGGGGTTGAGGAGACCGAGCGGATCGAAGGCGGCCTTGACGGAGCGCTGCAGTTCGACGCCGGTCTCGCCCAGTTCGCGGGCGAGCCACTCCTTCTTGAGGACGCCGACGCCGTGTTCGCCGGTGATGGTTCCGCCGAGTTCGAGACCGAGCGCCATGATGGCGTCGAAGGACTCGCGGGCCCGGCGGGACTCGTCGGGGTCGTGGTGGTCGAAGCAGACGACGGGGTGGGTGTTGCCGTCGCCCGCGTGGGCGCAGACGCCGATGGTGAGGTCGTACTGCTCGGCGATGGCGGCCGTGCCCGCGAGCATCGCGCCGAGCTGCGAGCGCGGTACGCAGACGTCGTCGATCATCGTGGCGGACTTGACGGTCTCCAGCGCGGTGAGCGACATCCTGCGGGCCTGGAGGAGGAGTTCGGACTCGGCCGGGTTATCGGCGGGGACCACTTCGGTGGCCCCGGCGGCGGTGCAGAGCTCTCCGACGGCGGCGAGGTCGGCGAGCGGGTCCGGGGTGTCGAAGGCGCAGAGGAGGAGTGCCTCGGTGGTCTCGGGCAGGCCCATGGAGGCCATCGCGTTGACGGCACGCACGGTCGTACGGTCCATCAGTTCGAGGAGTGACGGGGTGTGACCGCGCTCCATGATCCGGCACACAGCGTCACAGGCGGCGGCCGCGGAAGGGAACTCGGCGGCGAGGACGAGCTGCTGGGGCGGCTGCGGTTTGAGCGCGAGGACGGCCTTGACGACGATTCCGAGGCTGCCCTCGGAGCCCACGAAGAGCCGGGTCAGGTCGTATCCGGCGACGCCCTTGGCGGTGCGGCGGCCGGTGGTCAGGAGCCGCCCGTCGGCGAGGACGACCTCCAGGCCCAGCACGTACTCGGCGGTGACCCCGTACTTCACGCAGCACAGACCGCCGGACGCGGTGCCGATGTTGCCGCCGATGGTGCACGTCTCCCAGCTGGAGGGGTCCGGCGGGTAGTACAGACCGTGTTCGTTCACAGCGCGTGAGAGCACCGCGTTGACGACGCCCGGTTCGACGACGGCGATCCGGTCGACCGGGCTGATCTCCAGGATCCGGTCCATCTTCACCAGCGAGAGCACGATGCAGCCGTCCGAGGCGTTGGCCGCGCCGGACAGGCCGGTACGGGCGCCCTGCGGGACGACCGGGACGCGCAGCGCGGTGGCGGTGCGCATGACGTGCTGGACCTGCTCGACCGTGCGCGGGAGCACCACGACGGCCGGGGTGCCGGCCTCGCAGAAGCTCGCCATGTCGTGGGCGTAGGACGCGGTGACGTCCGGATCGGTGATCAGCGCCTCGGGAGGCAGTCCCGCGCGCAGCCGTTCGAGGAGATCGCTCATGATCCAAGCGTGACACCCGGGGCCAAAGGTGTGAACCCGTGGGCGGCAACGATCCCAAGGCGCGGTGTGCTCGTATGACTGACGCACAGTGATGGCCATGGATGTCATGCCCCAGCAGGATCCCGGGTCCCGCCGGCCGCCCGAGCAGTCCTCGCAGGACCCGATGAACGCGCAGGACCCCTACGCGATGCCCGCCGAAGGCGCCACCGCCGTGCCCCCGCCGCCGCCCACCCTGCGGACGACGCTGCGACGGGCCGCGGTCGGCGCGGTGGCGGCCGGGGTGCTGCTGGCCGGGGCGCTGGTGGCGGTGGACGACGGGGAGGGCGACGGGCCGAAGGAGCCGGGCCCGGTCGAGCGGGCCGAGGCGGCGACGACCGCGGGCTCCCCCGCCTCGCTCTCGGACCTCACCGCGCTGATCGGGGACCGGCAGAAGTGGGTGGAGTCCCATCCGGAGGACGCCCCGTCCCTGGCGACGCTCGGCACGGCGTACGTGGAGTGGGCGAGGCGTTCGGCGGACACCGCGTACTACGCCCGCGCCGAACAGGCCCTGAAGCGTTCGCTGGAGGCGCGGCCGGGCGAGCGCGGCAACGGGGAGGCGTGGGTGGGCCTGGCGGCCCTGGCCAACGCGCGGCACGACTTCCTCGCGGCGAAGCGGTGGGGCGAGACGGTACGGAAGCAGCAGCCGAAGAGCTGGAGCGTGTACCCGGTCCTCATCGACGCGTACACCGGGCTCGGCGACCAGAAGGCGGCGACCGCGGCGACGGAGAAGTTCAGCGAGCTGCGCAAGGGCGTTCCGGCGCTGGCCCGCACCGCCGATCTGTACCGGGGCCAGGGCTGGCGGGAGGACGCGCTGGCCACCGCCCGGGAGGCGGCCGACCGGGCGACGCAGCCCGCCGAGAAGGCCGAGGCGCTGCACCGGCTGGGCGAGCTGGCCTGGGAGCGGGGCGAACCGGAGGAGGCGGTGGCGCAGTTCGACGCGGCGCTGCGCACGGACGCCGGTCACCACCCCGCGCTGGCGGGCCGGGCCCGGGCCCTGGTGGCGCTGGACCGCACGGACGAGGCGCTGGCCGCGTACCAGAGCGCGCTGGAGCAGCTGCCGCGCCCGGAGTACGCGCTGGAACTGGGCGAGCTGTACGAGTCGCTGGGGCTGGACGGTGACGCCCGCACCCAGTACACGAAGCTGCGGGAGATGGTGGCGGAGGCGAAGAAGGCCGGGGCCGACGAGTCCCTGGTGCTGGCCCGCTTCGAGGCCGACCACGGGGAGCCGGAGGCGGCGGTGGAGCTGCTGCGGGCCCAGTGGCGGGGGCAGCACCGCAGCGCGGCGGTGGCGGACGCGCTGGGCTGGGCGCTGCACCGGGCGGGGAAGTCCGAGGAGGGCCTGGAGTACGCGGAGCGCGCCGTCGACACGGGCGTACGGAACGCCTCGTACGCGTACCACCTGGGCGTGATCCAGCGGGAGCTGGCGGACTACGGTCCGGCCCGCCGGAATCTGGAGCAGGCCGTGCGCACCAACCCGGCCTTCTCGCCGCTCGCCGCGCCGCTGGCCCGGGAGGCGCTGGACGCGCTGGGCGAGCCGCCGCCGGGCGGGCCGGGCGACATGCAGCCGCCTCCGCCCCCGCCGCCGGCCCCCGAGCCCACGCCGGAGCCGAAGCGGGAGCAGGAGAAGAAGCCCGAGGCCCCGGCCCCGGCTGCCTCGAAGACGGCAACCGCC
>MUNB01000491.1 GCA_002154345.1 Streptomyces griseus
GCCCCGTACCGCCCGGCCAGCAGCGGGTTGGCCGCCGAGCCGACGCTCACCACGACCACCGCGTACGAGCCCCGCGCGGCCAGGGCCGATGCCAGCTGGTCCAGATCCGTCTCGTCGGGCGGCAGGGTGCCCGGCCGGTCGAGCGCGGGCTCCAGCAGATATCCGGTGCCGGGGAGGTGGCCGCCCTCCCCGGCGGACACCTCGCCGACCAGCGTGCGCACCCCTTCCTCCGGGGCGGCGCGACGGACCCGCTCGCTGTTCTCGGCGCCCTCGCCGTTACGGGTGACCTCCTCCAGGAGCGCCAGGGCGGTGCTGGTCCGGCCGGTGCCGGGGGCTCCGCCGAGCACCAGCAGCCGCCGCGACTCCAGCGCCCGGCGCAGCCGTACGTACCCGGCCGGCTCGATGTGGGCCCGGCGCAGCCGCCGTAACTCCTCCTCGGGCACCGGGCCGTCACGCATCGTGAGGCCGGAACGCCGGGCGTCGAGGGTGACGTTGATGTCGCCGACGTGGGCGTGTTCGATGCGCGAGCGGTCGAAGCTGGTGAAGTCCCGCCCGCTGGTGAGGAGTTTCTGTCCGGCCCGCCGGGCGCGCGCGGCGGCGGCGAGGTCGGTCGGCTCCTTCTCGCCCTCCTCCTCGGCGAGCGGATCGCGGGTCAGATCCTTGAAGCGGTCGGCGGCGCGCTCGCGCTCCTTCTCCCGTTCGGCGGCCTCGTCGTCGGCGGAATCGGCGGCGTCGGGACCGTCCGGGGCGTCGGAGGAGCCGGGCGCGTCCTTGCCGCCCGGGGCGTCCTTGGCCTTGTCGTCCTTCCGCCCTCCACCACGCGGCGGTGCGTCGGGCGAGCGGTCGTCCTTCGGCTGCGGACGCGCGGGCTCGGCCGGACCGTCGGCCACTGCTTCGTCGGCCATGCTCAGTCCTTCCGGGGGCCGGCGCCGGTGACGCGGCCGATGTGCACGGGCTGCTGGTAGACGTTGTGCTGGTGCACGGAGAGATCGCCCTGCGCGGCGTACCGGACGGACGCGTCGCCGTCCTCGTCGTCCTCATAGCCCTCGCTGTCAGGGTCCCCGCCGTCCACAGCCCCGGGAGAAGGGTCCGCAGGAGACACAGCAGCACCTCCGGCACCAGCAGAAACTCCAGCCGCCACACCTCCGGTACCCGCCACACCCCCGTCGCCCGGCTCCTCCGGACCGAGCGCCCCGGTGTCCGGCGCGGGCCGTCCCGGCAGGTGGAACCAGGCGGTGACGGCGCCCTCCTTCAGGGCGAGCCGCGCCGGGGCGAAGCGCGCGGGATCAATGAACTTGCCCCCGGCCTGCACCACATCGGCGTAGAGGGAGTCGGAGACGGCGAGGACCAGATCGGCCCGTTCGCGGTCCAGCAGCTCCCGGGCCACGGAGGAGTCGGCGAGCCGGCACGTCAGGTCGACCGCGCGCCCGCTGATGCCCCGGCTGTCGTGACGTACGGGACCGACGTGCATCGCCACCCGCAGCCCGAGCGGCACGAGCAGGGAGCCGTTCTCCTCCCGGAGGTTCTCGTGGACCTCCACCATCCACAGGCCGAGCAGCCGCGACACCGCGATCCGGCCGGGGACCGACATCAGCACGCCGTCCCCGCGGTCCTCCATGTGGACGGCGTCCCGGACCACCCCGGCCTGGGCGAGCGCGGACTCCAGGACCCGGTAGATCCGCTGCCGCATCCGCGGCTTCTCCGCGTCGTTGTACTGCCCGGAACGTCTGGCGTCCACGCTGACGACCAGCTCGTAGCGTGCCTCACCGGCATCGAACGCCTCGTGCGCCACCCCGTGTTCCACCCCGTGCTCCGCTCTCTCTCCGCTTGCCGTCCCGTACAGCTTCCGGCCCGGGACGTAGGCCGTCTGTAGCCGTTTACACACGGCGGGGCAGAGCTTTTACTCCCGGTGTCCCTCCGCGAGGAGGGCGAGCAGTTCGGGGTCGAGGATCTGCACCATGCGGGTGCCGGTGCGCACGATGTTCTGGGTGCGCAGCAGCCGCAGTGCCTTGGCGACCGCTTCCCGGGTCGCCCCGACGGTGGCGGCCAGTTCGTCCTGGGCGAGGTGGACGACGGTGCCGCCGTGACCGGGGCCCGGCACGGACGGCGCGTAGGGGCCCGGGGCGGTGGCCCCGGAGAGTTCGGTGAGCCGGCTCGCCAGACGCTGGAGGACGGTCAGCGAGGCGAGGGCGGAGCGCTCCTGGTCGGCGCTGCGCAGCCGGAAGGTCAGCTGCCGGATCACCAGCCCGCTGACACGGGGATGGGTGGCGAGGAACCGGCGGAACGCGTCACCGCCGATCACGGTCGCCTCGACGGTCCCGAGGGCCCGGACGGTGGCGCTGCGCGGATGGTTGTCCAACGCGGCCATTTCGCCGAGCAGTTCGCCCGGGCCGCGGAGTCCCAGTATCAGCCGGGTGGCGCCCCGGTCGGTGGTGCGGGAGACGGTCGCCCAGCCGCGGATCATGATGACCACATGGCCGGTCCGGTCGCCCTCGGTCAGGAGCGGGGCGTCGGCCGGGTACTCCTTGCGGTGGCCCAGGGCCATGACGCTCTCGTACTCCGGGGCGGTCAGCGCCCGCCCGAACGCCAGCTCATCGCCGAGCAGCCCCATGGCCACTCCCCCCGCGGCGGTATGTATGGCCCGATCTCGTTGGCGTAGATGCTTCCAGAGCCACCCCCTGAGAGGAGTGAATTGCGCCACACATGCGCTACGCATGGGTAACCGATGCCTTGCCTGGTCGCGGCGGTGCCCGCCGAACACCCCTCCCCCGTAGGGGCATAGCGGAGGGAAACCCTCCACAGCACACCACTGCCCGCGCCCTCTTCCGGCCGCGTCCCTGACCGGGGGAGATCGTGGAGGGGCGGCGGTACGGCGGTGGCGACACGCCGATACGGGGCCGGGGTTACGGGTGCACGGGCGACTTGGCGAGAACTCGGGTTTGGCCCCCCGCATGCCACCGGCCCCGGGGAGGCGGACGAAAGCCTTCCCGGGGCCGGCGGAACGTACGTCGATGAGCGGATCAACGCTCGTGACAAGAACCTCAGTTGGCGTCGACCAGGTGGTGGGCCGGAACCTTCACCGTGCGGGCGCCCTTCTTGCCGCCGAGGACGACCTTGCGCAGGGCGCTGTTGTTGTTGTGGTTGGTCTCCTTGAGCCGGTTCTCCGGGTTGGCGAGGACCTGGATGTAGTACGTGCCGTTCGGCAGGTCCGTGATGTCGAAGGACTGGCCGGGCAGGTCCTGGGTGTAGGTGTCACCGGAACCCACGTCGAGCACCTCGCGGACGGAGATCGAGTTCTCCTGGCCGCACGCGGTGGACAGATCGGTGTTGTCCGGGTGCCAGTTGGCGTTCTTCACCGTGTAGTCGACCGCGTCGGTGTTGGCCAGGCAGAACGCCTCCTTGCCGCTGCGCACGGTCTCCTTCTTGTCGGCCTTCAGCAGCCGGTAGCTGGCGAAGTCCGTGAAGTGCCAGTGCTCGTGGCCGGGGCGCGGGTCCCACTCCATGGTGCCGGTCGGGGTGTAGCCGACCTGCTTGCCGTCGGCGTCGTAGAAGTACTGGTACGCGTCCATCAGCTCCTTGCCCGGGGAGCGGAAGCCGTCCACGACGAGCTTGGCCGGGCCCGCGTTCCACACGTTGGCGCTGAAGGCGAGGTAGTCCTTGCCGGGCACGTCCTCGTAACCGTCGCTGACGGTGATGCCGTACGCGGGCAGCGAGCGCAGGTCCGGCTTGGGCACGTCGGGCACGGTCGCCTTGCCGGTGGGCCGCTTGGCGTTGGGCGTCGCGCCGGGCGCCTGGCGCGACCCGTCGGTCTGTCCGGCGCGGTCGCCGACCTTGGCGGCCGAGAA
This sequence comes from Streptomyces griseus, assembly GCA_002154345.1. GTDB lineage: Bacteria > Actinomycetota > Actinomycetes > Streptomycetales > Streptomycetaceae > Streptomyces > Streptomyces caviscabies. Next base: position 3,846 of record MUNB01000491.1, read on the forward strand.
GGCCTGCCGCTGGAGCGACTCCTTCTTCAGCGCCCAGGGCAGGGCGGGCG
>MUNB01000492.1 GCA_002154345.1 Streptomyces griseus
TTCGGACTCGCCTGCTGCGCCATCGAGTTCATCGCCGCGTCCATGGCACGCCACGACTTCATCCGGCTCGGCGTGATCCCGTTCGCCCCCGGACCCCGGCAGGCCGACCTCATGATCGTTTCCGGCACGGTGACGGACAAGATGGCCCCGGCCGTGAAGCGGCTGTACGAGCAGATGCCCGAACCGAAGTACGTCATCTCCTTCGGCGCCTGCTCCAACTGCGGCGGTCCCTACTGGGACTCGTACTCCGTCACCAAGGGCGTCGACCAGATCATCCCCGTCGATGTGTACGTACCCGGCTGCCCGCCCCGGCCCGAGGCGCTGCTCCAGGGCATCCTCAAACTCCAGGAGAAGATCGCGCGCGAATCCCTCGCCGAGCGGTACGCCTCCGGGGCGACGGGCGGCGGCGGTCCGTCCACCGAGGCTCTGCGCAGCGGCCTGGTCGCCGCACCGACACCGACACCGGCACCGACACCGGCTCCGGCACCAGCTCCGGCTCCGTCTTCGCGACCGGACGGGGAGGGGCGGCGATGAGCGACCGCGACCAGCACGCGGAATCCGCGGTGGACGAGGCGGCCGTGGCGGCAGAGGCGGCCGAGGCGTTCGACCGGCTGCCGGACGCGGTCACCGACCTGTTCGGCGACGAGGCCACGGCGGAGTCCGCGTACGACCTGCTGACCGTCGACGTCCCCGCCGCCGCCTGGCTCACCGCGCTGCGGACCGCCCGTGACGCACTCGGGTGCACCTACTTCGACTGGCTCAGCGCCGTGGACGAAGCGGGCGTCGGCTTCCGCGTCTGCGCCCATGTCGTGGCCCTGGGCACGGGTACGGTACGGCGGCTGATGGTACGGACGACCGTGCCGCACGACGCGGCGGCGCTGCCCAGCGCCATCGACGTGTATGCGGGCGCGGCGTGGCACGAGCGCGAGACGCACGAGATGTTCGGCGTCGCGTTCGACGGCCACCCCCACCTCGTACCGCTGCTCCTGCCGGAAGGCTTCGAGGGCCACCCGCTGCGCAAGGACTTCGTCCTGGCCGCACGGGTCGCCAAGGCCTGGCCCGGGGCGAAGGAACCGGGGGAGCCGGCGGAGGGCCACACCGGCCCCAAGCGTCGCGCGATGCTCCCGCCCGGGGTCCCCGACCCGAACGAATGGGGCCCCCTGAAGGGCCAACTCCCCCCAGC
>MUNB01000493.1 GCA_002154345.1 Streptomyces griseus
TACGCGGTACGCGGTACGCGGGCGACCGAGCGGGGAAACGCCGCAGGCCCTCATCCGTCGGCCGACGAAGCCGACGGATGAGGGCCTGCGTGTCGTACGGCCCGGAAGCGGGCGGCGGCCCGGGCCTCAAGCCTTGCGCTGCATCGACGTGCGCGCCGGATTGGCCTGTTCCGCCGCCTTCGGGTCCTTCTCGCCCGCCTTCGCGCGCACCCCCTGCTCGATGCGCTTGCCGAGCGTGCCGTCGACGTTCGACCAGTACTGGAACGCCCGCTGGAGCACCGGCTCGGTCACCCCGTTCAGCAGGTGGCCCACCACGTTGTCCACCAGCCGGTCCCGCGCCGCGTCGTCCAGGACCTCGCGGACCATGGTGCCCGCCTGGCCCCAGTCGTCGTCCTCGGCGTGGTCGACGTACGCCGCCCGGGTGATGTCACCGTCGGCGTACCAGCTCGGCGGGGTGCCGTAGCGTGCCGTGTCCGCCTCCGGGCCGCCCTTGGAGTTCGGGGCGTAGACCGGGTCGCTGGTCTTGCGGTACGCCATCGCCCCGTCCTTGGAGTACGTGTTCACCGGCGCGACGGGGGCGTTGACCGGCAGCTGCTGGTAGTTGCCGCCGATGCGGTGGCGGTGCGCGTCCGCGTAGCTGAACAGCCGCGCCAGCAGCATCCGGTCCGGGCTCGGGCCGATGCCTGGGACGAAGTTGTTCGGCTGGAACGCCGCCTGCTCGATCTCGGCGTGGTTGTCCGTGGGGTTGCGGTCCAGCGTCATCCGGCCGACCTCGATCAGCGGGTAGTCGCCGTGCGGCCACACCTTGGTCAGGTCGAACGGGTTGAACCGGTAGTCCTTGGCATCCTCGTACGGCATGATCTGGACCTTCAGCGTCCAGCTCGGGAATGCGCCGTCGCGGATGTGCTCGAAGAGATCACGCGTGTGGTAGTCCGTGTCCGCCGCCGCCATCTGGTCGGCCTCGTGCTGCGTGAACGTCTCGACGCCCTGGTCGGTCTTGAAGTGGTACTTCACCCAGAACCGCTGCCCCTGCGCATTGATCCACATGTACGTGTGCGAGGTGTAGCCGTTCATGTGGCGCCAGCTGCGCGGGATGCCCCGGTCGCCCATCAGCCAGGTGACCTGGTGGGCCGACTCCGGCGAGAGCGTCCAGAAGTCCCACTGCATGTCGTGGTCGCGGAGGTTGTTGTCCGCCCGGCGTTTCTGGGACCGGATGAAGTGCTGGAACTTCATCGGGTCCTTCACGAAGAACACGGGGGTGTTGTTGCCCACCATGTCGTAGTTGCCTTCGCTGGTGTAGAACTTCACCGCGAAGCCGCGCGGGTCCCGCCAGGTGTCCGGGCTGCCCCGCTCCCCCGCCACGGTGGAGAACCGGATCACCAGGTCGGTGGTGACGCCCGGCTGGAAGAGCGCGGCCTTCGTGTACGCGGACACGTCCGCGGTCACCTCGAACTTCCCGAACGCGCCGCTGCCCTTGGCGTGCGGCTGGCGTTCGGGGATGCGTTCGCGGTTGAACTGGGCCATCTGCTCGATCAGGTAGGAGTCCTGGAGCAGAATCGGCCCGCCCGGGCCGACGGTGAGCGAATGCTCGTCGCTCTCCACCGGGGCGCCGGAGTCGGAGGTGGTCGGCTTGCGCGAGGTGTCGGTCATGTCGTCGTTTCCTCTTGTTCGTCTTCCGCAGACGCGTCGGCGTTGGCTCCCACTACGGCTGCCCTACTGACCCCCTGCCAATGTAGGCAAACGTGGACGAATGCACTCGTCGAGGAGGCCCTCGTTCCCGGTCTCCCGGGGCCCTGCGCGTATCCCCGTCACGGAAGCTCACACCTGTCCCGGCCCCCGGGCCCCGGCCTCGCCCCACGGCCCGGCCATTCACGGGCCCGCGTTACGCCGGACGGGAAACGGGACTGAGTACCTGCCCCTACCCCTCTGAGTACGGCACCGCCTCCGCCGGCCCGCCCCGGCCGTGCGACTCTTCACCCCACGGAGCCGGGGGGCTCCGGTCACCGGTCGCCGCTCGTGCGTGGCGGGTGATGGGGCGGGACAGGAGCGGTCGTGGATCTTTTCGATGCGGGGCTGGGCGGACAGGACGAGCCCGAGGCCGGCGACGGGCGCGGCTGCTCCTGGGTCACCGCCGTGATCCTCGGGATATTCGTGCTGCTGGCGGTGCTGATCCATACGTTCTTCGGGTGGGCGCGCGACCTCCTCGGCGCCCTGTTCTCGTAACCGCGCCCGATCAGCCGCGCCGCCGCGCCGCCACCGCGTCACGGGTGTCCTCGGCGATCAGGTCGCCGTTGATCGCCCCGCCCGCCATGAGGCCCGCGGCAGCGGCACCGATCACCTGTTCGGTGAGGCGGGTGACGTTGCCCGCCGCCCAGACCCCGGGCACCTCCGTCGCACCGGTCGGGTCGGCCGGGACGTACGAACCGATCACCACCCCGCCCATCTCCTGCGCCACGGCCTTCAGCCCCAGCGACTCCAGGACCGCCGAGCGGGCGGTGAACCGGGCCTGCACCACCAGCGCCTCGCGCGCGACCACCCGGCCGGACGCCAGCCGTACGCCGGTGAACCGGTCGTCCGCGACCTCCAGGCCCGCCACCTCGCCGTCCACGACCGCGACGCCGCGGGCCGCCAGCTGCTCGTACTCCTCCTCCGACGGCTCGGGACCCGTGTGGAGGAAGAGGGTCACGTCCTCGCTCCACTGCCGCCACATCAGCGCCTGATGTACGGCGAGGGGGCCGGTGGCCAGCACGCCGATCGGGCGGTCCGCCACCTCGTGCCCGTGGCAGTACGGGCAGTGCAGCACCTCGCGGCCCCAGCGCTCCGCCAGCCCCGGCACGGGCGGCAGCTCGTCGACGAGCCCCGTCGTCACCAGCAGCCGCCGCGCCTCGACGCTCCGGCCGTCCTCGGTCACCACTCGGAAGCCGTGATTCCCGTCCCCGGGCAGCCGCTCGGCCGAGGCCACCCGGCCCTCGACGATCTCCGCCCCGTACCCGGCCGCCTCGCCGCGCCCGATCGCCAGCAGCTCGCCGGGCGGGGTCGACTCGCGGCCCAGGTAGTTGTGCACGTGCGAGGCGGGCGCGTTACGGGGCTCGCCCGCGTCGATCACCAGAACCGAGCGCCGGGCCCGCGCCAGGGTCAGCGCCCCGCTGAGACCGGCCGCACCGCCGCCCACGATCACCACGTCGTACCGCTGCTGCTTCATGTCGCTCCTCCTTCGTCACGCGGCATCACCACCGCTCAACGACGAGAGTGCGCCCGTTCAGGCCGAAACGACAAACACCCTTGCCGAAACGGCAAATCATTCGATGCTGAACTCGCACCACACGATCTTGCCGGGGTTCCGCTCGGCCACGCCCCACTTGTCGGCCAGCGCCGCGACGAGCAGCAGCCCGCGCCCGCCCTCCTCGTCGGCCCCCGGCACCCCGTCCGCCGGCCGCACCTCACCGTCGCCGCTGTCGTGCAGCTCGACGCGGATCATGTTCTCGACCCGCTCCAGGTAGATGTGGACCTTGAAGCCACGCCCCGGCGGCACACCGTGACGGAGGGCGTTGGTCGCCAGCTCGGTTACGCAGAGCAGCACGTCGTCGGCACGCCCTTCGCACTCCCACTCGACCAGCGCCTTACGGGTGAACTTCCGTACGACCGGGATCGACCTGCGCTCACGGCAGTAGAAGGCGGCGCGGTAGTACGGAAGTTGAGTTGTCTCGTTCATGCTTCCACGCTCACACGGTGTAACTACGCTGAAGCAGAGCGGACAGGCGTACAAAAGCTTTTGTACGGGTTCTGACGGGTAGACAGCAGGGTCAATGGGGGGATAGCCACGTCATGCAACCGGGAACACACAGCATCAGGCGAGTCACTTCATGGCAGTTGATCGGCGCGCAGCTGCGCCACTTCCGCAAACTCGCCGGGCTGACGCAGGCCGCCCTTGCCGAACAACTCGGGGTGGGCGAGGACACGATCGCCTCGATCGAGCAGGGGCGACGGGCGCTCCAGCTGGACTTGGCGGTCCAACTCGATGAGCTGCTGGACACCAAAGGGGCGCTCAAGGTCGCCGTGGAGCGGGTGCCGAAGAAGGAGCGCTACCAGGCGCTGGTCAAGGACTTCGTGCAGTACGAGCAGGGCGCGGTGAGCCTGTTCTCGTACGAATCCCAGCTCATCCCCGGGCTGCTGCAGACCGAGGCGTATGCGCGGCTGGTCCTCTCCAGCCACTACCCGCCACTCGAAGAGGACGTGATCGAGGAGCGGGTGGCGACCCGCCTCAACCGACAGAAGATCCTGAATCGCAAGCCCCGGCCCATCCTCCACTTCATCCTGGAGGAGAGCATCCTGTACGCCGAGTTAGGCGATCCCGAGGTCATGCGCGAGCAGCTCATCCACTTGCGACGCTGCATGGATCTGCCCTTCGTCAGCATCCAGATCATGCCGCGGAAGACGCCGAAGCACGCGGGGCTCGCGGGACCGCTGGTCCTACTGGAGACCCCCGATCACGATCAGCTCGCGTACGTCGAAATGCACCTGCGAGCAGAGCTGTACGACGATCCGGCCGACGTCAGCGCTCTCATGCAGAAATATGGGATGCTGCGGACGCAGGCGCTGACCGCCGAGGAAAGCGCCCGGCTTCTGGACGCACTGCTCGCAGCCTTGCTTGGAGAGACATGAACCGCGCCGCCCTCCCCGTCTCCCGTTCCGCCGCCCTCCATTGGTTCAAGTCGAGCTACAGCAGCGACCAGGGCGGCAACTGCGTAGAGGTAGCCACCCACCCCGCCGCCGTCCACATCCGCGACTCCAAGGTGACCGACGGTCCCGTCCTCACCGTCGAGCCCGCCGCCTGGAGCGCCTTCGTCCACGGCAGCAGCGCCGCCCTCTGAACGCCCGGCACCGCCCCGGCCGCCGCCGCGGCCGGGGCGGTTCGCTGTCCGCCCGCTACCTCAGTAGCGCACCCACAACTCGTACACGCTCGGATTGCCCGCGAACGGGTTGCAGATGAAGACACGGCTCCAGAGGGCGTTGTCGGCGCCTGCGTTCCCCACCGCCTGGCATTCCGCGAGGCTGGCGTGATGGCTGCGGAGCCAGAAGCCGGGGCCCGTGGCGGAGGCGGTCGAGGCGGTGCCGAGGAGCATCGCTCCGGCGGTCGCCACGGTCACCGCGAGAGCGGCAATACGTCTGTGCATGTCGGTAACTCCGTTTTCAGTCAACGCACATGACTGTGCGTCAGTGCATGAATGAGTCGGGCCGATCCGAACAGCGCGCGCCGCCAGGAGAAAGCTAGCGAGCCGGGCACGCCCGCACAATAGGTCTGGACCAATAAGGCGTTGCATATGCCCCATGGCCGTAAACCTCTGTCATGAGCGAAGGTGGCCGGGTGACTCTCCTGCTGACCCGTTCCCAGATCACCGGCCTGCTCGACCCCGACACCGTGATGGCCGGGCTTCGCGCGGGCTTCACCGCGCCCGCTCCGGACGTCCGGCCGCTGCGGATCCGTACGGACCTGCCCGGTCCGGGCACGGCGACCGCGCTGCTGCCCGGGGTGATCGACGGGGTTCCGGCCTACACGGTGAAGGTCAACGCGAAGTTTCCCGACGCCGCTCCCGCGCTGCGGGGTCTCGTCTGCCTGCACGACCTGGCGGGCGGGGAGTTGCTGGCCGTACTGGACTCGGTCTCGGTCACCGCTTGGCGCACCGGCCTGGCCGCCGCCCTGGCGACCCACGAGCTCGCCGCCGAGCACGCCGACTCGGTGAGCGTCGTCGGCGCGGGGGCGCAGGCCCGGATGGTGCTGCGGGGTCTCGTCCGGCTGCGCACGGTGTCCAGGCTGACCGTGTGCGACACCGACCCCGTGCGGGCGGCCGCGTTCGCGGCGGAACACGAAGAGCTTCTGGGCATCGAGGTCGAGACGGTCGGCGAGCCGCGGAGTGCCGCCGCGCGCGCGGACATCGTCGTCCTAGCGACCTGGTCACGCGGCCCTCTGCTGACTGCCGCCGATCTGCGCCCGGGCATACACGTCACGACGCTCGGCGCGGACGAGCCCGGCAAGGTCGAGCTCGCTGCCGACGCCCTGCGACGCGCCCGCACGGTGGTCGACGACGTCGAGCTGGCCGTCTCCATGGGGGCGCTCGGCAACAGCGGGCTGAGCGCCGACGCGGCGCACGCGACGCTCGGGCAGGTGCTCGGCGGTGAGCGGACCGGCCGCGAAACGAGCGAACAGATCACCGTCTACGCGCCCGTCGGGCTGCCCTGGCAGGATCTGGCCCTGGCCTGGCCCGTCTACCGGGCCGCCGCCGACGCGGGCTCCTGCCGGAGCGTCGACTTCCTGGCCTGACCAGACAGGACAGGAGAAGGGCGGCAGGGAGGCGGATTCGCCTCCCTGCCGCCCTTGGCGTGTTCGCCGGTCGGCTCAGCTGAACCGGGCGTCCTCCACCGTGCTGGTGACCGTGCCGGCGGTGGAGGTGGTCGCCCCGGCCGCGCCGTCGACCAGCTTGCCGAGGTCGCCGACGTCGTCCAGCGCGCCGAGGCTGACCGGCGGTTCGGCGGCGTGCGCCGCGTCGCCGCCTCCCGGGGGCGGGCTGATCGCGGCGATGACCGCTCCGGCGGCGAGGGTGACAACGGCGAGTACGCTTCGCTTCTTCATGCCCCGTTCAACGGCCGAGACCCCGCAAAGGGCACGCCCCGATCGGCGATCACTGTCGCGGACACGCACACGGACGCCGTCACACCGGGCCGCGGGGGCACCGTCACCGTCACGGTGCGGCGGACGCGTCGTCCGCCCGGCGCAGCTCTCCGGCCCCCATCACGATGACAGCCACGCTCGTCGCCGCCAGGAACCCGGAGGCCCGTCTGCCCCCTGCCCGGCAGGCGGCGGAAGGCACGGCAGCCGCCCTGGCGTGCAGCGTGCAAGCTCCCTCTCATGGGCCGGAGCCCGGGCCGGAGCCCGTCGGCGGTCGCCCCGCCCCCGCGGCGCTCCGCTTCCTCCTCGGCGGCGTGGCCGCCTGGTACCCGGCTCAGGCGGCCCGCCTTCCCGGTTCGTCTGAGCGGGGACGGCAGGCACGCTCATGTGCACGGACGGCAGCCGGGCTCAGGAGAAGTCCAGGACCACGCGGCCCCGCAGGCCGCCCGCTTCCAACAGGCGGTGCGCCCGGGCGGCTTCGGCGGCGGGCAGCACCTGCGCGACGCGCGGCGTCAGAACGCCGGCCTCGGCCTGACGGCAGAGTCTGTCCAGGCCGGCCGTGTCGCCGATGCGCTCGGGCACCATCACCGGGCACACCCTGATGCCCCGCCCGGCCGGCCCCGGCCACCCCCGGAGCTCGACGAGCGTGCCACCGTCGCTGATCGCGGGCACCAGCTCGGCGGTCTGGGCCGACCCGTCCACCGCACCGGCCACGCCTTCCGGCACGAGCGTACGGATACGGTCGGCGATTCCGGCACCGCGCTCGACGACGTGGTCGGCCCCGAAGCCACGCACCGTTTCGACATCGCGCCCGGCCGCGTCGGCGATCACCGTCAGCCCGTCCGCCCGGGCCAGCTCGACCGCGTAGCCGCCCACCGCACCCGCGGCACCGCTCACCGCGACCGTTCCGCCCGGCGGCAGGTCCAGCACGTCGAGGGCCAGTCGCGCGGTCATGGCGTTCATCGGCAACGTCGACGCCTCGGGGAAGCCCATCCCTTCCGGCGCCGACACGACCGACGCGGCCGGTACGACGACCTGTTCCGCGTAGGCGCCCCCGTGCGGACCGGTGAACAGCACCAGCGCCACCACGCGTTGGCCCACCGCGAGCCGGCCCCCGGCCCCGGGCCCGATCTGGTCGATCACCCCGGCGGCGTCCATGCCCGGTACGAACGGAGGCCGCCGTCCGGACATCCGCACCGCGTGCCCGCCCGTACGCAGCATGACGTCCGTGGGGCTCACCGCGGCCGCGTGCACCCGGACGCGGACCTCACCGGGGCCTGCCTGGGGTTCGGGCAGATCCAGCACCCGCAGGGCTTCCGGTCCGCCGAACTCGCACACGCCGACAGCTCTCATGCCTCGCCCAACCGGCTGTGCCCGGCGGGCATTCCCGGTATCTCCAGGAGATCCGCCATGGACAAGAATCCTCGCCCACCTCGGCGTTGTCAGAGCCACCTGGCACCATGATCGGCATGACCGATACAACTGAGCCTGAAGAGAATGAAGTTGCTGACGCTCCGACCACACCGGAGGAGTGGCGTGTCTTCCTGGAGCGGTACGGCGAGCTGTACGTGAAGGTCCGTGCCGACGAGGAAGAGTTGGTCGACCTGCTGGACGAGGATCAGCTGGACGCCCTGGACCAGGACGAGCGGGTCGAGGCGTGGCTGGGTGAAGCCCCTGCCCGGGCGGAAGCCCTGGCGGCGTCCGAGGAGCGGCTCGGCGTGCGGTTCCCGGCCGGCGTGCGGGGGTTCTTCCTGGCGAGCGACGGGTGGACGCGCCTCGACGGCTGGGTGGACGGTGTCCATCCGTGCGACCGCGTCGTGTGGATGCGGGACAGCGAGGCCGGCGGACGCGTGACCGAGATCTACGCCTCGATACCCGGCAACGAGGAGGACGTCGAGCTCTTTCGCCGGTGCATCGAGATCGCCCGGGGAGAGGACTTCTGGCTGCTCGACCCGACCGACGTCGGGCCGGACGGCGAGTGGGCGGCCCACGAGTTCACACCGAAGTACGGCGACACCACGAAGTACGCCAGCTTCTCGGCGTTGTTCCGCTCCGGGTTCGAGAGCATGGAGGAGGACGAGGACTGAGTCCGCCCGAAGCAAGAACCCGGGTCCCGGCTGAGGGGATCCGCCGGAACCCGGGACGCTGCGGGAAGACCGTGACGCCCGGCGCGCTGCGGAACGGCCGTGCTGCCGGGAGGCTCGGACAGCGCCGCCGGTCTCAGAAACCCCCGCCGTCGAACCCGCCGCCCCCGAAGCCTCCGCCGTCGCCGAAGCCGCCCCCGCCGAATCCGGAGGAGTCGAAGTCGGAGCCGGAGAAGTCGCCGCCGCCCCAGTCACCGCCCGCGCCGCCGCCGAAGTCACCGCCGCCGTACTCGGAGGCGTACGCCGGGGTGGCGAGCATCGAGCCGAGCATGGTGCCGACCAGGAGGCCGGGGAGCAGGCCGCCACCGAAGTAGCCGCCGGCCCAGGGGCCGTAGGCGGGGCCCGCCTCCCAGTACGGGCGGCGGTTGCCGTCGCCCACGTCGACCGTACGGCTCATCGGGTCCTCGCCCCGGCTCAGCCGGGCCTCGTCCGCACCGCAGACCGGGACCTCGCGGGCCGCGCCGCCGGACGGGGTCCACACGACCTCCGTGACCGCGGGACCGTGGCGCGGGTCGAAGAAGCACGGCGGGCGGCGGGCCGGTATCTCCGCGCCGGTGCGACGGGCCTCCAGGACCGCGAGGGAGTAGCGGCCGTCCTCCAGGGACTGGGTGACTCCGCGGACGTCCGAGGGGTGGGTGGCCTTGTCCATTCTCGACTTGGCGGTCTCGTAGGAGTCCAGGGCCCGTTCGTAGTCGGCGCGCATGGTGTCGTCCGCGCCCTTCTCGGCGGGGTGGAAGTCCAGGCGCTCCAGGGTTTCGCCGTACGCCGTGATGTCCTCGTCGACGACGACCCGGAGCTTGTCGAGCGCGATGCGCTCCTCTTCCTCCTTGCGGCGCTTGTTGCGGCGGGAGATCGCGTACGCGCCCGCGCCGCCCGCCGCGACCAGCGCGCCGAGCGTGATCAGGCCGCCGACCGGGGCTCCGGTCCGGTCGGCCGCGCCTCCGCCGCCGGACCAGGAGGCGGGGGCGGTGCCCCGGGCCTGCTCGACGGCGCGGTCGACGAAGGCGTTGAGCTGGGTGTTCGGGTCGGCAGCGGTGGCCGGGTTCTCCACCGACGCGGTGAGGTTCTCGACCGCCCGGGTGGGCATGACCTGCGGGTCCGCGCCCGCGTCGAAGCCGTCGCCGAGCCGTATCGCGTACACGCCGGTGATGCCGGTGTCGCTGCGCAGGGTCGGGAGGAGGCCTTCCTCGGGGAAGGCGGAGGTATCGGGGAGGACGGCCACGAACACCGGTTTGTCGGCGTCCGTGATCTTGTTCTCCAGGGCCTTCTCGTCAGCGACGGAGAGCTGATCGCGAGCGCCCGGGTCCACGTAGACCGGGTCGTCGCGCAGGGCCTGGGCGGCGTCCTGGATGGTCGCGGCGGGCGCGGCCGACGCGGGGGAGGTCAGGGCGAGAGCCGCCGCTGCGAAGATGAGCAGCAGGCCCGCCAGCAGCGCGGGAAAGAGCCTTTTCCTCATACTTCACGCTACTCCAGACGGGCGACGAACGCCGTCGCCCGTCCGGAGAGCGGGGTGCCTACGCGGCTCGGTAGGCCGTGCGCAGCTTGGCGACCGCGCCGGTCAGGTCGCCCTTGAGCAGCAGGTGGTCCGCCTCCGCGAAGGGCTTGGCCACCGCCTGGCCGAACTTTCCGTCGATCTTCTGCTGGACCAGCAGCCGGGCCTGGTCCACGATCGCCTTGCCCGCCGGGGTCTTCCCCAGCTTCGCCTTCTCGGCGACCTGGGCGGCGACGGCGAGGGCCGCGAGGGTGAGCTCGCCGCCGGCCGGGGGCTTCTTCAGGGTGGTCAGGCCCCAGCCGTACGGGAACTGGGGGTCGTACGCCGTGTCCCCGACGTTGATCGGGAGCTGGGCCTCCGACTTCGGCCAGGTCACCGGCAGCTGTCCGGTGAAGGCGCGCCTGCCGTAGAGGACGTCGGCCACGCCGTCGCCCTCGGAGCCCGGCAGCCAGGAGGCCACCAGCGCGTCCATGTCCCCGAGCCGGTCGCCGATGAGCTGCGGGCGGCCCGAGACGATGAGCACCGCGCACTTCATCGCCGCGCAGACCTTGTCGACCGCCGCCTTGTCGGCCGCCGTCAGCTCCAGGTCGTGGCCGTTGCCGACGTCGCCGATGCCCTCGGCGTACGGGGTCTCGCCGACGACCACCACACCGACGTCGTAACCGTCCGTGGCGGCGGAGGCGTCGCGCGAGTAGGTGACGGACTCCGGGCTCCTCGCCGCCTTCTTCATGCCCTCCAGGATCGTCGTGCCGGTGGTGGTCTTCCCGGAGGAGCCCTGCCAGCTGATGGTCCAGCCGCCGGCCTGGTTGCCGATGTCGTCGGCGTTGGACCCGGCGACGTACACCTTCTGGTCCGGCTTGAGCGGCAGGACGGCCCCGTCGTTCTTCAGGAGCACCTGCGACTTCGCGGCCGCCTCACGGGCCACCGCACGGTGCTCGGCCGAGCCGACCTTGTCCAGGTGGGTGGTGTCCGCGTACGGCTTCTCGAAGAGGCCCAGGCGGAACTTCTGGGTGAGGATGCGGGCGACCGCGTCGTCGATCCGGGCCTCGCTGATCCGGCCCGCCGCCACCTCGTCCTTCAGCGTCTTCGTGAAGTCCTGGTACGCGGTCGGGACCATGATCATGTCGAGTCCGGCGTTGATCGACGTACGGACGTCGCTCGGGTAGTCGCCGGGGATCTGGTCGATGGCCTGCCAGTCGCTGATGACGAAGCCCTCGAAGCCCATCCGGTCCTTGAGGACGCCGTTGATCATCTCGGCGTTGGCGTGCATCTTCACCGGGCCCTGGTCGTCGCCCAGGATGTCGAGCGAGGAGTACGAGGGCATGACCGTGCCGACGCCCCGCTTCACCGACTCGGCGAACGGCGAGAGGTGTACCGCCTCCAGCTCCTGGCGGGTGACCTTGGTGATGCCCTGGTCGGTCGTGTACGAGCCGGTGGTGGCGGAGCCGTACTCGGTGCCGCCGTCGCCGACGAAGTGCTTGGCGCTGCCGAGCACCTTGTCGTTGCGGTGCAGGTCCTTGCCGGAGGGGCTGCCCTGCATGCCCTGGATGACCGTCTCCATGGCCTCGACCAGGGCCGGGTCCTCGCCGAAGGCCTCGTAGGAGCGGCCCCAGCGTTCGTCGCGGGTGACGCAGACGCACGGCGCGAAGTCCCACGGGACGCCGGTGGCGCGTACTTCCTTCGCGGTGACCGCGCCGGTCCGCTCGGCGCTCTTCGGGTCGCGGCCCGCGCCGATGCCGATGTTGTGCGGCATGATCGTCGCGCCGACGACGTTGTTGTGGCCGTGCACCGCGTCCACGCCGTAGATCAGCGGGATCTGGAAGCGGGTGGCCTGGGCGCGCAGCTGGTAGGAGTCGACCATCTTGGCCCAGGCCGCCGCCGTGTTCGGGGTGGGGACGGAGCCGCCGCCGGAGAGCAGCGAGCCGAGGTCGTAGGCGGCGATGTCACCGGGGGTGCGGAGCGCGTTGCGTTCGGCCTGGGTCATCTGGCCGGCCTTCTCGGCCGGGGACATCCTCGCCAGCAGGTCCGCGACGCGCTGCTGCACCGGCAACTTGGCGTTCTGGTACGGGAGTCCATGGGCGTCGATGACGACCTGCGGGTTCTCCCGGGGGGCCTTCGCGCCGGTGACGGTCAGCTCCAGCGGGATCGTCTTCGCCTCGGCGGGCTTCGACGCCTTCGCCGTGCGGACGGTGACCTTGTGGGTGGTGCCGGAGGCGGTGCCCGCGGGGAAGGTGTGGCTGCCGGTGACCGGGGTGTAGTCCTTCCCGGCCTCCGCCGTGCCGCCCTTGGTGGCGTACGCGACGGTCACCGGCTCCTCGGTGGGGACGGAGCCGGTGGTGGCGACGGAGAGCGTCAGCTCGGCGGTGGCGCCGTTCTTCACGGGGCGTACGGCCGTGTCGGTGACCACGCTCGCGGTGAGCGCCGGGTCCGCCTTGCCGTACAACTCAACGGCGTCCAGCGCGAATTCGCCGGGTCCGCCGCCGGGCAGGGTGAGGGCGTAGCCCCACATCTCGTTCAGGCCGAGGACCTGGTCGATGCCGCCGACGGGCTGGTAGTCGGCGCGGTAGACGAAGTCCGCGAACGGGATCTCGACCAGGTGCCAGCCCTCCCAGTCGTCGGTGAAGGAGGTGGTCCACAGTTCGGACGCGCCGCCGTTCGCACCGCCGTCCTTGATCTCGAAGTTGATCTTCTTGCCGGAGCCGGGCGGCAGCGGCGCGGTGTTCTGGCCGTACCACCAGAAGCGGATGCCCTGGTGGGCGGTCCAGTTCTGCGGCGGGGTGTCCACGGCGAACTCGTGGCTGAACCCGCCGTACGCGCTGATGTCGTACGAGCCTTCGAGGACCTTCTCGCCCTCGGGGGCGTCGGCGCGCTCGGCCAGCTTCAGCTGCGGGTGGTCGTCCGCGTCGCCGCCCCAGGTGAAGATCGCGTCGGCGGGCGGGTTGTTGCCGAGCGGCACCTCGCCCTCGAAGCGGTCGACGAGGACGGGGGCGGGTTCGTCGGCGGCCGCCGCGGGGCCGGTGGCCGAGCCGGCGAGCAGGGTGGCCAGCACGGCCGCGGCGGCGAAGGCGGCCGTCGCGGGTCTGGCTCTGCCCTTACGGGGGCGGAGGTGCGGGGTACGCGTCATCTGAGAGCGCTCTCATCTCGGGTCGGGGTTGCCTGACGTACAGGCGGATCAAGGGTGTCGGGGAGTTACGCGGTGTCGGCGTCGCGGGTGAGGCGGATCGTGTCGCGGTACCACTTGGCGCTGTCCTTCAGCGTCCGGAGCTGGGTGTCGTAGTCGACGCGGACGATGCCGAACCGCTTGTCGTAGCCGTAGGCCCACTCGAAGTTGTCCATCAGCGACCAGGCGAAGTAGCCCCGGACGTCGGCACCTCGGTCGCGGGCGGCGACGACGGCGGCTATGTGGTCGGCGAGATAGGCCGTGCGGTCGGCGTCGGGGACCGAGCCGTCGGCGGCGACGGTGTCGTCGAAGGCCGCGCCGTTCTCCGTGATGACGGTCGGAAGGGCGTAGTCGCGCTCCAACCGCACCAGCAGGTCGGTGAGTTCGGTCGGGGTGATCTCCCAGTCCATCGCGGTGCGCGGCAGGTCGCGGTCAACGGCCCGGACGACCGGCAGGCCCTCGGCGTCGAGCGGCGAGCCGTCCTCGGTGACGCCGGAGAACTGCATGCCCCGGTAGAAGTTGACGCCGAGGACGTCGAGCGGGGCGGCGATGGCGGCCAGATCGCCTTCCCTGACCGGGAGTTCGATGTGCTGGGCGGCCAGGTCGGCGACGATGTCCTCGGGGTAGCGGCCGTGGACGAGCGGGTCGAGATAGAGCCGGGTGCCCATGCCGTCGGCGCGGCGGCACGCCTCGCGGTCGGCCTCGCTGTCGGTCTCGGGCGTGGCGGTGCCGAGGTTCAGGGTGATGCCCAGCTCCAGCGGGTCGCCCCCGGCCGCGTCCCGCAGCGCGCCGGCGGCGAGACCGTGGCCCAGGAGCAGATGGTGGACGGCGGCCATGGCGTCGCCCAGGTCACGGCGGCCCGGGGCGTGCAGCCCGTAGGCGTAACCGAGCATCGCCGAGCACCAGGGCTCGTTGAGCGTGGTCCAGTGCTCGACGCGGTCGCCGAGGGCCTCGTGGGCGAGAGCGGCGTACTCCGCGAAGCGCAGGGCGGTGTCCCGCGCGGGCCAGCCGCCCGCGTCCTCCAGCTCCTGCGGCAGGTCCCAGTGGTAGAGCGTGATCCACGGGGTGACGCCACGCCCCTGGAGCTCGTCGACCAGCCGCTTGTAGAAGTCCAGCCCCTTCTGGTTCGCCGGACCCCGCCCGCCCGGCTGGATGCGCGGCCAGGCGAGCGAGAAGCGGTACGTGTCGACGCCGAGGCCCGCGATCAGCTCCACGTCCTCGGGCATCCGGTGGTAGTGGTCGCAGGCCACGTCGCCGTGCTCACCGCCCTCCACGGCCCCGGGCACCCGGCAGAAGGTGTCCCAGATGGACGGGGTGCGGCCGTCCTCGGCGGCCGCGCCCTCGATCTGGTACGAGGAGGTGGCGACGCCCCAGCGGAAATCGGCCGGGAGTCCGCGTACCGGGGCCGGACGAAGAATGCGCTGCGGGGTGGTGGCGAGGTTCATCGGTCTCCGTACGTAGGAGGGGAAGGACCTGGTCAGACGTGCAGATGGCAGGCGACCTCGCGGCCGGGTTCGCCGGTCGGCGGGGCCAGCGGCGGGACCTCGGCGGCGCACGGGGCGAAGGCCTTGCCGCAGCGCGGGTGGAAGGCGCAGCCGGTGGGCATCGCGGAGAGGTGGGGCGGGGAGCCGGGGATGCCGGTCAGTTCGCGGCGGGGGCCGTGGAGCGCGGGGAAGGAGTGCAGGAGCCCGTCGCTGTAGGGGTGGCGGGGGTCGCGGTAGATCTCCGCCGCGCCCGCCTGCTCCACGATGCGGCCTCCGTACATGATCGCGATCCGGTCCGAGAATTCGATCAGGAGCGAGATGTCGTGGGTGATGAACACGACCGAGAAGTTGAGCTGTTCCCTCAACTGGACGAGCCGTCGCAGGATCTGTCGCTGCATCACCACGTCGAGCGCGGTGGTCGGCTCGTCCATGATGACGATCTCGGGTTCCAGGGCGAGCGCCATGGCGATCATCACGCGCTGTCGCATGCCGCCGGAGAGCTGGTGCGGGTAGGCGGCGAGCCGGTCGGCGCTGATGCCGACGAGCTCCAGCAACTCCTGTGCTCGCTCGGTGCGTTGGCGCTTCTTCAGTTCGGGGCGGTGGGCGGCGAGTACGTCGGTGAGCTGACTGTGGACGGTGTGCACCGGGTTGAGGGAGTTCATCGCCCCCTGGAAGACGATGGACAGCTCCTGCCAGCGGAAGGCGCGCAGCTGGTCCGGTGCGAGGGAGAGGATGTCGACCCGGTCGCCGCCGGGCCGGTGGTAGTGGACCTCTCCCCCGGTGATGACGCCGGGCGGTGACAGCAGCCGGGTCACCGCGTAGGCGAGGGTCGACTTGCCCGAGCCCGACTCCCCTGCCAGGCCGAGGACTTCGCCGCGGTGGAGGGTGAGGTCGATGTCGCGCAGGGCGTGGACGGCGCTCGCGTCGGTGCCGTAGTCGACGTTCAGTCCGCTGATGGTCAGGACCGGCTCGGCGCTCATGTGCGCGGCTCCTTGCTGCTCTGCCCGGGACGGCCCGTGCCGGGGGTCTTCCGGGCCACGGGGGTGAAGCCGACGCGCATCTTCACCTTCCGGGAGGATCCGGTGGCGGTGCGCAGGCGGGGGTTGACGAACTCGTCGATGCCGAAGTTGATGAGGGCGAGCGCGGTGCCCAGCAGGGCGATGCAGAGGCCGGCCGGGACGAACCACCACCAGGCTCCCTGGGCGAGGGCCTGGTTGGACTGGGCCCAGAAGAGCACGGTGCCCCAGTTCCAGTGGGAGATGTCGGCGACGCCGATGAAGGCGAGGGTGATCTCGGTGAGGACCGCGAAGATGACCGTGCCGACGAAGCCGGAGGCGATGACGGCGGTGAGGTTCGGCAGGATCTCGAAGAGGATGATCCGCGGGGTGGACTCGCCGGTGGCGCGGGCGGCCTCCACGTAGTCGCGGCGGCGCAGCGACAGGGTCTGGGCGCGCAGGATCCGCGAGCCCCAGGCCCAGGAGGTCAGGGCGATGGCGACGGCGATGACGATGTCGCCGGTGTCGGGGACGAAGCTCGCGACGATGATGATCAGCGGGAGTCCGGGCAGCACCAGGAAGATGTTGGAGAGCGCGGAGAGGATCTCGTCGACGGCCCCGCCGAGGAATCCGGCGCTGACCCCGATCAGGACGGACAGGGCGGTCGCGATGACGGCGGCGAGCAGGCCGACGACGAGGACGCCCCGGGTGCCGACGAGGATCTGCGAGAAGACGTCCTGCCCGGTGTGCGTGGTGCCGAACCAGTGGTCGCCGGAGGGCGGCTGGAGCAGCTGGTCGCTCATGGCGTCGGGGTCGTACGGGGCGAGCCACGGTCCCGCGACGGCCAGCAGGACGAAGAACGCCAGCAGGATCAGGCCGGTGCGGGTCTTCCCGCCGCGCAGGAACCGGAGCCGGGCCCGGCGGGTGGGGGCCGCGGGTGGAGGTGCGCCGTCCAGGACGGCGACGTCGGTGGCGGTGATGGACACGGGGCCCTACGCCTCCTTCCGGGTGCGGGGGTCGAGGGCGGCGTAGACGAGGTCGGCGAGCAGGTTCGCGGCGAGGACGGAGAGCGTGATGATCAGGAAGACGCCCTGCATCAGCGGGTAGTCCTTGCCGCCGACGGCCTGGAGCAGCTGGAAGCCGATGCCCGGGTAGGTGAAGACCATCTCGACGAGGAGGGTGCCGCCGACGATGAAGCCGAGGGAGAGGGCGAAGCCGGAGATGTTGGGGAGGACGGCGTTGCGGGCCGCGTAGCCGAACATCACGCGCCGCTCGGACAGGCCCTTGGCCTGCGCGACCATCACGTAGTCCTCGGAGGAGACGGTGACCATCATGTTGCGCATGCCGAGGATCCAGCCGGCCACCGCGCTGAGGACGATCGTCACGCCGGGCAGGACCGCGTGGTAGAGGGCGCTGGAGATGAACGGCCAGTCGAAGGCCGGGACGAGCGCGTTGTCGTAGCCGCCGGAGTTCGGGAACAGCGACCACTTCTCGGCGAAGAGCGCGATGGCGACGAGGCCCAGCCAGAAGTACGGGATGGAGGAGATGAAGGTGGTGACCGGCAGCAGTCCGTCCAGCCAGGAGCCGCGCTTCCAGCCGCTGTAGACGCCGATGCCGGTGCCGAGGACGAAGCTGATGAGCGTGGTCGTGCCGACCAGGGCCAGGGTCCAGGGCAGCGACTGGCCGATGACCTCGCTGACCGGGGTGGGGAAGAAGGTGAAGGAGAGGCCGAGGTCGCCGTCGAGGAGGTGGGCCCAGTAGTCGGTGTACTGCTGCCACATCGACTGCTGCTCGTCGAGGCCGAACAGGGCCTTGAGCGAGTCGATGGCCTTGGTGTCGAGCTGCCCCTGGTAGCGGCTGAGCAGGGCCTGGACCGGGTCGCCGGGCATCAGCCGGGGGATGAGGAAGTTGATGGTGATGGCGGCCCAGGCGGTGACGGCGTAGAAGGCGAGGCGCTGGAGGAGGTACTTCACCGGGAGACCTCCTCGGCGCTCGCGCCCGCGGCGGCCCGGGGGTCCGCGCCCGCCGTGGCCCGGGTGTCCGGGTCCGTCGCGGTCCGGCGGTCCGTGCCCTCGTAGAGCCAGCAGGCCGCCCACTGTCCGTCGGGCAGGTCGAAGCGCGGCGGCAGTTCGGTGCGGCAGCGCTCCATCGCCCGGGGGCAGCGGGGGTGGAAGCGGCAGCCGGCGGGCGGGGTGATCAGCGAGGGCGGTTCGCCGGTGCCGGTC
>MUNB01000494.1 GCA_002154345.1 Streptomyces griseus
CCCACCCAGCCCGTCCGGCGTTTGAGGACGGAACCGTCGAGCACGTCCCGGGTGCGGACAAGGGTCTCCCCTGCCACGGGGCCCGTAAGGGGCTCGCCCACCAGGCGAAGGGTTCCGTCCTCAAGTGCCGGACGGGCTGGATCAGCGGTGGCCGGGCCCGCCGGTGCGGACGAAGGGCGGGCGCACGGGCCCGGACTCCGGCGCGGCCGCCGACCCCGCACCCCCGGGGTTGGACTCCGCCCCGCCGCCCATCAGGACGCCCACCACCCAGCGGCGGTGCGCCAGGGCCGTGACCGCGCCGATCAGCGCGGTCAGCCAGGCGACCATGCCGACGCCCACCACCAGGGCGACCAGCCCGTACGTGTCCCGGCCGGGCCGGGCGCTCGCGGGCCCGATGACGCACAGGGCCAGCCCCACCGCGCCCAGGCCGAACGACAGCAGCAGCCAGATGAGGCTCATCTCGGGCATCCGCAGCCGCCGGTCGCGCTCCGGGTCGCGCGCCAGCGCGCCCCAGGCGGTGAGCAGCGTGCGGACCTTCCGGTCGCGGGAGACGCCGAGGCAGAGGAAGGCGACGGCCGGGATCAGGACCGCCGCGCCGATGACCAGGCTGACGATGCCGCCGATGACACTGACGAAGTCGACCAGGTCGATCGCCTGCTCGAACATGACGATCCCGGTGCCCACCAGGCTCCAGCCGATCGCGGCGAGCGCCGCCCACATCCACAGCAGCCCGAGCCGCCCCGGCCCCACATGCATCTTCACCAGCTCGCCCAGGACCACCGCCCGGTCGGCGAGCATCGCCTCGCGGTCGGGCCAGGTGCGGATCTCGACGGGCGGCGGAGGGGGCGGCAGCGGGGCACGGCGTGGCATGCGCAGAACATTACCGACGCGCCGCGATCACCACCGACGCGGTGCGATCACCACCGGCGCGATGCGATCACCACCGACGCGATGCGGTCGCCACCGACGCGACGCGGCCGCCACCGACGCGATGCGGCCGCCACCGACGCGGTGCGGTCAGGCGTCGCGCAGCGCCTGGACGTCCAGCTTGCCCATCCCGAGCATGGCCTTGACGACACGCTGCGCCCGCTCCTTGTCCGGGCCGGTGACCAGCCGTTGCAGCTCGTTCGGGACGACCTGCCAGGAGACGCCGAACTTGTCCTTGACCCAGCCGCACGGTCCTTCCTCGCCGCCCTCGGAGAGCGCCGCCCAGAACCGGTCGACCTCGGCCTGGTCGGCGCAGTCGACGGAGAGCGAGATCGCCTCGGTGAACGGGAACTGCGGCCCGCCGTTGAGCCCGATGAAGTCCTGGCCCGCGAGCCGGAAGTCGACGGTGAGCACGGAACCCGTCTTGTCGGGGGCCTCTTCGCCGTAATAGGTGATGTCCCCGATCCGGGAATCGCCGCCGAAGATCGCGACGTAGTGCTCGGCCGCCTCCTTGGCCTGGCCGTCGTACCAGAGACAGGGGGTGATCTTCTGCATGGTCCACTCCTCGGGCCGTCCACCCGTCCGGA
>MUNB01000495.1 GCA_002154345.1 Streptomyces griseus
GAGGTCGGCCGGGCCCAGGGCCTCCAGCAGGGCGGTGCCCTGGGCCCGGCCGACCTCTTCGTTGTCGAAGGAGGTGTAGGCGTCGATGGGGCCCTCGGCGAGGCGGTCGAAGGCGACGACGGGGATGCCGGCGTCCTTGGCCTTCTTGACGCTGTTGGCGATCGCCTTGGAGTCGACCGAGCCCAGGATGAGGGCGTCGACCTTGTTGGTGATCATGGTGTCGACCTGCTGAGCCTGCGTGTTCGCATCCTGCTTGGCGTTGGCGTAGGTGACCTTCGCCTTGCCGCCGGTGAGCTCGTCGATCTTCTTCTCGATGATCGGCCGGTCGAACTTCTCGTAACGGGCCGTCTGGTTCTCGGGGAGGAGCAGACCTATCTTCAGGTCGTCGCCCTTCTTCTCCGAGCTCTGTTCGGCCTTGTCGCCGGACTCCTTGGCGCTCCCGCAAGCGGCCAGCGAGATCGCCATCGTGGTGGCGGCAACGGCAACGGCGGCACGACGCATACGCGTGTTCATTCTCGAACCTCCCTGACGAGGCCGCGACGTTGCGGCCGAGGTGGCTGGAAGTCAACTCGGCCGCAGCGTCAGCGTCAAGGAGTAAATCCTTAACGAGATGACAACGGTGCCATTCGTTATCTAAGTGAAGGCAGGAGTCGCTGCGGGGAGGGTGCTCTCCAAAAGGGTTGAATCCCCCATCTCGCTGAGCACCAGGGCGAGGGCGCCCAGCACTTCGGCACGGCCGCCGAGCGCGCCGGGGAGCACCGAGAGCTGCCGGGCGGCGCTGGGGATCGCGTACCGCGACACGGAGTCCCGTATGGGCCCCAGGACCAGCTCCCCGGCCTCCGCCAGCGAGCCGCCGAGCACGACGCGGCTGGGGTTGAGCAGATTGCACAGGTTGGCCACGCCGCTGCCTATGTGGCGGCCCACGTCCCCGATCACCCGGCGGCAGCCCGGATCGCCCTCCCGGGCCAGCTGGACCACCCGCTCCATGGTGAGCCCGGGGCCGTGGCTGGGCTGGAGCAGCGGCAGGACGTAGCGGGCGGCCGTGAAGGTCTCCAGGCAGCCGCGGTTGCCGCAGCGGCAGACCGGGCCGGACTCGTCGAGGGTGATGTGCCCGATCTCGCCGGCCGTGCCGCCCGGGCCCCGGTAGATGGTCCCGTCGATCACCAGACCGGCGCCGACGCCGCTGGCCACCTTGATGTACGCGAGGTCCTTGACGCCCCGCCCGCTGCCCCAGACCAGCTCGCCGAGCGCTCCGAGGTTGGCGTCGTTGTCGACGTACACGGGCACGCCGAGGCGGCCGGAGAGCTCCTCGCTGGGGTTGATGCCCGTCCAGCCCGGCAGGATCGAGGTGGAGCCCAGAGTGCCGGACTCGACGTCGATCGGGCCCGGCACGCCGAGCCCGATGCCGATCACCTTGTCCGGGCCGATGCCGGTGGCCTCGATCAGCCGCTTGACCAGGACTTCCGCCCGGTCGAAGCCCTCCGCGGACGAGGCGTCGACGTCCAGCGGCTCGGACTCCTCGGCGAGCACCTGGTGGGCGAGGTTGCCGACCGCGACCCGCAGGTGCGTATGGCCGAAGTCGACGCCGATGACGATGCCCGCGTCGCCGCTGAGCGAGACGCTGCGGGCCCGGCGGCCGCCCGCCGAGGTGGGGGTGACCTCGACCGTTCCGCCGTCCTTCAGTTCGCGGACGATATTGGAGACCGTGGCTGCGGAGAGCCCGGTGCTCCGGGCGATCTCCGCCTGGGTGAGCGATCCCGCCATCCGTACAGCGCGTACGACCCGCTCCAGATTGGCCCTGTGCAGCGATGTCTGCGACCCGGGAGTCTCCATCGACTCATCCACTCCTGCCCTTGGCGGGCGGTCCCTGAGGACCGCCCCGACCGGGGCCGCAGCGATGAGACCCCGGCTTCCTCCAACATGTGAACTCTAAGCTGACCGTTTGGGGGTGCCTCCCGTCAAGACCTGAGCGGGC
>MUNB01000496.1 GCA_002154345.1 Streptomyces griseus
CGAGAGCGAGGGCGAGGGCGGCGGCGTTGGTGTCCTTGTCCAGGACCACCGGCAGCCCGGTCCGCTCGGCCAGGGCGGCGCGCAGCGGATAGCCGTCCCACTGCGGGAAGCCGGTGACCCGGTGCAGGACTCCGTCCCGGTGGTCGAGCGGGCCGGGCACGGCGACGCCGAGACCCAGCACCGGCTTGTGCGGTTCGGCCGCGCACAGGTCGCGTACGGCGTCGGCCGCGTCCGCGAGGACCCGGTCCGCCGGAGCGCCGAGATCCAGAGGTGCGCGGGTGACCGCGACCGGCCGGCCCGCGAGGTCGACCAGGACGGCGGTGAGTCCGTCGCGGTCCAGGTGGAGCCCGACGGCGAACTGCGCGTCGGGCACGAGCCGCAGCACGGTGCGCGGCTTGCCGCCGGTGGAGGGGCGCGAACCCGCGCCGACGGCCAGACCGTCCTCCCGCAACCGGGCGGTGATCTTGCTGACGGCCTGCGGGGTGAGGCCGGTGCCCTCGGCGAGCTCCAGCCGGCTGATGCCCTCCGCCCCGGCCGCCCGCAGCAGGTCCAGCACCAGCGCGGCGTTGTGGTGGCGCAGGGCCGGCAGGTTGACCCCGGCCTGGGCCCTCGTCCGGCTCCCGTTCACGGCTCACTCCTCTTCACCGGTCCCATTGTGCCGGTCGCTTGCACTTTGGCAACAGCGTTGCTTAAGTGGATTGCATGACCCCCAACGCCCCCGACGCCTCCAACGCCACCGGCACCTCTGGCATCACCGGCACCTCTGGCACAACCGGCACCACCGGCGCCCCTCTCCGCGTCGCCCTCGTCGGCTACGGCCTGGCCGGCTCCGTCTTCCACGCCCCGCTGGTCTCCGCGGCCGACGGGCTGGTCCTCGACACGGTCGTCACGTCGAACGAGGAGCGCCGGGCCGAGGCCCGTGCCGCGTTCGGCGACATCCGCTTCGCCGCCTCGCCGGACGAGCTGTGGGAGCGCGCCGACGAGCTGGACCTCGTCGTGATCGCCACCCCGAACAAGACGCACGTCCCGCTGGCGACGGCCGCGCTGAAGGCCGGGCTGCCGGTGGTCGTGGACAAGCCGGTCGCCGGGACCGCCGCCGAGGCGCGCGAGCTGGCCGCGCTCGCCGAGGAGCGCGGGCTGCTGCTCTCGGTCTTCCAGAACCGCCGCTGGGACAGCGACTTCCGCACGCTCGCCGCGCTGATCGCCGACGGCGAGCTGGGAGAGGTGCAGCGCTTCGAGTCCCGGTTCGAGCGCTGGCGGCCGCAGCCGAAGGGCGGCTGGCGCGAGTCGGGCGACCCGGAGGAGATCGGCGGTCTGCTGTACGACCTGGGCAGCCACGTCGTCGACCAGGCGCTGACGCTGTTCGGCCCGGCGGTCCAGGTGTACGCCGAGTCCGACGTACGGCGTCCCGGCGCGGCGGCGGACGACGACACGTTCATCGCGATCACCCACGTCAACGGGGTCCGCTCGCACCTGTACGTCAGCGCCACCGCGGCCCAGCTCGGCCCCCGCTTTCGCGTGCTCGGCTCGACGGCGGGCTATGTGAAGTACGGCCTGGACCCGCAGGAGGCGGCCCTGCGCGAGGGGCTGCGCCCGGTGGCCGGTGTGCCGTGGGGCGAGGAGGGCGAGGAGCTGTGGGGCCGTATCGGTTCCGGCGAGTCCCCGCTGACCGGCGGCGGCACCCCGGTCCGTACGCTGCCCGGCGACTACCCCGCGTACTACGCGGCCGCAGCCGCCGCGGTGCGCGGCACCGGCGACAACCCGGTCACCGCGCTCCAGGCGGCCGCCGCGCTGGACGTGCTGGAGGCCGCCCGCCGCTCGGCCCGCGAAGGGGTCTCGGTCACCCTTCTCCCGCACCACGACGAAGAGGAGCGGCCCGCATGAGCACCGCCTCGCCCACCATCTCCGAGCTGATCGCCCAGGAGCGCCGGCTCACGCTCCCGCACTTCTCCTACGACGACGCGTTCGCGCTCGGCAGCCTGCTGGTCACGCTGGCCCGGGAGCGGCACGCCCCGGTCGCGATCGACATCCGGCGCGGTGCGCAGCAGTTGTTCCACGCGGCGCTGCCGGGTTCGAGCGCGGACAACGACGCGTGGATCGACCGTAAGCGCAAGGTCGTCGAGCGGTACGGCGAGAGCTCGTACCTGGTCGGCACCCGGTTCCGGTCGAAGGGCACCACGTTCGAGGAGTCCTCGCGCCTGGACCCGGACACGTACGCGGCGCACGGCGGTTCGTTCCCGATCGCGGTGGAGGGCGCGGGCGTGATCGGCACGGTCACGGTGTCCGGGCTGCCGCAGGCCGAGGACCACGCGATGGTGGTCGAGGCGCTGGAGCAGTTCGCGGCGACACGGGCCGGCTGAGAGGCCGTACGCGGAGCCGGCTGAGAGGCCGTACGCGAAGGGGCGCCGTCACCCGCGTACGGCGACGGCGCCCCTCCTCCCGGCTTACGCCCCTTCTTTCGGCTGCTCCCCCTGGGCGTCCTTCAGCTCCTCAGGCGTCCTTCAGCTCCTGCCGCTGCCGGCCGAGCCCTTCCACCTCCAGCTCCACCACATCGCCCGCCCTGAGGTACGGCTTCGGCTCGGGCTGCCCCATCGCGACCCCGGCCGGCGTACCGGTGTTGATCACGTCGCCCGGGTAGAGCGTCATGAAGTGGCTGAGGTAGCGGACGACCTCGCCGACCGGGAAGATCTGCTCGGCCGTGGTGCCGTTCTGCTTCAGCTCGCCGTTGACCCAGAGCCGCAGCGGCAGGGCCTGCGGGTCGGGCACCTCGTCGGCGGTGACCAGCCAGGGGCCCAGCGGGTTGAACGTCTCGCAGTTCTTGCCCTTGTCCCAGGTACCGCCGCGCTCGATCTGGAACTCGCGCTCGGACACGTCGTGCGCGGTGGCGTACCCGGCGACGTGCGCGAGGCCCTCCTCCGCCGACTCCAGATAGCGGGCGGTGCGCCCGATGACGACGGCGAGCTCGACCTCCCAGTCGGTCTTCCGGCTGCCGCGCGGCACCAGGACCGTGTCGTCGGGCCCGACGACGGTGTCGGGGGCCTTGAAGAACAGGATGGGTTCCGCCGGGATCTCCGCACCCGTCTCGGCGGCGTGGTCGTGGTAGTTCAGCCCGATGCACACGATCTTGCCGATGCGGCCCAGCGGCGGGCCGATCCGCAGCCCGGTCGCGTCCAGGGCGGGCAGCACACCGGGCGCCTCGGCGGCCGCCCGTACCCGGGCGAGCGCGGAGGCGTCGGCGAGCAGTCCGCCGTCGATGTCGGGGACGATCCCCGACAGATCACGCAGAGTCCCGTCGCGGTCGAGAAGTGCGGGGCGCTCGGCGCCCGCCGTACCGACTCGAAGCAGCTTCAACGGTCCAACTCCTCTTGGTCGAGGTGGGGCCCTCCGGCGGGGTGCGGGCCGACGGAGGACTTGGCCGATCGTCCAAGAGATGCGATCACTCCGCAAGACCTCGTTCACACACTGGACCGGCGCACCGGACGGCCCGACTACGCCGCCGTGGCCATGGCGCCGCCGCCGACCGGCATGTCGCGGTAGAGCCAGGCCCGCTCGACGGCGGTCCAGGTGGTCGTGGTGACGACGTACAGGGCGGCGGCCAGCGGGACCACGGCCACGGTGATCAGGGTGAAGAAGGACAGCAGCGGCATCAGCTTCGTCATCGCGCCCATACCGGGCACGGCCTGTCCGTCCGGGCCCGCGGCGGGCGTCATCGGGTTGGCGGCCATCTGCCGCTTGGTGCGTCCGTAGTTGAACGTGGCGACGGCGGCGACGATCACGAAGAGCCCCAGGTAGACCAGCCCCTGCCCGCCGAACATCCCGCCGTGCGCGAGCGCGTCGTGCCAGCGCCCGCCGAGCGGTGCGCCGAGCAGGTCGTGGCTGAGCAGCGCGTTGGGCTCACCGCCGATCGAGCTGCTGGAGAACAGGTGGTAGAGCAGGAAGAACGCGGGCATCTGGAGCAGGCTCGGCAGGCAGCCGGAGAGCGGCGACACCTTCTCGGCGGCGTGCAGCTCCATGATCGCCTTCTGCATCTTCTCCGGGTTCTTGCCGTGCTTCCTGCGGAGTTCGGCGATCTGCGGCTGGAGCCGGCTGCGGGCCTTCTGCCCGCGTGCGGCGGCCCGCGACAGGGGGTGGACGGCGAGCCGGACGAGCGCGGTGAACAGGATGATCGCGGCGGCGGTGGACGCGGTCTGGAAGAGCGGTTCGAGCAGATCGGCGAGGGAGCCGACCAGGTTCGCGAAAGCGGACATGAAGGCGGACATGGGTGAGCCCTCCGGGGGTCTCGTCGTGCCGGGAGGTACCTGTGCGGCAGGCGGACAGGTACGGGGTGATCACTCGGCAGGACGACCGGCGCGGGCGCGCACCGCATGTACGACACGTACGGGACACGTACGGGACACGTACGGGACACGTACGGGACACGTACGGGACACGTACGAAAGGCGGTGGGGAAAGGTGCGCTACGCGGCGGCCGTCAGGAGGGCGTGCCCGGGTGCTCGGGGCCTGGTGCGGCCCCGGGCGTCGGGGTCGCGTTGCGGAAGGAACGCGGTGCGCTGCTCCCGGTCCCTGATGGCCGTACGGACCCGGGTGCGGGGCACCGGGGGCGCGCAGCGGGCGCTGATGACGGAGCAGGCGAGGAGCGCGGAGCCCGCGGCCGCGGTGGCGGCGAGCGCGACGGCGGCGGAGAGGCTGCCGCCCTCGGCGAGGAGGACCTCGGTGAGGAAGAGGACGAGGAGTCCGGCGGGCCGGAGCAGCCGGGCGAAGGCGCGGCGCAGGGCGTTGGCGTCCCGCACGGTGCGCACCTCCCGTTCCTCTTGCCGTCTCACTCTGTGCCGTTCATCCGTGCCGTTCACCGATGCGTACGGCACTCCATTCGTTATACACGATGATCGGTTTCACCCGGGGCCGGCGGCGTACTCGTCCTCGCCCCGGCCACCGGCCCGCACCCGGCCCTCGCCCTCGCCCTCGTCCCGGTCGTCGGCCAGCACCTCGGCGTCGGGCCGCGGGTCCGCGTCCGGGCGGTCGGCGAAGGTGACGGCGAGCGCGACGGCCAGATTGGCGGCGAGGGCGACGAGCCCGGCGTTCACGCCCCACACCGGATCGTTCCCGCTGAAGACGAGGACACAGACCACCGCGACGCCCACGATCAGCCCGCTGAACGCGCCCCGGAAGGTGAGCCGCCGCCAGACCAGGGCGAGCAGCACCATCGGCAGCAGCTGCGCCATCCCCTCGTACGAGATGAGGGAGAGGCGTACGAGCGTGTTGGGCGCGGTGTACGTGAGGAGCAGCGCGAGCGAACCCGCGACCACCACGACGACCTGCGCGGCGGACTTCTGCCGGTCGGCGTGGGCGAGGCGCGGCAGGAGCGACAGCACACTGCGCCCCCACATCGTCCCGATGACCAGCATGAAGACGGCCATGGGCACGATGGAGGAGAGCGCCGCGGCGACCCCGATGACGCCGACCGCCCAGGCGGGCAGCGCGTCGACGACCAGCTTGAACAGGGCGAGGTTCGACTCCGCGCCGGCCAGCCCCGGCACCACGAACAGGGCGGCGAGACCGAGCAGCATCGGGACGAAGAGCAGGACGTTGTAGGCGGGCAGGTACATGGCGTTGCGGCGCAGCGCGTCGGCGTTCCGGGCGCCGAGGTATCCGGCGACGGTGGTCGGAAAGATCACCACGGTCAGCGAGTTCAGGAACGTGGTGCTGATGAACCACACCTCGCCGAGCCCGTTGCCGCCGCTCCCGCCCGCGCCGCCCCCGCCGTGTCCGGGAAGGGTCAGCCAGTCGCTCTTCTCCGTGACGAGCCGGTCGAGGAAGGACCCGTACCCGTCGAAGTAGTGCAGCGGTACGTAGAGGGCGAGGAATCCGAGGGTGGCGATGACCAGGACGTCCTTCAGCACGGACACCCAGGCGCTGCCGCGCAGCCCGCTGACCACGACGAAGCCGGTGGTGACGGCGAAGGCGACGAAGTAGGCCCAGTTCAGGCTGACGGCCCCGTAGGAGATGACGGAGAGCACCACGCCCATGCCGGTGATCTGGAGCTGGATGTACGGCAGCAGGAACACGGTGGCCAGCACCGCGACCACCGCGCCGAGCCAGGGCCGCCCGAAGCGGTGGGCGACCATGTCGGTGATCCCGACGAGGCCGTGCCGGCGGGCGTAACTCCAGAGCATGGGCCCGACGACGTACCCAATCGCGTAACCGCAGGACATGTACGCGACGACGTACAGGACGGGCGCCCCGTAGTTGTAGCCCCAGCCCGCGGCCCCCAGGTAGCTGAAGCTGGTGTAGCCCTCGCCCGCCATCAGCACCCAGATGAAGACGGGCCCCAGGCTCCGCCCGCCCACGGACCACTCGTCGAGCCCGCCGCCTCCGCCGCGCCCGCGCAGGGCGAGGAGGCCGAGGGCGACGGTGGCGACCATGAAGACGGCGAAGACGGAGGTGGCGACGGCGGCGTTCACGCGCGACCACCCCGCTGCCGGTCCCGAAGGTCCCCTCTTCTGGTGAGCCACACGGCGACGGGCGTCAGAAGGGTCGCCCCGAGGAGCCACACGAAGAGGAAGGGCACGCCGAACAGGAGCGGGGTCACGCGGTTCACGAGGGGCAGCGCACCGAGATACAGGACATAGGGGACGAGCAGCCACAACAGATGGGGACGCCGTCTGATCACTCCAAGCACCCAGGGACCCTACGCCCGTCGCCCGCTCTTCCTCACCAGGCGCCCGCCGCCCGTCGCCCGCCGTTCCTCACCGCGGGCGCATCGCGGTGAGCTTCCCCCAGACGACGAGCCGGTAGCGGGAGCTGAACTCGGGGGTGCAGGTGGTCAGGGTGAGGTAGTGGCCGGGCTCGCTGTAGCCGACGGAGGTGGTGATGTTGCTGCGCGGCACGGGCGCGATGACCCCGCTGTCGGACGGGGCGGTCCGCGCGAGGCGTTTGCCGACGGTGTACGTGTAGACGGCGTCCCGTGTCTCGACGGTGATCCGGTCGCCGCTGCGCAGCCGGTCGATGCGCCGGAAGGGCTCGCCATGGGTGTTGCGGTGCCCGGCGAGCGCGAAGTTCCCGGCCTGCCCGGCCTGCGCGGTGCGCGCGTAGTGCCCGACGTACCCCCGGTCGAGCACCCCGCCCTTGCTGGTCCCCTCGGCGACGGGAGCGGTGAGCCCGATCCGGGGGATACGCAGCACGGCGTACGCCTGGTCCCAGCGGGGGGCGGTACGGGGGCGGGCGGGCGGGGCAGGCGCGGCCTCGGCCCCACGACCGGAGGCCGAAGGACGGGGCTCGGCGTCGAGCGCGCCCTCACCACCACCCGGGTCGGGCTCGGGGGCGAGTTCGGGGCCGGGCTCGCCCCACTCCCGCTGAAGGCTCTGGACGGTGCGCCCGGCGTCGGCGCGGGCCTCGCGGTTGGTCCACCAGAGCTGATGGACGACGAGGAGGAGGAGCACGACACCGAGGGTCACGACGACTTCGGCGGACACCCAGAGCCCCCGGGCGAAGAGATACGCACCGCTACCC
>MUNB01000497.1 GCA_002154345.1 Streptomyces griseus
ACCAGCAGGTGGCCGCGCGGGTGGGCGTCCGGCCGACGCGCCCGGCGCCACTCCTCCAAGAGTTCGGGGCCGACGGCAAGGTACTCGGGCACGGTGTGTACGCCGTGCCGTGCGGCAGCGGCCCGCAAGCGGGGCTCCTGGTCCGAAGCGGCCAGGATCCCCAGCTCGATCTCGCTCCACTCCCGCTGCAACTCGACCTGTTCCGCCCCGCTCAGTACCCGCGCACGGTCCGCCGTACCGAAGCGACGGGCGTCGTACGCCCCGTCGTCCATCGTGGCCAGCACGGGCACGCGCAGCCGGACGAGCTCCGCGAGAACGGCCGTGGTGAGCCCGTGCTCCCCCAGATGGCCTTCCAGGTCGTCCAGCCACAGGACGCAGACCTGCTCGCCCCGCTCGCGCAACAGTGCCGGCAGGCCCCGCAGATCCGCCCCGGGCGACGGGGCGAAGATCCGTGTCGTGCCCGACAGATTGCTGAACAGGGCGGCCCACGCCGTCCGGGTCTTACCGGAGAGCGGCGCCCCGGTCACCACCACCAGACCGCCCGAGCTGACCGCCTCGCGGACCCGGGATCCCAGCGCCCGGTCGCAGTCCCGTTCCACGTACGGCGGCAGCGGTGACTCTCCGGGCAGGCGTCGGGTCCGCCGCACCCCGAGGGCGATCGGCTCCGCCGTGCCCAGCTGCGGCCACTCCGGGACCGGCGGCAGGGAGGAGTGGGCGGGCGGCCCGTAGTAGGTGTGCACGCCGCCGCTGAAGGTCCCGGTCTGGACGACCGGGGCGTGGAATCCGCCCCCCCGAGACGGAGTTGCCCACGCCCGCCACCGTGCCGTCCGGCGCTTCCCGGTCCTCGGCCACACCCAACCCCTGCCCCTCGTCAAGCCCCTGGAGTCACCGTACTAACCCGCCCCGCCCTCCGCCGCCACGATCGCGTCCCGGTACGCGCGGGCCGCCGCGCGCAGGGCGGCCTCCGGGTCGGTGCCGTTCGCCTCGGCGGCGACGGCCAGGGCGAGGAGGTCGTAGCCGATGGTGTCGCCGGTGGGCAGCGGAACATCGAGTCCGGCCGTGCGGACGCGGCTCGCCAGCTTCGCGGCGAGGGCCAAGCCGGGCTGGCCGAGGGGGACGCCCTCGGTGACCGACGTGCGCTGCTTCTCGATCGCCTTGGTGCGCAGCCAGTGCGCGTGCACGTCCTCGGGGGTCTCCGCCGTCTCGTCGCCGAAGACGTGCGGGTGGCGGTGGATCAGCTTCTCGACGAGGCCGCCCGCCACGTCGTCGATGGCGAAGGGCTCGTCGGGATCCTCCTCCGCGATGCGTGCGTGGAAGACGACCTGGAGGAGTACGTCGCCCAGTTCCTCGCGCAGTTCGGTCCGGTCGCCGTCCTCGATCGCCTCGACCAGTTCGTACGCCTCCTCGATGGCGTACTTGGCGAGGCCCCGGTGCGTCTTCTGCGAGGTCCAGGGGCATACGCGGCGGATCCGGTCCATGACCTGGACCAGGTCGAGGAGGCGGGCGCCGGGCAGGTCGTACGAGCCGGGGAGCAGCTCCAGGTCCGGCATCGCCACCCGGCCCGAGCCGCCGAGGCGGGCCAGGCCGTCGGTGAGGGGGGCGTTGCCCTCGCCGCCGGTCAGGACGACCACCGTCCGGCCGCCCGCGCAGTCCGCGACCAGTTCGTCCGCGGAAGGCGCGGCGTGTTCGACGCGTACGCCCGCCTCGCGGAGGTAGGGCAGTTGCGGCTGGTCCGGATCCGCGCACAGGACCCGGTCGGCGGCGTGCAGGGTCTGCCAGGCCGGCCAGGACAGCAGGCCGGGCGCGACCCGGTGGCTGGCGGTGAGCAGGACGATGCGTCCGGGGTCTGCGGGGGTCTCGACGGAGGTGTCGGGGGCTTCGGCGTTCACCCTGCGAACCTACCTCCGGCCCCGACAGGGGTGGTCAGGCGTCCGTCGGCTGCTCGGGGGCGAACTCGGTGCGCTGGGTGATCCAGGGCGCGCTGTAGTCGCCGAGCTGCATCTTCTGGTCGTCCCAGGTGCCGAAGCGCGGGTTGACGTCGATGTCCAGGGCCTTCGACGCCTTGGTGAGGGCCTCGCCGACCGCCTGCTGACCTGCGGGGGTGCCGAGGTCCGCGCCGAGCGCCCGGGCGAGCTTCGGGAGCTGGACCTCCTGGCGCATGTCGGCGTCGATCTGGTCCGGGGCGACCCAGCGCTGCTGGAGCATCATCGCCTCGAACTGCTCCTCGCCGCCCTGCTGGGCGAGGCTGGCCTGCCGCATCTCCTGGACTTCCTTGCGGGTGACCGTGACCCCCGCGTCCGCGGCGGCGCGGTCGAGGATCCGGCCGAAGATCAGCCCGTGCAGCTTGGCGCGGTTGAGCTGGCCCGACTTGTTCACCAGCTGGGCGGCCTGCGGGGAGCTCTCCTGGGCGCTGCGGACGTCCGCCGCGCTGGCCTGGACCGCCGAGACCTCGATCCGTTCGCCGCCCACGACGGCCGCGGCGCCGGGGTGGGCCTGGTTGCCGCAGGCCGAAAGGAGCGGCGCGGCAACGAGCGTTGCGGCGAGGACGGCGAGCGCGGTGCGACGACGGCGGTGCAAAGGAGCCTCCCGGGGAGAGTTTGTGCATGGGTGCACAAAGCCTTGCGGTGATCGATGTTAGGCAGTGGATGTGGTGCGTGCCACTGATTCGACCAACGATTCGGGAGGAGTTGGGGATGTGGTCAGCCGCCGCGGACGTCCCGCTGGTGGCTGAGCAGGCGGCGCAGGTCCATCGGCAGCGGGTGGTGCGGCCCGTAGCTGCGCTCGGCGTCGTACAGCAGGGCCTGGAGCTGGGCCCGGCCCGCGGTGTGGTCGCCGACCGCCAGGAGCAGCTGTCCGATGCGGTGCCGGATGTCGAGTGCGCGGCCGGGGTCGGAGGTGACCGCCCCGTAGGCGTTCTCGTAGAACGGGAGGACCGCGCGGTACTCGCCCAGCGCGGCCCCGGCCTCGCCGAGCTGTTCGAGGCACTGGGCCACGTCGTAGCGGAACTGGAGGGCCTGGGCGTCGCCCGGTCCCGCCTCGGCGGCGCGGTCCCCGGCGAGACGGCGCAGTTCGGGCAGGGCGCGGCGGTACTGCCCGTCGTCCATCAGCGTCGCGGCGTACTGCTTGCGCAGGATGCGGACGACCGGTGAGTGCTCGCCGTGCTCGGCGGCGGCGGCCGG
>MUNB01000498.1 GCA_002154345.1 Streptomyces griseus
CCCCGTGGCTACTGCGCGGGCGTGGACCGTGCCGTGATCGCCGTCGAGAAGGCCCTGGAGCAGTACGGGGCCCCGATCTACGTCCGCCACGAGATCGTGCACAACAAGTACGTCGTGCAGACCCTGGAGAAGAAGGGCGCGATCTTCGTGGACGTCACCGCGGAGGTGCCCGAGGGCTCCATCGTGATGTTCTCCGCGCACGGAGTCGCGCCCACCGTCCACGCGGAGGCGGCCGAGCGCAAGCTCGCCACCATCGACGCGACCTGCCCGCTGGTCACCAAGGTCCACAAGGAAGCCGTCCGGTACGCCAAGGAGGACTACGACATCCTCCTGATCGGCCATGAGGGTCACGAGGAGGTCATCGGCACCTCCGGCGAGGCCCCCGACCACATCACCCTGGTCGACGGCCCCGAGGACGTGGCGAACGTCGAGGTCCGCGACGAGTCGAAGGTCGTCTGGCTCTCCCAGACCACCCTGTCCGTCGACGAGACGATGCAGACGGTCGACGCCATCAAGGAGAAGTTCCCCAACCTCCTCTCGCCGCCCAGCGACGACATCTGCTACGCCACGCAGAACCGCCAGATCGCGGTGAAGAAGCTGGCCGAGGACGCCGAGCTGGTCATCGTGGTCGGCTCCAAGAACTCCTCGAACTCCATCCGCATGGTCGAGGTCGCCCTGGACGCCGGAGCCCCCGCCGCCCACCTGGTCGACTTCGCGAGCGAGATCGACGAGGCCTGGCTGGAGGGCGTGACCACGGTCGGTCTGACCTCGGGCGCCTCCGTTCCCGACGTCCTGGTCGACGAGGTCCTGGAATGGCTCGGCGAGCGGGGTTATGGGGACGTGGAGACGGTGAAGACGGCCGACGAGTCGATCACCTTCTCGCTCCCCAAGGAGCTCCGCCGCGACCTGCGCGCCGAGGCCGCCGCCCTTTCCGCCGAGTAGCCGCGCAAGGGGCCCGGCCTGCCCGTACCGTGGGTTCCATGGAGATCTTCGGTGTGGATATCGGCGGATCAGGGATCAAGGGTGCTCCCGTGGACCTGGACCGCGGAGACCTGGCGCAGGAGCGCCACAAAGTGCTGACACCGCATCCGGCCACGCCCAAGGGCGTGGCCGACGGCGTGGCCGAGGTCGTCGGCCATTTCGGCTGGTCGGGCCCCGTCGGCATCACCTTCCCCGGGGTCGTCACGGACGGCATCACCCGCACCGCGGCCAACGTCGACAAGGGGTGGGTCGACACGGACGCCCGCACCCTGCTGGGGGAGCGGATCGGTCAGCCCGTCACCATCCTGAACGACGCGGACGCGGCCGGGGTCGCCGAGATGACCTTCGGCGCGGGCAAGGGCCGTACGGGCACGGTCATCCTGCTGACGTTCGGCACGGGCATCGGCAGCGCGGTCTTCACCGACGGCCGGCTCGTCCCCAACACCGAGCTGGGCCACCTGGAGCTGCACGGCCACGACGCGGAGAAGCACGCCTCCACGAAGGCCAAGGAGGACGAGGACCTCAGCTGGCAGCACTGGGCGCACCGGGTCCAGAAGTATCTGCTGCACGTGGAGATGCTGTTCTCGCCGGAGCTGTTCATCATCGGCGGCGGGGTGAGCCGCAAGGCGGAGAAGTTCCTGCCGCTGATCGAGAAGGTCCGGGCCGAGATCGTCCCGGCCCAGCTCCAGAACAACGCGGGCATCGTGGGCGCGGCGATGGCGGCGGCGGACACGGGGCACGGCAAGGGCTGAGCGGGGCGACCGGCCGGGCCGGGGCGGAGCCGACAGACTTCAGGGCCGTTGAGGGCGACGGGCTGCGGCTGTCGTGCCCGCCCCGGCCCGTACGGGCTTCGCAGTCGAGGATGCGGTTGCCGCGCCCGCGCCCCCGCGTCCTCCTGGCCGTGCCGGGCCGCCTCCTGCACGGCGGCGAGGTCGCGGCCCGCCTCCGCGAGCAGGGCCTCGGCCCGTTCGGTCAGCCCCGTGTGCCGGGCCTCCGACTCCGCCCCGGCCGCCGCGATGTCCGCCTCCGCCGCCTGCTGCCGCTCCGTGTGCTCCTGGTCCTGG
>MUNB01000499.1:0-139 GCA_002154345.1 Streptomyces griseus
GCCCACGGCGCACTCGCCCCGCTCACCGCCGGCGAGGTCTTCAACGCCTACTGCACCGACGCGGACACCGGAGAGCCCGTCTCCCCGGAGTCCGGCGTGGAGTACTGCGCGGGATTCGACATCGGAGCCGATCCGGCGG
>MUNB01000499.1:225-688 GCA_002154345.1 Streptomyces griseus
CTGAGCGGCGCTGCGCGCCTCGTCGGCGGAGTCGGCGGAACGAGCGGCGTTCGCCGCACGCTCGCACTGCGCCAGCGTGTACTTGGCGAGCGTGGCCCGCACATAAGGAATGGACGCCGCACCCATGGAGAGCGAGGTGACACCCAGCCCGGTCAGCACACACGCCAGCAGCGGATCGGCCGCGGCCTCACCGCACACACCACAGCTCTTGCCCTCGGCACGAGCCGCCTCGGCGGACAGCGCCACGAGATCCAGCAGCGCCGGCTGCCACGGGTCCTGGAGCCGCGACACCGCGCCCACCTGACGGTCGGCCGCGAAGGTGTACTGCGCCAGGTCGTTGGTGCCCAGCGACAGGAACTCCACCTCCTGGAGGATCGACCGCGCCCGCAGAGCGGCCGACGGAATCTCCACCATCGCACCGAACTTCGCCCGCAGCCCGGCCTCGCGGCACGCGTCCGCGAAC
>MUNB01000499.1:762-2217 GCA_002154345.1 Streptomyces griseus
CATCGCCCGGACCGCCGACATTGGCGAGCAGCGGCACCTTGTGCCCGTCGGAGGTGGCACCAGGACCGGTGGATGCGGACAGCGCGGCCTTACGGGCGGCAGCGGCGCTCTCCATCTCCTCCCGCTTCTCGGCGCTCGGGTTCACGAAGATCTCACCCGTGCTGCCGTCCACCGCGACGACCGTGCCCTCGGCCAGCTCACCCGCGCCGGGCAGCGCCACCACGGCCGGAACGCCGAGCGCCCGCGCCAGGATGGCGCTGTGGCTGGTCGGCCCGCCCTCCTCGGTGACGAAGCCGAGCACCAGCGTCGGGTCGAGGAGCGCGGTGTCGGCCGGCGCCAGATCGCGGGCGATCAGCACATACGGCTCGTCGCTGTCCGGCACACCGGGCATGGGCACACCGAGCAGCCGCGCCACGATCCGGTTCCGTACGTCGTCGAGGTCCGCGACCCGCCCCGCCAGGTACTCCCCGGCATTGGCGAGCAACGCCCGGTACGCGGCGAAGGCGTCGTACACGCCACGCTCGGCGGTGCTGCCCACGGCGATGCGCCGGTCGACATCGGACATCAGCTCGGGGTCCTGCGCCATCATGGCCTGCGCCTCGAGCACGTGCTGTGCCTCGCCGCCGGCCAGGTTGCCGCGNNCCGCGGTGGTTGTGCAACTGGCTCGTCACTGCGCCCGAGGCGCTACTGCCAGCCGAACAGCGTGTCGCCGACCTTCACGTCCCCGTCCTCACGGACGTCGGAGAGCGACTCGGCGGTGGCTTCCAGGGCCACGATCGGGCAGATGGGCGACTTGCCGGCGGCCTCGACCGCGGACGGGTCCCAGCGCACGACGCTCTGGCCCCGGGTCACCGTGTCCCCCTTGTTCACGAGGAGCTCGAAGCCCTCGCCGTTGAGCTGGACGGTGTCGATGCCGAGGTGCGTCAGGACCCCGTGCCCGTCCGCGTCGACGACGACGAACGCGTGCGGGTGCAGGGAGACGACGATGCCGTCGACCGGGGACACGGCCTCCGAGGGCTCGCGCACGGGGTCGATGGCGGTGCCGGGACCGACCATCGCGCCGGAGAAGACCGGGTCGGGAACCGCGGTGAGTCCGATGGCGCGTCCAGCAAGAGGGGACGTCACGTTGGTCATGGGGAGCCTCCCAGGGGGTGGAGATTCAGGTGTCGCCGCCGCGACTGATGGGGGACGGCGTACTGCTCAGCAGAGTAAGTCATATGAAGTCCCGGTTCCGCCCGAGACCTACCGCTTGGCGGACCTAGGGGTGCACCAGAAACGATTTGCCTCGACTCCCGGCGGCCTGTACTGTCGTACTCCTGCCTGACCCCAACGCGACTTTGAGTCGGGGGTCGGCGGCGACTTTCAAGCCCAGATCCTAACCTTGCCCCTTCCTTCGGCATGCCCGCAGGCCGTGGTCAGGGAGACGGAAAAGGCCTGATAGAGTCGGACTCGCCG
>MUNB01000005.1 GCA_002154345.1 Streptomyces griseus
CCCCCGCGAGCTCGCGGGGGTTGACGTTTCTGCTGCGGTGGTCGCTTCTTCCGTGTCCATGCAGGCCACGCTAGGCAGCGGCCCGCGCGTGATCATGAGCGCCGGTACTCAGGGGCGGTTGAGTAGGCACGAGGCCGCCGCCCCGGTCCGGCCGGGGCGGCGGCTGCCGGATCCCGGGGACCGCTGACAGACTGGCCCCATGCCTCCGTCCAGCCCCCGCCGCCTCTCCCTCCAGCAGATCGTCGAAGGGCAGCGCCGTGCCGCCTTCGTCGGGCGGGAGGCCGAACTCGGCCTGTTCCGCGCCAACTTCGCGCTGCCGCCCGAAGACCCCCGGCACCGGTTCGTCTTCCATGTGCGGGGCAACGCCGGGGTCGGCAAGACCTCGCTCGTACGGGAATGGCGTGAGCTGGCGGGGGAGTTCGGGGCGTTGACCGCTTCGGTCGACGAGAGCGCCGACTCCGTGCCCGACGTACTCGCCGCCATCGCCGCGCAGTTCGCCGAGCAGGGGTATCCGCTCAAGGCGCTGGACCGGCTGCTCGACACGTACCGGCGGGCTCTCCACGACATGGCCGGGCGGCTCGCGGCGGACAACGAGGGCTCGGG
This sequence comes from Streptomyces griseus, assembly GCA_002154345.1. Taxonomy (GTDB): domain Bacteria; phylum Actinomycetota; class Actinomycetes; order Streptomycetales; family Streptomycetaceae; genus Streptomyces; species Streptomyces caviscabies. The sequence goes on from MUNB01000005.1 coordinate 604, forward strand.
CGGCGACCCTTCGCCCGGGGCGCTCGCCGCCGCGCAGGCCGGGCTGATCGCGGCCGGGGCGATCCCGGTCGTCGGGGCGCTGGCCGGGGGCATCGACCCGGCGGTCCTGGCCCGGGGCGCGGGCGGGCTGCGGGCGGTGTTCGGCGGGCGGGCCCGGCAGCAGGAGGAGGCCCGGCTGCTGGCCGAACCGGTACGGGTCCTCACACCGGTGTTCGTCGCCGAGATCGACCGGGTCGCGGACGCGGTGCCCTGGGTCGTCCTGTTCCTGGACACCTACGAGCGCACCGCGCCCCAGTTGGACCGGTGGCTGGCGGACCTGCTGACCCCCGGGCGGTACGGCGAGCTGCCCGCCAACCTCGTCCTGACCCTGGCCGGTCAGCGCCGCCTCGACCCGGTGCACTGGGGCGACCGGGGCCGGCTGGTCGCCGACGTGCCGCTCGGGCCGTTCACGGAGGAGGAGTCGCGCCAACTCCTGTACGGGCGCGGTGTGGTGGCGGAGCCCGTGGTGCGGGAGGTGCTGCGGCTCTCCGGCGGGCTGCCGGTCCTGGTGTCGACGCTCGCGGCCAACCCCGGGGCGGCCGGAGAGGCGAACGCCACCGCCGTCGAACGCTTCCTGGCCGGGGAGAGCGACCCGGTCCGCCGGGCGGCCGCGCTGGCCTGCGCGCTGCCCCGCCGGTTCGACGAGGACCTGGTGGCCGTGGCCGTACCGCACGGGTCGCACGTTGTCCCCGGGCTCTACGACTGGCTGCTCGAACTGCCCTTCGTCGCCGAGCCGTACAGCGGGCGCTCCCGTTACCACGCCGTCGTCCGGGCCCCGATGCTCCGCCTCCAGCGCACCGGATCGCCTCGGCGGTGGAAGGCGGCGCACGACCGGCTTGCCGAGGCCTTCGCCGCCCGGCGGGACGCGGCGGCCGAGGGCCTGGACCCGGAACGCCTCTGGGCCTCGCAGCCGTGGCGCCGGGCCGCCCTGGACGTGCTCTACCACCGGCTCTGCGCCCGCCCGCGCACCGCGCTGCCCGAGGCCCTGCGCGCCGGTATAGCGCTGTGCGACCAGCGGCCGTCCCGGGCCCGGTACTGGGCCCGGACCCTCATGGAGGCGGGCGAGGACGCCGACGACGCCGTACTGCGGGAGTGGGGCCGGGATCTGCTCGCCGCCGTGACGGACCACGGGCCCCGCCCCACCGCCGCGCTCGGCCTCCTGCTGACCCGGGCCGAGCTGACCGACCGGGACCGGGCGGCCGCCCTGGTGGCGCGGGCCTGGGACCGCTTCCGGGCCGGGGAGCTGGACGCCGCGCTCTCCGACCACGGGCGGGCCGTCGCCGTGGACCCGCGCAGCGAACGCGCCCACCAGGGGCGGGCGGTGATCCTGCGGTCGCTCGGCCGGTACGAGGAGGCCCTCGCCGACCTGGACCGGGCCGAGGAGATCGCGCCCGCCTGGGCCTGGGCGGTCCGCGAGCGGGGCGAGACGTACCGGCGTATGGGGCGGCTGGAGGAGGCCCTGACCGTGCTGGACCGGGCGCACGCGATGGACCCGGCCGACGCGGTGCCGCTCGGCAGCCGGGGCCTGGTCCGCCATGTGCTGGGCCGGCACGAGGAGGCGCTCGACGACTTCGACCGGGCGATAGCGCTGTGGCCCGAGTACACCTGGGCGCTGGTCCGGCGGGCCCGGGTCCGCACCGCGCTCGGCGACCCGGTGGGCGCCCTCGCCGACCTGGACCGGGCCGAGGAGCTGACCCCCGGGCTCGCCGGGACGGAGGGGGAGCGGGGCGAGGTGTACCGGGCGACGGGCCGCCACGAGGAGGCCGTCGCCTGCTACGGGCGGGCGCTGGCCCTGGACCCCGACTACGCCTGGGCGCACGGCAGCAGGGCCCTCGCGCAGGAGGCCCTGGGCCGGATCCCGGAGGCGCGCGCGGACCTGGACCGGGCGCTGGAGCTGGACCCGGGGTACGCGTGGGCCCGGGCGCAGCGGGAGCGGCTGGGGGCGGGCTGACGGAGAAGCCGTGCGAATTGGTACAGGTCCTGTACCATGCCCGTATGGCGCTGAAACGGACCAATGTGTACGCGGACGACAAGGACCTTGCCCTGATCAAGGAAGCGGCGGGGCGCCTGGGAGTGTCCGAGGCGGAGCTGATCCGGGAGGGTATTCACCGGATCGCCCTTGCCCGGCGTGTGTGGGACGAGCCTTTCGTCACCGACGAGGAGACCTTCGACCTGGGCGGGCCCATCACGCGCGATGACGTGCGTGAGGCGGTGAGCGAGGCGTTCGGCGGTGGGGAGCCGCGTGGCCGGGGGCGCGCCGCGTGATCGTCGTCGCCGACACATCCGGGCTGCTCGCTCTCTACAACAGCTCCGATCCTGACCACCTTGCCGCGCGCAAAGCCGTCGACCAGTGCGGCCTGTTGGTCGCGAGCCCTCTTGTGCTCACCGAGATCCACCAAGTGGCGTCAATCCGGGGAGGGCGCAGGGCCGCCGACCACATCCTGCGCTCGATCAGCGGGCAGGTCAGGGATACGCGGCTCGTACTGGCACCGCCGACGGCGGAGATCATCGACGCCGCACTCGCCGTACGGGCCCGCTACGCGACGCTGAACCTGGATCTGGTGGACGCCGTCAACGTCGCCCTCGCGGCCGAGTACGACACGGACGCCGTGCTGACCCGGGACATCCGTGACTTCCGCGCGCTGCGGCCGCTCGCGGGCCGCTATACGCACTTCCGGATCATGCCGGACGATTTCTGAGCCGGGCGGGGCCGTCCGCCCACCGCCCAAAAACGACCTGCGGGACGTCCGTCGACATACCCGTACGTACCCCGGTCGCGCCCTCTACCGCCCGTTCCCGTTCGATTACAGTGCTTGCGCGGTCGCCCGCAGAGGCCCGCGGAGGCGAGCACGTGGTGCCGGGAGCGGTGACGGGAGGGGGCGGGGTGAGCACAGGGACCACGGCGGTCTGGGGCCGGGCCGAGCAGCAGGACTTCCGCAGCCGGGTCCGCGGGGCCCTGCTCGGCGGAGCCGTCGGGGACGCGCTCGGGGCCGGGGTCAGCGCGCTCGTGCTGGAGGAGATCCGCGCCGCCCACGGGGTCGAAGGCGTCACCGACTACGTTCCCGCGCACGGCAGACGCGGCGCCGTCACCGCCCTCACCCAGCTCACCCTGTTCACCGTCGACGGACTCATCCGCGCCCAGGTCCGCCGCGACACCGGAGCCTGGCACCCGCCCACCGACGTGCACCGGGCCCATCTGCGCTGGGCCGCCACCCAGCACCACTGGGGGCCCGACGAACGGCGCGAGGACAACGGCTGGCTGGCCGCCGAGGAGTGGCTCTACGCCCGCCGCGACCCCGCCCGGGAATGCCTCGGCGGCTTCGGCGACACCGTCATGGGCACCCTGGACCGGCCGAAGAACCCCACCGCCCGGGACGCGGGCGCGCTCACCCGGTCCGCGCCGTTCGGGCTCCTGGTGGGCTGGGAGCCGGGGCTCGTGCTCCAGCTCGCCGTCGAGTGCGCGGCCCAGTCCCACGGCCACCCCGCGGCCCAGCTGTCCGCCGGAGCCTTCGCCGTACTGGTCCACGGGCTCGCGCGCGGCGAGAGCCTGGACGGCGCCGTGCAGCACACGCTGGCCCTGCTCACGGAACGCCCCGGCCACGAGCCGGTGACCGAGGCGCTGCGGCAGGCGCTGGGCTCGGTGCGGCAGGGGATCCCGGGTCCGGCGCTGATCGAGGCGCTGGGCGCGAGCGACGCCGCCGAGGAGGTTCTGGCCGTCGCCGTGTACTGCGCGCTGGTCAGTGAGGACATCCGGCACGGGCTGCGGCTCGCGGTGAACCACAGCGGCCCCTCCCGCGCCACCGGGTCGGTCTGCGGTGCGCTGCTCGGGGCGCTGCACGGCGAGACCGCGCTGCCGCCGGCCTGGCTCGCGGAGCTGGAGGGGAGGTCCACGCTCCTCGAACTGGCCGACGACTTCGCGATGGAGATGACCCAGGGCCCCGCCCTGCACAGCCCGTCGGCCGTCGCCCCGGGCTGGCTGGCCCGCTACCCGCGCGGCTGAGGTGCGGTCCGCCGACTACCCGCGCGGCTGAGGTGCGGGGGTCGGGCCTCCGTCCTGGGCGGGGATCGCGGCGGCCGTCGCCGTACCGTCACCGCCGTCGTCACCGTCGCCTTCGTTGATCTTCGTCAGGATCGCGTCGCGCTCCGGGGTGTCCTCCGGCTTCACGAAGCCGATCAGGATGTAGAGCAGGAGCGAGACGGCCAGCGGTACGGACACCTGGTACTGGAGCGGCACGCCGCCCTCGACGGCCCAGTTGATCGGGTAGTTGACCAGCCAGAAGGCGATCAGGCCCGCAGCCCAGCTGATCAGCGCCGCCGTCGGCCCGGACTTCCGGAACGGGCGCAGCAGACCCAGCATGAACGGGATCGCGATCGGACCCATCAGCCCGGCGACCCACTTGATCACGACGGTGATGATGTCCTTGAACGTGGGCGAGTTGATCTGCGTGGCGATGGCCATCGACAGGGCCAGGAAGGCCACCGTGGTCCAGCGGGCCGCGATCAGCCCGGCCCGCTCGCTCCAGCCGCGCGCCGCCTTGGAGAGGGTCGGCGCGATGTCCCGGGTGAAGACGGCCGCGATGGCGTTGGCGTCCGAGGAGCACATGGCCATCGTGTGCGAGAAGAAGCCGACGATGACCAGCCCCAACAGCCCGTGCGGGAGCAGCTGTTCGGTCATCAGGGCGTAGCTGTCGGAGGCGTCCGGCTTCTGCGCGTCGACCAGCAGCGGGGCGCACCACATCGGGAAGAACAGCACCACCGGCCAGACGAGCCAGAGCAGTGCCGAGAGCCGCGCGGAGCGCGTCGCGGAGGCGGCCGAGTCGGTCGCCATGTACCGCTGGGCCTGGTTCCACATGCCGCCGTTGTACTCGAAGGTCTTGATGAACAGGAACGCCATCAGGAACGTCACCGTGTACGGGCCCGCGGTCGGGTCCGCGTGCCCTTCCGGGAGCTTGTCCCACACCGTCCACAGGGTGGAGAAGCCGTCGAGCTTGCTCATCACGGCGAACAGCATCGCCAGGCCGGCGAACAACTGGATGATGAACTGGCCCAGTTCGGTGAGGGCGTCCGCCCACAGCCCGCCGACCGTGCAGTAGATCCCGGTGACGACGCCGGTGATCAGGATGCCCTGGGTGATGGAGAGGCCGGTGAACACCGACAACAGGGTGGCGATGGCCGCCCACTTCGCGCCGACGTCCACGATCTTCAGCAGCAGCCCGGACCAGGCGAGCGCCTGCTGGGTCTGGATGTTGTAGCGGTTCTTGAGGTACTCCAGCGGCGAGGCGACATGGAGCCGCGAGCGCAGCCGGTTCAGCCGGGGCGCGAAGAGCTTCGCGCCGATGAAGATGCCGATGGCGATCGGCAGCGACCAGGTCACGAAGGACGTGACCCCGTACTGGTACGCGATGCCGGCGTAACCGGTGAACATCACCGCGCTGTAGCCGGACATGTGGTGCGAGATGCCCGACAGCCACCACGGCATCTTGCCGCCGGCCGTGAAGAAGTCGCTGACGTTGTCCACGCGCTTGTGCGACCAGAGTCCGATCGCGACCATCACGCCGAAGTAGCCGATGAGCACAGTCCAGTCGAGACTGTTCATGTCCCCCTCCAGGGGTCCGCCTTGTGAACGGGAACGCACTTCGTCGGTACGGCCGTTCAGCGGCGTCCCCTTGCGGGAGCGGGGACTTCGGGGATTGAACCCCCTGTGAGGGGCCACGGTCAAGACTGTCTACGGTCATGGATGTGAACGACAATCAGCAAGACGAACGATTTTACTTGTTCTTGACCTTGTGGGGCGTTGTCGCGAACGTGACGGCGGCCACACGATGGGCGGGCACTTCGTCAGGCTGTGCAGAAGAGAAGCGAAGAGAAGCAGAGCGAAGAGAAGTTCGAAGAGGTTCGGAGACGTCAGGGCGCGTGCGGCAACGCGCGAAGGCCGCACGGGATGCGGGTCCCGTGCGGCCGAGAAGTCCGAGAGGTTCGATGAGTTCGAGGGGTCCGAGGGGGCCGAGAGGAGGGGTGGTTCGTGTGTGAACGCGTCAACGCATCAGCTCACCCGCGTTGACCAGCAGTGACTGGCCGGTGATCGCCCGGGCCCGGTCGGAGGCCAGGAAGGCGACGGCCTCCGCCACGTCCCCGTCCGTGGCCAGCTCCGGCAGTGCCATCCGCTCGGTGAGCCGGGCCAGCACCTCGGACTCCGGTACGCCTTCGGAGTGCGCGGCGAACTGGACGTACGCCTGCACCGGCGGCCCCCACATCCAGCCCGGCAGCACCGTGTTGACCCGGATCCGGTCCGGCCCCAGCTCCCGGGCGAGCGAGTACATCGCCGAGGTGAGCGCCCCCTTGGACGCCGCGTACGCCGCCTGCCACACCTGGGACGGGGCGGCCACCGCGGACTGCGTGCCGATCACCACCACCGAGCCGCCCCGCTCCTTGAGCGCGGGCAGGCAGGCCCGGGTCATCCGCAGCGTACCGAGCAGGTTCACGTCGATGACCGACTGCCAGGTGGCGAAGTCCGCGTCCTGGAGTCCGCCGAAGTAGCTGTCCCAGGCGGCCACGTGGACCACCGCGTCGATGCCGCCGAACCGCTCCACCGCCAGTGCGGCCAGCGCCTCGCACTGCGCCTCGTCCGTGATGTCGGTCGGCAGGTGGGCCGTGTGCCGGCCCGCCGGGTCGATCTCCGCCGCCGACTTGGCCAGGTTCGCCGCCGTACGCGCACCGAGCACCGCGCGCCCGCCGTCGCGCACCACGGTCTCCGCGACCCGGTGCCCGAGCCCCGGCCCGACGCCGGACACGATGACGGTCTTCCCCGCGAGCAACATCGGCGCCTCCCGGCCCTGGAAGTTCATCTGACGGACCGTCAGAGTAGGGGGACGTGCGGGCCGATGGAAGAGGGAAGGGGATCCGGTGGGCGATGACGGGACGCGGAGCGAGGGGTGCGGCGAGAGGGGCGGCGAGGGGAGCGGCGCGAGGTATGCGGAACTGGCGGCGGCCGGGCCGTACGGGGTGCGGCCGGGGCATGCCCTGATCACCATGGTCGAACCGCATCCGGGCCATGAGTACGCCTACAACCGCTGGTACGAGGACGACCACTACTACGCGGGTGCGACGGCGATGCCGTGGATGTTCGCCGGGCGGCGCTGGGTGGCCACCAAGGACCTCCAGGAGCTGCGGTATCCGGAGAAGTCGGCGGTGGCCCGGCCGGTCTCCGCGGGCTGCTACCTGTCGACGTACTGGGTGACCGAGGGGCGCTACGACGACCACATGAAGTGGACCGTCGCCATCAACAAGCGGCTGAACCGGGACGGCCGGGTCTATCAGGACCGCACCCATGTCTTCACGGCCTTCCAGGACCACGAGGCGACCGTCTACCGCGACGGGGCCGCCGGCCCCCGGGACTTCCACGCGCTCGACCACCCGTACGCGGGCCTCGTCCTCCAGGTCGTCGACGCCGAAGGGCCCGAACAGCGGGCGGAGCTGCTGGAATGGCTGAGATCGCGCCATCTTCCGAAACGGCTGAAGGGGTCGCCCGCGGCCATGGTCACGGTGTTCCGGCCGACGCCGCTGCCCGGCGACCGGATGACGTACGTGAAGCAGGTCGAGGGGGTCGACAGCCGGCTGACGCTGCTGTGGTTCCTCCAGGAGGACCCGCGGACCTGCTGGGAGGAGCGCTTCACCGGTCTGGACGCGGCGGTCGCGGAGACCGGGCTCGGGCGGGTCGAGCTGGTCGCCCCGTTCGTGCCGACGGTGCCGGGGACGGACCTGTACGTCGACCGGCTGCGGTGACGCCGGAGCGCGGTTCCGGATCGAGCTGAGCCCCCTCGGCCAGGACGGCGAACCGGTCGAGAGGGCTCCATCGGGTGGTGCGGTGGTGCTGCTCTGCTCTGATGCTGTGCTGCGGTGGTGCTGCTCTGCTCTGTTGTCGTGCTGCGGTGATGCGCGATCAGGCGTCGACCGCGCCGGTGGCGACATCGCGCACGAAGGCGTTCCACGCACCGGGGACGAAGGTCAGCGAGGGGCCCTCGGGGGCCTTCGAGTCACGTACGGCGATGGACAGCGCGACCGGGGACTTGACCTCGACGCACGCGCCGTTGCCCCCGGAGTACGACGACTTCGTCCACTGGTCCGTAGCACCCTGAAGAATTGCCATGTTCACTCCGGTTCAGAGAGTTGGGTGGGTCGCACCAACCTGATTCCGATTGGCGTGATCGACGCTACTCGCCAAGCCCCGTCCATGAGATGGCTGTTCACTCGACCGGATGGTCTTTCCCTGGTATGCCCGACGGAGAGAGTGGGCGGCGGTGTACCATCCCGCCGCCCAATCACTCACAACCGCTCCCGGAATGGCTCGTATGCGACGGCGACGTCTCAGCTCGTGTACGACTTGGCGATCTTGCTGATGAACTCCCGGGTCTGCTCCACGTTCAGCGCCTGCGCCCGCAGATGCTCGTACATCACGCTGTAGCGCTGCACGTCGTTCGCCTTCTCCAGATAGAGATCGCTCGTGACGCCCTCGATGTAGACGACGCTGGAGTCCGCGGCGTCCGGGAACTCCAGGATCGCGTACTGGCCGTTGATGCCCGGGTGCGCACCCATCTCGAACGGCAGCACCTGCACGGTGACGTGCGGCAGATGCGACTGCTCGACGAGGTGTTCCAGCTGGTCGATCATCACCTGCTTGTCGCCGACCACCCGGCGCAGCGCCGACTCGTCGATCACCGCCCACAGCCGCAGCGGATTGTCCGGGGCGTTGACCCGGTCCTGCCGCCGCGACCGTACGTTCACGCGCTTCTCGATGTCCGACGGCGGTGCCTCGGGAAGCGCACCGCTGATCAGGGCCTCGGCGTACGCCCGGGTCTGGAGCAGGCCCGGGATCATCTGGGGCTCGTACACCCGCAGCGACTCCGCGTCGGTCTCCAGACCGATGTAGACGCTGTACGGGATGTCGCCGAAGGCGTGCCACCAGCCCTGCTGACGGGAGTCCTTCGCCATCTGCATGAGCGAGTCGACGATGCGGTGGTCCTCGACCTCGTACACCCCGCAGAGGTCGCGCACGTCGCGCTGGCTGATGGAGCGGCGGCCGTTCTCCAGGCGGCTGATCTTCGACTGCGAGACCAGCAGCCGCTCCGCCACTTCCTCGGCCGTCATGCCTTTGAGTTCGCGCAGGCGGCGCAATTCCTGGCCCAACCTGCGTCGCCTGACAGTGGGATTGACGTTGGACGGCACGGAAACGGCACCTCCGGCTATGTAGCTGTGCGTATCTACTGCTCAGCAGATTGCCACCCCTTGCCCCGGCCGCGCTGGGAAACGGCCACACGCAGGCCACCGGGGGCGTGCGCACCGGTGCGCACGGCGGCGCACAAGCGCACGGGGCAGCCGGTGATGGTGACTACCGGCTGCCCCGTGCGTGGTGCGGCTCCCGGACCGGGTCCTGTGATGACTGACGACGGTACGGCGGTGTGCTGTTGTGTGCTGTTCCCAGGTCCGTGCGGTCAGCTCGCGGCGGTGTGCGCCATGCTGCCTCGGCGGGCCTGTGCTTGCGGCTGCAACGGAACGCCCGCTGCCTGCTGCGTACGGCGTGGCTGGACCGCCACCCCGTTCTGGACGTCCATCACGGCGTGCGCCACGAGACCGCCCATCGGGTCGTGCCTGATCAGATCCCGGAGCCGGGAGCGCGATGAGCGCCCCTCGTTCCCGGGGTACAGGTGCTTGCCGAGTCCGACCGCGTGGGCCAGTGCGGCGAGCGCCGCGGTCCGCGGGTCCGGCGGTACGCCGGTGCGGATCGCGCTGTCCAGCCGGTTCCTGATGTCCCGGCTGATCGCCGTCTCCGTCGCTTGGTAGCGAGTCGTCGGCAGCACTCCGCACATCTGGCCCGCCACGGCATGAACCATGCCGCACCGCTCCAGATGAGCGAGATAGATCTGGCGCAGCCCCAGCCGGGGTCCGCCGATCCAGTGGACCGCCCGGACCGGACTGCCACGACGGCGCAGCAGTTCCAGTGCGGAGTCCAGAGTCGGATCTCCTGTCGGCCGTGGCATCACCACGGCGATACGATCCCCGTCAGGGGCTATCCGTCCTGCCAGAGCCAGCTCCACTAGCTGTGCCCCGGCCAGGCCGAGGTCGAGCGACTGCGGCTGCGCTGTGGTACCCGTGGTCGGGTCCAGAGCGAGCAACAGAAGCTCCTCCGGGATTGTTCTGCGGCTCCTGCCCATCCATGCCTCCCCGCGTGGATGTCTGACAGGGTGACCCCTCTCACATTCATCTGTCGAGAGCGCCTGACTGCTTTGTACGGGAACCAGTAGCTATGTCGTTCTCGTCTAGCAGCTCGGCCAGGGGTTCACACAGGACACTGGTAGATGGTTCGGACAGCGCGGGGTGGCCCCGCAGCGCATGAGGAGGCATCGGTGGCGGGCGAGTCCCCCGACAAAACGGAGCAGCGGAAGTCGTCGGGGACGGCTGCGGAGGAACGCGACCCGCGCTTCGCCGTGTTCCGTGACCCCGATGCCGACGCGAACGCGGACGCCGCGGACAAGGGTGCGGATTCGGGCGCGGACGCGGACTCGGGTACGGGTGGGGGTTCGGGTGCCGACGCGCGGCCCGCGTCCGACACGGCGACCGCGGTGTTCCGTCCCCGGCTTCCGGAGGACGCCGCCCGGCGCGCGCCGGAGGCCGAGCCCGAGCCGGAGAGCGCGGATGTGACGGCCTCCGAGGCCGCTGAGGAGGCTGCCACGCCTCCGGAGGGCACGGGGGCCGCTGAGGGCCGTACGAGCCCGGACGCGGACGTGGAGGCGTCCGACCCGGAGACGCCCGGCCCGGAGACGTCTGCTGAGGCTTCGGCGGACGAGCCGGCGGCCGATTCCGATGCCGATGCCGAGGTTGAGGCCGAAGCGGGCGCCGATGCCGGGGACGGTCGACTGCGGGACGCGGTGGCCGCCTGGGTCGATGCCGCGGGCGAGGACAAGCCGGCGGCGGACGCCGAGGACGCCGCGGACTCCGACGAGGAGCCCGAGGCCGAGGCCGACGGCAAGGACGCGCCCTCCGCGACGGCGGAGCCGAAGCCCGAGGCCGAGACGGAGCCCGAGCCCGAGCCCGACGTCGCGCCCAAGGCCGCGCCCAAGGCCGAGTCGAAGGCCGAGCCCGAGGCGGACGCGAAGCCGGAGCAGGAGTCGAAGCCGGAGCCGAAGGGTGAGCCGGACGACACGGCGAAGCCCGGCCCTGACGCCGACGCCGAGCCGGACACCGCCTCCGAGCCGGCCGCCGACGACGCCTCCGACCTGCGAGGAATCGATCAGCCCACCGCCATCTTCAAGGCGGTCAAGCCGGCCGAGCGCGTCGACCAGGCGACGACCGCGCTGAAGCTCCCGCCCCGCGAGAGCACGCCGGAAAGCACGTCCGAGGGCAAGCCCGAAGGCACGCCGGACGACCGGTCCGGGAGCAGGCCCGAGAGCGACGCCGAGCGCACGAGCACGTTCGTGCCGCTGCGCTCCGACGACGTACGGCCCGCTACCGCACCCCGTAAGCCCGACCCCGAGGCAGCACCCGGCACCGGCACCGGCACCGGGTCCGACGCCCGGCCCGACGCGTCCGCGCGCACCCCGGAGAGCGCCGCTCCGGCCGCTCCGGCGCCCGCGGCCGCCCCCTCCTGGGCGGCGGCCGAGCGGACCCGGCAGCAGCCGCTGCCGCCGAGGCCGCCGCTCGACCTGCTCGCCGAGCTGACGAACACCCCGCCGCCCCCGGAGACCCCGGTCCGGACCGCCGTGCGACGGGTCAAGATCTGGACCCCGCTGGTGCTCCTCCTCTTGATCGTCTTTGCGATCGTGCAGGTGATGCGCCCGCTGCCGGAGCCCTCGCTGGAGCTCACGGCGAAGCCGACGTACACCTTCGAGGGCGGGGCGACGAAGCTGACCTGGCCGGGCCAGGGGCAGTCGGCCGTGATGGTGGACGGCGTCGGCTCGCTCGGCTCCGAGGGCGCGCAGAAGCCCGCCCCGATCGCGAGCGTCGCGAAGGTCATGACCGCCTACGTGATCCTCCAGGAGCACCCGCTCAAGGGTGACGAGGAGGGCGAGAAGATCACGGTCGACCAGAAGGCGGAGGACGAGTCCAAGCGTCCCGACGAGTCGACGGCCCCGCTGTCCAAGGGCCAGGAGCTCACCCAGCGGCAGATGCTCCAGCTGCTGATGATCCCCTCGGGGAACAACGCGGCGCGGCTGCTCGCCCGCTGGGACGCGGGTTCCGAGGACGCGTTCATCGAGAAGATGAACGAGGCGGCCGAGGACCTCGGCATGACCGGCTCGACGTACACCGACCCGAGCGGCCTGGAGAAGACCACCGTCTCCACGGCCACCGACCAGCTGAAGCTGGCGCAGGCGGTCATGCGCAACGAGGTCTTCCGGGAGATCGTGGACATGCCCGAGGTCGAGATCGAGGGCATCGACGGCAAGATCTACAACAACAACAACCTGCTGCTGCAGCCGGGCGTGAGCGGCATCAAGACCGGCTCCTCCACCCCGGCGGGCGGCAACCTGCTCTGGTCCGCGAACACCAAGGTCGACGGCAAGATGCTGTGGATCTACGGCGCGGTCATGGGCCAGCAGGCGGGGACCGGCCGGGTCTACGACAGCCTGGAGCTGTCGCTCCAGAACAGCCTGAAGCTGATCAAGGACGCGCAGGAGGCCGTCACCTCGGCGACGGTGGTGAAGAAGGGCGATGTCGTCGGGTACGTGGACAACGGATTCGGCGGGCAGACCCCGGTGGTCGCCACCAAGAACCTCAAGGCGGTCGGCTGGTCCGGCCTGGAGGTCGAGCTCAAGGTCACGGACAACGGCAAGGGCATCGACCGCGAGGCGAAGGCCGGCAGCGAGGTCGGTTCGGTGACCGTGGGCACCGGCACCGGGAAGGTCACGGCGCCGGTGGTGCTGCAGTCCGACCTGGACCAGCCGGCCTTCGGCGACAAGCTGACCAGGATCGGCTGAGACACCAGGTCGAGACACCAGGTCGAGACACCAGCGGGGAGGGGCGGGCGGCGCAGCCCGCCCCTCCCCGCCCTGTGCCGGTTATGACAGAGAAACGTGTCGGAGGTCCGTGTTAGCGTCCCCGGACAACTCAAGGACGCCGGAACGCGTCCAAGAGGAGGTACGGGGCCGGCGGAGACGGGGAGAGCCGTAGTGACCACCGCGGAGCCGAAACCCGGCCGCGAGGCGGACGGGACCACGGGTGCCGTGGGCGACGACGCCCTGCACGTCCGCGTGCCGTCCCCCCGCCTCCCGGAGTCTCCCGCCGAGGGACCGGCCGCGGCATCCGCCGAAGCCGGCACACCGCACGTCCGGGCCCGCCGGCTGCTGCGCCACCCGGTCACCGTCGCGACGGCGGCCGCCGCCGTCCTCCATCTCCTCTGGTTCTTCTTCTTCGCCAACACCGGCGGTGACATCGCCGCGCAGGACGCCTGGGCCGAGTTCGTGGGCCGGCACCCCGGCACCGCGTACAACCTCGCCTGGTACGGGGGCATGCACCCCGTCTCGTACAGCGTGGTCTCGCCCTATCTGATGTCGCTGCTCGGCGTCCGTACGACGATGATGATCGTCGGTACGGTCTCCTCCGCGCTGACCGCGCTGATCCTGGTCCGGGTGCCGGCCGTCCGCAATCCGCTGGCCTGCTCGCTCGCCGGGGTCTTCGCGTTCCTGTGCAACGCGCTGTCGGGCCGGGTGACGTTCGGGCTCGGCATGATGTTCGCCGTCGGCGCGGTGGCCGCGGTGTTCTGCTGGCCCTACCGGTGGCGGTACAAGCGGTGGGCCAAGGCCGCCGTCGCCGCCCCGCTCGCCGCCCTCGCGACCGCGTCCAGCCCGGTCGCCGGACTCTTCCTGGGCGTCGTCGCGGCGGCGCTGTTCCTCCACAAACGCCGCCCCGGCGCGTACGCGATCGGCCTCGCCCCGGTCGCCGTGGTCGGTCTGTCGGCCTGGCTGTTCCCGTTCTCGGGTACGCAGCCGATGTCGCTCGGCACGCTGTCGCTGCCGTTCGTCTTCTCGGTGCTGGTCTTCCTCCTCGTACCGCGCGACTGGAGCACGGTCCGCACCGCCGCCGCCGTCTACGGACTCGGGACGCTCCTCACGTATGTCATCGACTCGCAGATCGGGTCGAACATCACGCGCATGGCGATGCTGTTCGCCGGGGTGGCGCTGCTCGCCGCCCTGCCGTACACGGCGCCGCGCAGCCGCCGCTGGTACGCCCTGGTCCTGGCCTTCGTGGGCCTCAACTTCTGGATCGGCTTCAAGGGCGTCGACGACATCGTCCGGACCGCGCCCGCCGCGTCCTGGAACCGCGAACTGGCCCCGCTGATCAACCAGCTCCAGCAGGTGGAGGCGGAGCGCGGCCGGGTCGAGGTGGTGCCCGCGAGCAGTCACCGCGAGTCATCGGCGCTCGCCCCGTACGTCAACCTGGCGCGCGGCTGGAACCGCCAGGCGGACATGAAGCGCAACCCGCTCTTCTACGACGACACGCTCGACCCGGTGAACTACCGGGAGTGGCTGGACCGCTGGGCCGTGCACTACGTGGTGCTGCCCAAGGACCGGCCGGACAACGGGGCGGTCCAGGAGGCGGAGCTGGTCGAGCAGGGGCAGCCGTATCTGCGCCAGATCTGGGGCGACGCGAACTGGAAGCTCTTCCGCGTGCTGGACCCGGTGCCGCTGGCCGACCCGCCGGCGACGGTGGAACGGGCGGGCGCGGACGAGCTGACGATCACGGTGAAGTCGGCGGGCCGGGTGCTGATCCGGATCCCGTACACGCGGTGGCTGGCCCTCGTCGACGAGGACGGCAAGAGCGTGGAGCGCCCGCTGGAGACCGAGGAGTCGAAGGAGCGGTCGGCGGTGGACGAGACCGCGCCGAAGACGTACACCAACACGCACGGCTGCCTGAACAAGGTCGAGGAGGGCCCGTACGGCGACGAGTGGACCGAACTGCTCGCGCCACGACCGGGTGTGTACCGGCTGGCGGCCCCGTACCAACTCCAGCCGGGCACGCCCTGCCCCGAAGAGCTGAGCTGACCCCTCCGCTTTCCGTGGTCCGCATCCCGCATTCCGCTTTTCGAAGGCGAACGGGCCGGTAGGGAAAGGGCGTTGCTCACACCGGCCCGTACGTCCCGTGTACGGGCCATCGGGTACGGGCACTCCCTCTGCGGGCGGCGCCCTGGCAAGGTGTCCTGCCATGAGGTGCCAACACTGCGGCGGCGGGCGGCGAGGCCCGCTGCCCGGAATGGTCTGCCCCGGCTGCGGGGCGGGGACGTCCCGCGCGGCCGGCACGGACGGATCCTGGGTCGTGCGCGAGACGCTGACGGGCCGGCTCTCCACCCTGCCGCGCCGGCGCAAGGCCCTGCTCGCGGCGGGCGTCGTGGTGGCCGCCGGAGGCCTGGTCACCGTCGCCTCGCTGCTGGTCGGCGGGGGCCTGGGCGGTGGCGGCAGCCGGACGGACGCGGCGGGCCGGGCGGGCGCGCTGCCCGACCGGGTCGGCGGCGGGGCCCCCACGAGGATCGCCCCGGGACCGGGCCCGGCGGCCCCGGGCGCGGGTGCGGACGGACCGGTCCCCTCGGGAACCTCGTCGGAGCCCCCGACGGACGGGGACCGCTTCACACAGTGGGCCGGCCCCGGCTGCTCGGCGGGTACGTACACGGAGCGCGGCCGTTTCGAGAGCGGGGACGCGGGCTGGTACACGGTCGAGAACGGCGGCTTCGACGGCGGCGGGTGCGACGGCCGGTTCAGCGCGGTCCCGATGTCGGGCAGCCCGACGGAGGACCGGGGCTCCACGGCGGTCTGGGCCTGGCGGCTGGGCCGGGGGTTCAGCGAGTGCGCGCTGACCGTCTTCGTCCCCGACAGCGGCCGCCCGCGCGACGCCGCCGGAGACCCGACGGTCTACCGGGTGCTCTCGGACCCGGACGACGCGGACTCCGCGTACACCGGGTTCGCCGTACGCCAGACGGAACACCGGGGGAGCGCGGTCCCGGTGCGCAGCTACCCGGTCAAGGGCGAGGTCTTCGCGGTGCAGCTCATCGACCGGGGCCGGGACTGGGGCGACGCGGGGCGGGTCGGCGCGCACCACGCGGCGGCGCAGATGCGGGCGACCTGCCACTGAGCGCCGCCGGGACTCTCACCGCGCGAGGGCGAAGGGCCGTACGCCGCCGGGGCTTTCACCGCGCGAGGGCGAAGGCTCGTACGGCGACGGGCCCGTGGCTCCCTCACCGTACGAAGGTGCGGTCGCGCGGTGACAGGTCGGCGGCGGGCCCGGCGGCGCGGAGGACGGTGTCCAGGGCGCGTTCGGGATCGGCCAGGTAACACCCGCTGGCCCAGGCAGCGTTCGCCTCGATCACCGCCCACTGGCCCTCGTCGTCCCGGCCGACGTCGACGACGATCGCGGAGGGCAGGCTCGCCCCGGCGGCCGCGAGGACGTCCCGCCCGAAGGCGAGCGCGTCACCGTCCGGCGGCCCGAGCCGGAGCCGGCCGGCCTCGGCGTACTGCCCGGCCGTGCGGACGGCCCCGTCGAGAACATGCAGCCGGTACTCGACGGCGAACGTCATCACGTCGCTCACCAGCACCACGGTCGCCGGATCCACGGCATCGGGTCCGGGCAGCCGGGACCCGTCCGCGTACACGAGCGCCGAAATGCTCTTGTCGTTGGGTGACTTGACGAAGGCGGGGCGGCGCAGCCGGTACGCGTCGCCGATGGGCATCGCCCGGACGTCCCGCCGGGTGAGCGCCCGGGGAAGCAGGGCGAGCCAGTCGGCGGGAGCCTCCAGGAGGGCGATGCCGAGCGTCGGGGCCACGACGTCGGCGAAGGAGGGCCCGGCATGCAGATGCACGGCACCGCCTTCGAGTTCCGACGCCGATGCCGCGACGGCGGAGGCGGTCGCCTCCACGATCCGCAGCCCGCGCCGCAGCGCGGTGGCCCGTAACGTCCGTGCGGAGACGGTGAGTCGGGGCGGAAGGACGAGGGTGCGCGGGGGGCGGGTCATGGCCGCTGATCCTCCCGTACGGGGTGCGCCGCGCCCCACCGAATTACCGGCGGGGCGGTGCGTGTTGTGCGGGCCGGGCGCCGCCTGGTTCGATCGCCGCATGATCATCGAACCGTCGCTCGTACGCGGCCTGATCGCCGCCCAGTTCCCGCAGTGGGCGGACCTGCCCGTGGAGGCGGTCGAGGCGAGCGGGACCGCGAACGCGATCTACCGCCTGGGCGCCGACAAGTCCGTACGGCTGCCCCGTACCGACGGCAGCGCGGCGGATGTGGCGACGGAGCACCGCTGGCTGCCGAGGCTGGCTCCACGCCTGCCCTTCCCCGTACCGCTCCCGCTGGCGCAGGGCGTTCCGTGCGAGGCGTTCCCCCGGCCCTGGTCGGTCCACACCTGGCTGGAAGGCACGAACCCGGGCCCCGGCGACGCCTCTTCGTCCTCCGAGCTGCTCGCTGCGGACCTGGCGGAGTTCGTGCTGGCGCTGCGCCGGATCGCCCCGACGGACGCCCCGCCCGCCTACCGCGCCGAGCCCCTGGCCTCCCGCGACCGGGCGACCCGCGAGGCGCTGGCGGCCCTGGACGGTGTCGTGGACCTGGGGAACACCACCGCCGCCTGGACCGATTCCCTGGCCGCCCCGCCCTTCACGGCCCACCCCGTCTGGGCGCACGGGGACCTCCAGCCGGGCAACGTCCTGGTCGCGGACGGCCGCCTCACCGCGGTCATCGACTTCGGCTGCACCGGCCTGGCCGACCCCGCCGTCGACCTGATCGCGGCCTGGTACCTGCTGACGGCCGGGGCCAGGGAGGCATTCCGTACGGCGGTGGCGGCCGACGACGCGACCTGGACGCGGGGGCGGGGCTGGGCGCTGTCGATCGCCCTGATGGAGCTCGCGCACTACCGGGAGTCGAATCCGCTGATGGCGCGGATCGCGGCGCACGTGATCGAGGAGGCCGTCTCGTAAGGGCCCGAGAGGCCGGAACCGAGTGATACGTTGGCCGCCCAAATGCTTGACATGAACATATCTTGGGGGAGCGCGATGCAGCGGTCGGCACGGAGCCGGATCATGGCGCGAGCGGCGGTGGGGGTGCTGGCGGCGTTCCTCGTCGCAGGTTGCTCGGTCAGCGTGGGCAGCCCCAAGGCGGTGAGCAAGGAGGAGGTCGCGAAGCAGGCGTCGGCGGCCCTGAGCAAGAAGATCGGCCGCGAGATCGACGATGTCACCTGCGAGGACGACCTCAAGGCCGAGGCGGGCGAGACGACGCGCTGCGAGCTGACCGTGGGCGGCCAGAAGCTGGGGATGACGGCCACCGCGACGTCGGTCGACGACGACAAGGTCAAGATGGACTTCAAGGTCGACGACGCCCCCGACGCGGGCGGCTCCGCGGCGCCTGACCCCTCCGAGCAGCCCTCCGGCACCCCGAGCGCGGGTAGTGGCGGCGGGGCGCAGACGGTGGACAGGGCGGAGGTCGCCCGTCAGGGCAAGGCCGCCCTGACGGCCCAGACGGGCCAGGCCCCCGACGCCTTCTCCTGCCCCCAGGACCTCCCGGCCCGGGTGAACGCCACCATCCGGTGCCAACTGGCCGCGGACGGCAAGCAGTACGGCGTGACGGTCACCGCGACCTCGGTCGTCAACGGCAACGTCAAGATGAACTTCCAGGTGGACAGCGCCCCGAACGGCTGACACACGGCTGACACGCCGCTGCGGCCCGCCCCCTTCCTCGCCGAGGTGGGGGCGGGCCGCAGCGGCATTCCCTCCCGTACGGTCACGGGCGGTGCGGGGCGATTCAGGCGGCCTGGAGCACATCACACGGGCAGTGACGGAATTCCAGACCGAGCTCCCGGTCCACGGCCGCGCTCGACCGCGTGGCGGCTTCGCCGACCTTCTCCCAGGAGCCGTACTTCAGATAGAGCTGATCCGCCGTCGGGCCGAGCGGGTTGCCGTACTTCTTCTGGTTGCGCGCCTCCAGCTCCGCGACCTGCTCCGGGGTCATACCGGCCCGGACGACGTCCTTGGCGTCGTTGCGCATCTGCACCAGCGTGCGGGCGATGTCCTCCTCCGAGCGCCCTTCGGCGCGCATCGCGCACTCCGTACGCTCCATGTCCTCAAGGAGATCGTGATACCGCATCCGCTGATCCCGGGCGACCTCGCGCTCCTCCGGGGTCTCGCTCCGGATCAGGCACACGACCGGCTCCGGGCTGGTGCAGTCACCCTCGTCCGGGGCCGCCTGGGAGACCGGGGCGACGATGACCGAACCACAGGTGTCGGACGACCGGCAGGGGTGTGTCCCGTGCTCGGCGGCAGAGGCGGACTGGAGGGGAAGAAGAGCGACTTGGACGACCAGCAGTGCGGGAAGCGCGCGGCGGGTCAGCGAACGCAGACGGTGCAGTGACATGCGCTCATCGTTGGGCAGACGGCTGCGGAGCCGAAGCAGGGCGAGGCCGACATTCCCCCGCGGGCGGCCGACTCCACTCCGTCGAGTGAAGCCGGCGGCCGCAGCGCCTTCCTGGCGGAGAAGCCCCAGGTCGGCTTGGTCGTACGTTGTGCCCCCGGCAGGATTCGAACCTGCGACACCCGCTTTAGGAGAGCGGTGCTCTATCCCCTGAGCTACGAAGGCGGGGCTTGCCGAAAACCCTGCCGGAAACCCCAGTGGGGGATGCCGGGCGAAGTGAGGCAAACGCCCTGGTCAGGAGTTTCTGGAACAGTGCTGGGGAGAGGTCCTGAGGGACGCTTTCCCGGGCAGGTGCTCTGGAGGCCTACTGACCGCTGACAGCCTAGCGGATAGGGATTCCGCCGGTCGCCCCTGTTACCGCCAACGGCCGTCGTCCGGATGCTCCGGCGCCCATCTCCGCTTCGGCGGACCGCGTGATCGCCCCTCCCCGAAGGGGTGATCACCCTGGGCCGGAGCAGGTGTCCCCGGCCCCTGACGCTCCTGTCACGGCCCAGCGGCGACACACCGGGCAACGCTTTGCCTTTCGTACCAACCACCCCCACGCTTGCCGTGAGCAGGACGACCATCAACGGGGGGCGATTCTCGTGCTGCGCATCCACTTCACGCCCGCGGACCTCACACGTGTCAGGCTGGCGACACGTCCCGATCCGCTCTGGGAGACCGTCTTCAGCCTGCACCGGCTCCAGACCTCGCAGGGTCGCTGGGCCTACGCCGACTGGTACCGCGCCACCCAGGACACCCTGGCGAGTACACCGCTCGGCAAGGCGGTGCGCCGACTGCTCGTCCCCGTCGTGCCCCGGGCCGCCTACTTTCCCGACTTCCTGACCCCGTACGAGGCCGCCGAGGGACTGGACGAGGGACTCGCCGCGGTGCTCGACACCCCGTCCTCCCGGGTGGCCGCCGAAGTGCGCAGACTGCAGGAGACCACGGGAGGGCCGCCCTGGGCGGGGAATCTGGTGGAGAGCCGGGCCCGTGAGGAACTCGGCAAGGCCCTGCGCGCCTACCACGACGCCGTCATCGCGCCGTTCCAGGACGACGTCTTCACCAGGATCGCCGCTGAGCGGGCCGCATGCGCCCGGGTGACCGTCGACATGGGCGTCGACGGGCTGCTCGGCGGCCTCGCACCCGGCATACGCTGGCGCCCGCCGGTGCTGGAGATCGACTACGTCGTGGACCGGGACCTGCATCTCGACGGCCGCGGCCTGCGCCTCATCCCGTCCTACTTCTGCTGGCGGAAACCGGTCGTCCTGGCCGACAACACGCTACGGGCCGTGCTTGTCTACCCCCTGTGCGATACCTGGGCGCCTGCCCCCGAGCGCCCCTCGGAGGTCTCCCTCGGCGCCCTGCTGGGGAAGACCCGCGCGGCCGCCCTGCGGACTCTCGCCCACGGAGCGACCACCACCGAGCTGGCCCAGCGCCTGGGCGTCTCGCCCGCCACCGCCACGCACCACACCACCGTGCTGCGCAACGCGGGCCTGATCACGACCCGGCGTTCGCGGAACACTGTCCTGCACACCCTCACTCCGGTCGGGGCGGCGCTGCTCCGCACCGGAACATCGAGGTCCGCCGCCTGATCCGGGTCTTTCGACCCAGGTCGAAGGTTCTGGAGAGCGCCTGCCCAGGGTTGGGAGAGTGACGGGCGAAGCACTCCGGGCGGCAACCAGTGCCCGCCCTTCGTCGACAGCACATGGGGGAATTTCATGAAGCGAACCTTCGTCGCCGGCGCCCTGGCCATCGCCTCGGCCGCCGCGACCTGTGTGGCCCTCGCGCCTACGGCGTCCGCCGCCGACGTGGGGGTGCAGGCCTGCGTGACCTCGACCCTGACGACGGGGTACCGGGGTTCCAGCACCATCCTCAGCAAGGCCAACAGCACCTGCGGCGACCTCAACCTCACCTACTCCAACGACACCTCCTCCCGCGGCTACGACCGCTACGCCGGCCGCCTTCTCGGATCCGGCGGCTGGTTCACCTGCGCCAAGGGCTACGTCCAGGCCTCCGACGGCAACCACAGCGTCAACGACTCCCGGTACTGGCTGTGCACCGACGTCAACAGCGGCACCAGGTTCGGGATAGCGAGCTACTACGACGGCCGTGACACGGTCCGGATCACCCACTGATCCAGCCCGCTGCCATCCGGAGGTGCCGTCGGCCTCGGCGGCACCTCCTACGCCGAAGCGAGCAGGGGAGAAGGAAGAGGATGGGTGTGAGAGACCGAGTGATCCTCCCGGCGATCCGTCGTCGGGCACAGCCACGACCTCGTCGCGCCGTCGTCGCAGCAGCGGCCCTGTGGGCGCTCACCGCCTGCTCGACGGCTGCCGGTTCGTCGGACTCGGCGACGTCATCCGCGTTGCCCACCGCGGACTCAGCGGCCCAGGTCACCCACGCGCTGCCGAAGGACCCCCTGACCATGCTCCTCCCGGCGACCGGTGCGGAAGCCCGCTGGACACAGGGGCTGGACACGTTCGGACAGCAGGTGGCGCACACCGTCATGGCCTCGTGCGCGTCAAAGGGCGGCTTCGACCTCCCCCAGGACGCCCCGCCGCCCGCGTTCATCCGCCTCTTCGAGCTGCCCGACCTGGACTTCATCGCCCGGCACGGCTTCAGCCACAGCGCCGAGGTTCCCCTGCCCGCGGCGCCCGCCGCCACGGGCCGCTCCGGCTCCCCCGACGAGGTGCGCCGCTGCCAGGATGAGGGCGCCGCCGCCGTCGGCGTACTGCGCGGGACCTACGCATCGCTCCAGGCCGCGTGGTTCAAGGAACTCGGCTCCCTGGACGACGACCCCGCGACGGTCGAGGCCTTGGCCGCCCTGCCCGACTGCCTCGCGGGCCACGACATCGAGGTCTCCGACGAAGACGGCTTCTTCCGCCACACCGACACTCGCCTGCAGTCCGTCGCCCCGGCCGACCTCCCGCGCGAGAACCGTGTCCTGGGCAGCGCCTACGCCGACTGCATGCGCCCGGTGGAGGCCGTCCGCGAACCGATCCGCGAACGGTTGCGCACCGACTTCCTCGCCGACCATGCCGCCGAGCTCGACAAGGTGCGCGAGACCCTGGTCCCGTCCCTCCGGGGCGCCGAGGAACAGCACGGTGTCCGCCTCTCCTTCCCCGCGCCCTGACCGTCCCTCGGGAACCGGCCGAGCAGGGACGGGGTGCCGACGAGCGCCTCCGTCGCCCCGGTGACGTTCCTGTTCGGCCGACCGCTCCTCCCGCAGAGCTGACCTCCGAGCGGCTCGGGCCCCCGGCCGCCGCCTGAGCGACCCGAAAAGGGATGCCCCGGGGGCTGCCGCCCTTGGCGCTTCGCCTCCGCTTGCATAGCGTCTCGTGTGTCAGCAAGCACCGGTATCAGCATCAGTACCGGTATCAGCACCAGCGTCAGCGCGAGAGAGGCCGTCCGTGCCGCACACCGTCCCGTCCCCGGACCCCGGATCAGCCGACGCTGCTGAGCTCGCCCGGCGCGCCGCGCGTATCGAGGCCGCCCTCACCGCACCCGGCGCGCCCTTCGCCGTGGTCATCGGTGAGCGGGGCGCACCGGAGTACGCCGACGGGCCCCGTACGCTGCGGGAGTTCGTCGAGACCACCTGGGCCTACGGGGACGCGCCGTTCCTGATCGCGGGGGAACGGACGTACAGCTACGGGGAGTTCTTCGCGGCCGCCTCCGCCCTCGCCGTACGTCTGCGGGAGCGGTACGGACTGCGTTCCGGCGACCGGGCCGTGATCGCGATGCGGAACCATCCCGAGTGGCAGATCGCCTTCTGGGCCGCCCAGTTGGCCGGTCTCGTCGCCGTACCGCTGAACGCCTGGTGGACCGAGGAGGAGTTCGGTCACGCCCTCGACGACTGCGAGCCCGGGGTGCTCCTCGTGGACGGGGAGCGGCTGGGGCGGGTCGCCGGCTGGGCCCGGCGTACCGGGGCGTACGTCGTTCTCTTCCACGGTGCGGGGCGGACGGCGGAGGGCCTGCGCCTCGATCGGTACGAGGAGTTCCCCGCGCCCGATCCGCTCGCCGCGCCGCCCGACGTGGAGCCCCGGCCCGAGGACGACGCCACGATCCTCTACACCTCCGGCACCACCGGCCGCCCCAAGGGCGCGGTGGCCACCCAGCTCGCCCAGGCCGGGGCCGCGCTCAACCCCCGTTACCACGCGGCGGCTTCCGCGCTGGCGCGCGGCGTCATCCCGGGGCAGGGGCCCGCGCCGGTCTCGCTGATGACGTTCCCGTTCTTCCACGTCGCCGCGTTCACCGGGTTCTACGCCGCCATGGCGGCCGGCGGCGCCCTCGTCCTGATGCACAAGTGGGACGCGGACGAGGCGCTGCGGCTGATCCGTACGCACCGCGTCACCCACTTCTCCGGCGTGCCCGCCACCGGGCTCCAGCTGCTGGAGGCCGCGGAGCGGGCGGGCGACGGGGACGCTCTGGGCGGCCTCGGCCTGTTCAGCACCGGGGGAGCCGCGCCGCCGCCCGCCCTGGTCGCCCGGCTCACCGCCCGCTACGGGACCCGCGTCGAGCCCCGCAACGGCTACGGCCTCACCGAGACCAGCGGCGGGGTCCTCGCGCACTTCGGCGACGAGTACCGCGCGGAGCCCGGCGGCGCGGGGCGCCCCACCCCGGTCACGGAGACGCGGATCGCCGGGCCGTCGGGCGATGAGCTGCCCGACGGGGAGGCGGGGGAGCTGTGGCTGCGCGGCCAGTCGCTGTTCCGCGGCTACTGGCGCGACCCGGCGGCGACCGAGGAGGCCTTCGCCGACGGCGGCTGGTTCCGTACGGGAGACCTCGCCGTACGGAGCGAGGGGCGGATCTCCGTCGTCGACCGGATCAAGGACGTGGTGATCCGGGGCGGCGAGAACGTGTCCTGCGTCGAGGTCGAGGGCGTCCTGCACGACCACCCCGACGTGGCCGACGCCGCCGTCCTCGGCATCCCGCACCCGGTGCTGGGGGAGGAGGTGGCGGCCGTCGTCCGGCCGCGCGCCGGGGCCGTGGTCACCGCCGAGGACCTGCGCGAGCACGTCGGCGGGAGGCTCGCCGCCTTCAAGGTGCCCGGGCGGGTGCTCCTCACCGAGGAGCCGCTCCCGCGCAACGCCACCGGGAAGCTCCTCAAGCACCGGCTCCGGGCCCTGCTGGAGGCGGCGGCACCTGTCACGGGCGCGTGACCCGTACCCGGTAGTTCCCGTCGTCGTCCTCGTCCAGCACGGATATCCGTACGCCGTTGGCCCGGTCGGTGAACGTCTGGCCGGGGCGGAACGGGGCGTCCGACAGTTCCGCGTGCACGTTGGGGCGCCGGGTGCAGCCGCCGCTGTCCTCCGTGGCGTCGGCGACGGAGACCGGGCCCTGGCCGGTGTCCACGTCCGAGCTGACCTTGTAGATCAGCACCCCGGGCCGGCAGACCGCCTCGTCGTTGCCCCCGGCCGTA
Organism: Streptomyces griseus; assembly: GCA_002154345.1. Classification (GTDB taxonomy): domain Bacteria; phylum Actinomycetota; class Actinomycetes; order Streptomycetales; family Streptomycetaceae; genus Streptomyces; species Streptomyces caviscabies. The sequence continues at coordinate 25,475 of MUNB01000005.1, forward strand.
CGGACCTCCACGGCGTAGCCGGACTGGGCGCTCAGCGGGACGAAGGCGAGCTTGGTGCCGCCCTCGGTGGCCAGCGGGCCGAGCGTGTGCTCGCTGACGCCGGACTGCGAGGCGCAGCTGATCTGTTCGTTGTCGAGCCAGCCGAGCTTCCACTTGTGCCAGGCCAGGAAGTCGTTGTTGGCGCCCCAGTCCTCGGACATGATGTCCCAGTGCCCGACCGAGCCGCCGCCCTCCATCGTGTAGAGGTCGGGCAGCCCGAAGACGTGGCCGTTCTCGTGCGGCAGGACGCGGTAGCCGGTCTCGGCGTACGACCCCGACCCGTCGTCCTGGCGGCTGTAGACGAACGAGGTGTTGGCGAGCGGTACGCCGTCCGCCTCCGGGGCCTCGTCGTTGCCGGAGAAGGTCACCGAGAGCACGGTGTCCAGCGCGGAGGGGCCGGCGTTCGGGCTGACCAGGATGTTGACCAGGTCGTACTCCGAGAAGTCGACCCGGGGGTCGGCGGCCGCCACGATGTCCTTCACCAGCTGGCGGTAGCCCGGCTCGAACGGTGAGCCGCGCTCTATCCCGTACTCCGTGAACGCCATCGGCATCCGCAGCCAGTCCTTGACGGGGGCCTCCGGCCGGTAGACGAGCCGGCCGTAGGAGCTGGTCCTGAACCAGTCGGAGGTCTGCGGGAAGAACTCCGCGTACCGGTCCGTCGCGGGCTCCGTGCCCTCCGCGTCCGGGAAGTCGATCATCAGGTTGAGCGCTCTGATCTCGCCGGTCGACCGGGTGTAGCCGGGCGGGGTGGGCAGGCCCTCGGACATCTGGACGCCCATGGTGGCGGAGATCCGGCACGGGGCGAGCGCGGAGTCCTGGGCGGTGGCCGCCGGGCCCGCCGAGGCGCGGCCGGTGGTCGGCAGGGTGGTGCTGGCCGAGGCCATGGCCGCTATGACCAGCGCGGTCGCTCCGGCCAGGGCGACCGGGCGGCGGTGTCTGCGTATCCGGTGGCGGGGCTGCTGCATAGAGGCGCCTTCGGGGTCCGCGGCAGTCGGCCGACCCCTGACTGCGCTCTGGCGATCAGCCTGTGCCGGGCGGTCCGGGGCCGCTCGCTGGGTGCGCCGATCGGTGGGTTTTCCCTCCGGGGTGATGTGACTCAGGTCACATTGAGGTGGGAAATAAGCGGGGATCCTCTCCCCGTTTGCATACGTGTCCCCGCTAAACGGGGAAACGGTCCCCGGTTACGCGCAGGGGCTGACCGGCTACACAGAGGGAAGGAACGGCATCGTCGTGAAGACCGTCGCCGAGAACACCGCACCGGCCGCACAGTGCCGCACGGTCCGTCCGCGGGCCGACGCGCTGCGCAACCGTGAGCGGATCGTCGCGGCCGCACGCGAGCTGTTCGTCGAGTTCGGGCCGGACGTGGCCCTGGACGACGTCGCCCGCCGGGCGGGCGTCGGCAACGCCACGCTCTACCGGAACTTCCCCGACCGGGCCGCCCTCACCCATGAGGTCGTCCTCGCGGTCACCTCCCGCACCACCCGGAAGGCCGAAGAGGCCGTCGCCGCGGAGTCCGACCCGTTCGCCGCGCTCAGCCGCTTCGTGCACGCGGCCGCCGACGAACGGATCGGCGCGCTGTGCCCGATGCTCTCCGGCGTCTTCGACAAGGACCACCCCGAACTGCTCGCCGAGCGCAGGCGCCTCGAAGAGGCCGTCGAAGGGCTCGTGGCGCGCGCCATGTCCGCGGGGCGACTGCGTACCGACATCGCCGTCGGTGACGTACTCGTCGCCCTCTCCCAGCTCACCCGGCCGCTCCCCGGCATCGCCTGCCAGGGAATCGACCGGTTCACCCACCGCCATCTGCAGTTGTTCCTGGACGGCCTGGAGACCCCGGCCCGCTCGGAGCTGCCCGGATCGGCGGCGACCTTGGAGGACCTGCGGCGCCCCTGACGCCCGCACCGACCTGAGCCTTCCGGGCGGCATGTCACCGCCCCCGTACACCTAGTCGTTCCCTTCCGTCACGCCGGCACGTCCACGTCGGCACGTCCATGCCGGCACGTCCACGTCGGCACCTCTCACTTCATCCGTCGCGCGTACACCAGCACGTACCGCCGACGCCCACTTCGCGACGCCTCGGCGCCCTCGCACGTCCTTAGGTGGCTACACCCATGCCAAAAACAGCCGGTCTGTCCCGCGCGGCAGACACCGCCCTTCCCGATCCGAGCCGCTGGAAAGCCCTCGCCTTCATCGCGCTCGCGCAGCTGATGGTCGTCCTCGACGCGACCATCGTGAACATCGCGCTGCCCTCCGCCCAGACCGACCTCGGCATCTCCGACGGCAACAAGCAGTGGGTCATCACCGCCTACGCCCTCGCCTTCGGCGGGCTCCTCCTCTTCGGCGGCCGGATCGCCGACCTCTGGGGCCGTAAGCGCACCTTCGTCGTCGGTCTGATCGGCTTCGCCCTGGCCTCCGCGCTCGGCGGGGCGGCCCAGAACGAGGCGATGATGTTCGGCTCCCGGGCCCTCCAGGGTGTCTTCGGCGCGCTGCTCGCCCCGGCCGCCCTGTCCCTGCTCGCCGTGATGTTCACCGACGCCAAGGAGCGGGCCAAGGCCTTCGGCATCTACGGGGCCATCGCCGGTGGTGGTGGCGCGGTCGGGCTGATCCTCGGCGGCTTCCTCACCGAGTACCTGAACTGGCGCTGGACCTTCTTCGTCAACATCCCGTTCGCCATCGTCGCCGCCGCGGGTGCGTACTTCGTCATCCGTGAGCCCTCCGGCGCCCGCAACCGCGCGCCGCTGGACATCCCCGGCGTCGTGCTCTCCACGCTCGGCCTGGTCGCCCTGGTGTACGGCTTCACCCGCGCCGAGTCGGCCGGCTGGTCGGACGCGCTGACCGTCTCCATGTTCATCGCCGCCGCCGTGCTGCTGCTGGCCTTCGTGGTCACCGAGGCGCGCGTGAAGTCGCCGCTGCTGCCGCTGCGCGTCCTCACCGAGCGCAACCGCGGCGGGGTCTACCTCTCGCTGGGTCTCGCCATCATCGCGATGTTCGGGCTGTTTCTCTTCCTGACCTACTACCTCCAGGTCGTGAAGGGCTACTCCCCGGTCAAGACCGGCTTCGCGTTCATGCCGATGATCGTGGGCATGATCACCGGCTCCACCCAGATCGGCACCCGGCTGATGACCCGGGTCCCGCCGCGTCTGCTGATGGGCCCCGGATTCCTGGTCGCCGCGGTCGGCATGCTGCTGCTGACCCAGCTGGACCTGAACACCAGCTACGCGGCCGTGATCCTGCCCGGCATGCTGCTGCTCGGCCTCGGTATGGGTACGGCGTTCATGCCGGCGATGTCCCTGGCCACGCACGGCATCGAGCCGCGTGACGCGGGCGTGGCCTCCGCGATGGTCAACACCTCGCAGCAGGTCGGCGGCGCCATCGGTACCGCTCTGCTGAACACCATCGCCGCGAGCGCCACCACCGCGTACGTCGCCGACCACGCGGCCCGCGCCACGGACCCGCAGCTCCTGGAGCTCCAGGCCATGGTCAGCGGTTTCGCCGCCGCGATCTGGTGGGCGGTCGGCATCCTCGTCGCCGCGGCCGCCATCGCGATGACGCTCATCAACACCGGCCGCCCCGGAACGGGTGCGAGCGGTGGGGCGGACAGCGCGTCCGGCGCGGGCGCCGAGGAGGAGTTCAAGATTCCGGTCGTCGCCCACTGACGGCGACCGCCGCTCCCCCCGGCCCTGCCCGGGCTCCCCGCCCGGGCTTCCTGCCCGGCCTTCCTGCCCTGGTTCCGCTCGGCGAACGCTCAGCGGAGCCAGGGCAGGTCCGCGTCCGCGCCCTCCGGCTCCAGGCCGGTCGCGAGCACCCGCATGATCTCCCCGAGGCTGCTCACCTGCTCGGGTGTGAGCCGGTCGAACATCGCCTGCCGTACGGCTTCGACATGGCCCGGCGCCGAGCGGCGGAGCATCTCGTAGCCGTCGTCGGTGAGCACCGCGTTCTGGCCGCGCTTGTCGGAGGGGCAGTCCTCACGGCGCACCCAGCCGTTCTTCTCCAGCCGGGCGATGGCGTGCGAGAGCCGGGAACGGGTGATCTTCGCGTCCCGGGCCAGCTCCGTCATCCGCATCCGGCGGCGCGGGGCCTGTGAGAGCTGGACGAGCAGTCCGTAATAGATGTGCGGCATGCCGGCATCGCGCTGCAACTGGCGGTCGAGGTGATCCTCCAGCAACGTGGTGGCATGCCGGTAAGCGCGCCAGGCGTGCTGCTCCTCGTCGGTGAGCCAGCGCGGCGCGCCGGTGGGTGCCGTGGTCATGTACTCCACTGTACGACCTTTTCTTGAAAGTTTAACTAGATAGGGCTAAGGTCTCCGAAGGTAGGAACTTGAAGCTTCAAGGATCCTGCCGAGGAGGTTCCCGAAAAGGGATCCTGCGTGGAACCGCAACGATTCCGCAGGACCCCTGAACAACGATCCCCCGGATGACCTCGGGAAACTCCTGCTCGGACGAGTTCGTGACCGGAACCAGTGCCCTGTGCATCCAACGCGGTGCCCGGTGCCCCGGGTTCCGCGTCCAGTGGATGGGGAGTGCCATGACAGCCACCGCGGAGCGGATGCCCGCCCTCTACCTCTCGCACGGCGCACCGCCGCTGGCCGACGATCCCGTCTGGCCCGGCGAACTCGCCGCCTGGTCCGCGGGGCTGCCCCGCCCGCGGGCGATCCTGATGGTCTCCGCCCACTGGGAGGAGGCGCCGCTCGCGCTGGGCGCCACCGAGCCGGTGCCGCTCGTGTACGACTTCTGGGGCTTCCCCGAGCACTATTACGCGGTGCGGTACGGGGCCCCCGGCGCGCCGCAGCTCGCCGACAGCGTCCGCAAGCTGCTGCGCGGCGCCGGTACGCCGGTCCAGGACATCCCGGACCGCGGCCTGGACCACGGGGCGTACGTACCGCTGGTGGAGATGTTCCCGGAGGCCGACATCCCCGTACTCCAGATCTCCATGCCGACGCTCGACCCGCAGAAGCTGATGGAGATCGGGCGCAAACTCGCCCCTCTGCGCGACGAGGGCGTGCTGATCGTCGGCAGCGGCTTCTTCACCCACAACCTGGCCGCCCTGCGGCACCAGGGCGGCGGGGTGCCCGGCTGGTCGGCGGAGTTCGACGACTGGGGCGACCGCGCGCTGCGGGCCCAGGACATCGACGCGCTGCTCGACTTCGAGCACACGTCCCCGGCCGGGAAGCTGGCCCACCCGCGCACCGAGCACTTCGCGCCGCTGTTCGTGACGCTGGGCGCGGCGGAGGACGAGCTGGACCGGGGGCGGAGCGTCATCGACGGGTTTTGGATGGGGCTGGCGAAGCGGTCGGTGCAGTTCGGCTGAGGGACCGGAGGGCGTCGGCCGGCGGGTTCAGTCGAACACCGGCCGGTTCAGCCGAAGGTCGGCGGGTTCAGCCGAACACCGGCCGGTTCAGCCGAAGGTCGGCGGGTTCAGCCGAACACCGGCGGGTTCAGCTCGATCGCGCGCCGGGCGGCGGAGAACGCGAGCGCGTCGCCCACGTCCAGTGCCGTGTCGGTGAACTTGATGGTGTGGTCGTCGCCGTGCGCCGCGGCCCGGGCGAACAGCTCTCCGGCGTCCGGAGCGGCCCCGGCCGACGCCGGTACGGGGGCCGCCTCGCGGGGCGCGTAGGCGGCGGTGACCGCCGCGCTCGCCGCCCAGGCGGCCCGCAGGCTCGGCGCCCACAGCTCGCGGGGCAGGGCCGGCAGGGTGCGCAGGACCGCGTTGGGCGCGGTCGCCGCGTGGACCAGCATGATCGGCTCGCCGTGCGCGTGGGTCGCGTACCGGTGCGTCGAGGCGTGGACCAGCTCCCGCAACGCGGACCGGGCCGCTTCGGCGGAGGCGAGCTCCGGGCCGAAGCGCACCGGACCGGCGGACTCCGGGCCGACGGGCTCGCGGTGGGCGGGCTCCGGGCCGGCGGGCCGCGGGGCGGCGGACTCCCGCCCCGGCTGGGCCGGCCACTCCGGAAACCCGGTCAGCTGCGCGAACCGTTCCCGGATGCCGCCGCTCTGCTCGGGCACCAGTGGCACCAGGTCCAGGGCCGCCGCCGCGCTCGGCGCCGGGCCCAGCGGTGTCAGGGCGGGCAGCGGCTGGTGCCGGGCGGCCCAGTAGCCGAGCGCGTGGGCCAGCTCCCGGACGCGCGGGGCGGTCTCCTCGCCGGTCAGCAGGGTCCGTACGGAGTGGCCCACCCGGATCACCGGATGGGTGGCGCCCGCCGCGATGCCCGGCAGCAGCCGGGGCCACCACGCGGCGAGCACGTCACGCCAGGGCACCCGGGCCGTCTCCCGCTCGAAGTACACCGTCCAGTCGGCGACGCGGCGCGGGTCGCCCAGCGCCTCGTGCCAGTTCCGGCCGGTCACCGGGGCGCCGGCGACCGGCATCTCCTCCAGCTTCGGGCCGTAACGGTCCAGCCAGCGGTGCACGGCCGACGCCTGGCCGTGCCGGACCAGGGCCTCCACGGCCATCGGCGCGTGATTGCTGAGCCAGCCGTCGCGCTCCGGCCCCGAGACGTGGATGCGCTCCAGTGCCTCGTCGAGGGTGCCCGTGGTGTCGTCCATGCCGATCACGCTCCCGTGGTGTCAGTGCGGTCCGTAGCGCGCGGCTCGTGCGGTCGGCGCGGTCCGTGCGGCTCGTGCCGATCACGCTAGGCGTGCCCCGCCCGGAGCGGATCGGGCTGCGGTCCCGGTCGGTCCGGGACCGCGGTCCCGAGCCGACCGGCCGCGGTGGTCGGCCGCGGTGGCCGGCCGGCTCGGTCGGAGGTCCTAGGACCGGGCCGCCCGGCACATCGCGGACACCCTGAGCAACCCGAACGGAGCCCGGCACGTCTTGCACGGCGGGAGCGCGGCCCACCTGGACCGGGTCCGGGACCGGGCCGGCCGAGCGGGGGAGAGGCGGGCGTGAAGGTGAGCGCGGTCTCATGGGAACACTGATTCCGGGTATCCGGCCGGAGAGCCGGAAAGCGGCCGGATCGCCCCCCGGCACCGGCTCTGACCTGCGCTTCCGGCGAAAGCCGGAAGCCGCATCCGGCGGTCGGCGGCGGACAGGGTACTGCATGATCACGAAAATGAATGTGCGGCATGGGAATTCTGTCCGGATTCCAGTCGTTGTTTCCATCGGATGCAGGGCACCCGAAAGGGTGTCGCGACCTACTCAGCAAGGGAGCACGCATGGCAACCCGTGCCGTCGCCCGTCGTACGTCCACCACCACCGGTGGGACCGGCAGGGCAAGCAGTGTTCGCGCCGGGGGCGGGGAAATCGCCGACCGCGACCTGGTCGGCATGTACCTGGACGAGATCGCCCGTACACCGCTGCTCGACGCCGCCAAGGAAGTCGACCTCTCGCAGACCATCGAGGCGGGCGTCTACGCCCAGCAGATCCTCGACGGCGAGGTGGAGAGCGCCGCCGGTGACGCGAAGCGTGAGGAGCTGGAGGCGCTGGTCGCCGAGGGCGAGCGCGCCAAGGACATATTCATCCGTTCCAACCTCCGGCTCGTCGTCGCCGTGGCCCGCCGCTACCCGCGCGCGGGGCTCCCTCTGCTCGACCTGATCCAGGAGGGCAACCTCGGTCTGATCCGCGCGGTCGAGAAGTTCGACTACACCAAGGGCTACAAGTTCTCCACGTACGCCACCTGGTGGATCCGTCAGGCGATCACCCGCGCCATGGCCGACCAGGCCCGCACCATCCGTATCCCGGTGCACATGGTCGAGGTCATCAACAAGCTCGCGCGCGTGCAGCGCCAGATGCTCCAGGACCTGGGCCGCGAGCCCACCCCGGAGGAGCTGGCCAAGGAACTCGACATGACCCCCGAGAAGGTCATCGAGGTCCAGAAGTACGGTCGCGAGCCGATCTCGCTGCACACCCCGCTCGGCGAGGACGGCGACAGCGAGTTCGGTGACCTGATCGAGGACTCCGAGGCCGTCGTCCCGGCGGACGCGGTCAGCTTCACGCTCCTCCAGGAGCAGCTCCACTCGGTGCTCGACACGCTCTCCGAGCGTGAGGCCGGCGTGGTCTCGATGCGCTTCGGTCTCACCGACGGCCAGCCGAAGACGCTCGACGAGATCGGCAAGGTCTACGGCGTGACGCGAGAGCGCATCCGTCAGATCGAGTCGAAGACGATGTCGAAGCTTCGTCACCCGTCGCGCTCCCAGGTGCTGCGCGACTACCTCGACTAGATCGCGGTATTTTCACCGGCCGAGGGCCCGGAACCCCCAGGGGATCCGGGCCCTCCGGCGTGTCCTCGGGTGCGTACCCGGACCGGCTGGATGACGCTGGGTGGATCACTTGTCACCTCAGCGTCAGGAGCCTCCATGCCCCGTCCCGTCGTCCGTGCCCTGACCGGGGTGCTCGCCCTGACCGCCGCCGCGGCCGTGCTGCCGTTCGCCTCGCCCGCACCGGCCGCCGCGGACAGCATCATTGTCGGCGGCCGGCCCGCCCCCGTGGCGGACAGCCCCTGGGCGGTGGCGCTGTCGAGCCGGGACCGGTTCGGAGGGGCGCGCTCGGGTCAGTTCTGCGGCGGCGTCGCCGTGGCGCCCACGAAGGTCCTGACGGCCGCCCACTGTCTGAGTGGCGAGGCGCTCGGCGGACCGGCGAACCGGGTGAAGGACCTGCTGGTGATCGCCGGGCGGGAACGGCTGAGCGACTCCGGCGGCCAGGAGATCCCGGTCCGGTCCATCTGGGTGAACCCGGCGTACGACCCCGTCTCCAACGCCGGCGACCTCGCGGTGCTGACCCTGTCCCGCGCGCTGCCGAAGAACGGCGTGATCCCGATGGCCCGGGGCGGGGACGCCGCCTACCGGGCCGGGACCGCGGCGGACGTCTACGGGTGGGGCGACACGACCGGAAGCGGTACGTACGCCTCCGTGCTGCGCTCCGCGCGGGTGCGGGTCCTGCCGGACAGCGACTGCGCGCGGGCCTACCCGGGCGGCCAGGAGGGCACGTACAAGGCTTCGGCGATGGTCTGTGCGGGCGATCCGGCGGGCGGCCGGGATGCGTGCCAGGGCGACAGCGGCGGGCCGCTGGTGGCCCGTGGGCGGCTCATCGGCCTGGTGTCCTGGGGTAGCGGCTGCGGGCGCGCGGGCAGTCCCGGGGTGTACACCCGGGTCTCCGCCGCCCTGGAATGGGCCGCGGGCCGCATCTGAGCCGGGCCGGGCCGCGTGGGCGGTCCGGCCGTCACGACGAGAACGGGCGGCTCCCCCGGTGGGGGAGCCGCCCGTCGGCCGGTCCTGGACCGGCCCCTGGCTCGTCGTGGATGCGAGGTGTCAGTGTTGGTCCTCGTCGGCGGAAGCCGTCTGCACGGCGGTGAGCCGATCCGTCTCATCCTGTATTTCCGCGGCGATCTTCTTGAGTTCCGGCTCGAACTTGCGCCCGTGGTGGGCGCAGAAGAGCAGTTCACCGCCACTGATCAGGACGACGCGCAGATATGCCTGGGCGCCGCAACGGTCACAGCGGTCTGCTGCGGTCAGCGGGCTCGCGGGGGTCAGAACAGTAGTCACGTCGCCTCTTCTCTAGCTCGACGAGCTGTCGTACCAGGGTCAACATCCAACCAGGCCGAAAACGTTCCCGCTCGTGGCTTTTCTTCGAAACTTCTTCTCGGTGTGGCTGTCTGTTGCCGGTTGGCGGCGAATGTGCCGTATGCGGAGCGCTACGGTTTCGCATTGCTTGTCTAGGGGGTTGGTCCCGCCGGCCGGCTTGCCGGTTTGTTCATGAGGACGTGCCCGGAGCCTAAATGGTTCATGCGTCGAAGGGAACGTGATGTGCACGTCACTCCAACGAATGATCGAACACCCATGCGAGCCTGGAAGAAGCTCGACTAGCATGAGGATTCCCCGAGGGTGGCGTTACAACCGCTCTACCAGGCCTCTGTAGGCTCTCAGCGGCAACCGAAGCCCAGCCCTGTACCCACGGGGGCCCCAGATGAAATTCAGCGAGGAGCGAACCGCGTGACCGCCGAAACGTCCGTGCCGTCCACCGCGATGCTGACCGGAGCAGGCGGCGACCGGGACAGCTCCAACTACACCGCGCGGCACCTTCTCGTCCTCGAAGGCCTGGAGGCGGTCCGCAAGCGCCCCGGGATGTACATCGGGTCCACCGACAGCCGTGGCCTGATGCACTGCCTCTGGGAGATCATCGACAACTCCGTCGACGAGGCGCTCGGGGGCTACTGCGACCAGATCGAGGTCATCCTCCACGACGACGCCTCCGTCGAGGTCCGGGACAACGGCCGCGGCATCCCGGTCGACGTCGAGCCCAAGACGGGCCTCTCCGGCATCGAGGTCGTCATGACCAAGCTGCACGCCGGAGGCAAGTTCGGCGGCGGCTCCTACGCCGCGTCCGGCGGCCTCCACGGCGTCGGCGCCTCCGTCGTCAACGCCCTCTCCTCCCGCCTGGACGTCGAGGTCGACCGCAACAGCGCGACCCACTCGATCAGCTTCCGGCGCGGTGTCCCCGGCATGTTCACCGAGCAGGGTCCGGACAGCCCGTTCGACCCGGCCAACGGCCTGCGCAAGGGCAAGCGCGTCCCCAAGACCCGTACCGGTACCCGGGTGCGGTACTGGGCGGACCGCCAGATCTTCCTCAAGGACGCCAAGCTCAACCTGGAGACGCTCTACCAGCGCGCCCGCCAGACGGCCTTCCTCGTCCCCGGTCTCACGATCATCGTCCGCGACGAGCGCGGGCTCGACGGCGAGGGCAAGACCGAGGAGACGTTCCGCTTCGACGGCGGCATCAGCGAGTTCTGCGAGTACCTGGCCCAGGACAAGGCCGTCTGCGACGTCCAGCGCCTCAGCGGCACGGGCACCTTCAAGGAGACCGTCCCGGTCCTCGACGACCGCGGCCACATGACCGCCACCGAGGTCACCCGAGAGCTGGCCGTCGACATCGCCCTGCGCTGGGGCACCGGCTACGACACGACCGTACGGTCGTTCGTGAACATCATCGCCACCCCCAAGGGCGGCACCCACGTCACCGGCTTCGAGCGCTCCCTGACCAAGACGGTGAACGAGGCGCTGCGCTCCGCCAAGATGCTGCGGGTCGCCGAGGACGACGTCGTCAAGGACGACGCCCTCGAAGGCCTCACGGCCGTCGTCACCGTCCGGCTCGCCGAGCCGCAGTTCGAGGGGCAGACCAAGGAGGTGCTCGGCACCTCGGCGGCCAACCGGATCGTGGCCAACGTGGTCGCCAAGGAGCTCAAGGCGTTCCTGACCTCGACGAAGCGGGACGCCAAGGCCCAGGCCAGGGCGGTGCTGGAGAAGGCCGTGGCCGCCGCCCGCACCCGGATCGCGGCCCGCCAGCACAAGGACGCCCAGCGCCGCAAGACCGCGCTGGAGTCCTCCTCGCTGCCCGCCAAGCTCGCCGACTGCCGCAGCGACGACGTCGAGCGCAGCGAGCTGTTCATCGTCGAGGGGGACTCGGCGCTCGGCACGGCCAAGCTGGCCCGGAACAGCGAGTTCCAGGCACTGCTGCCGATCCGCGGCAAGATCCTCAACGTACAGAAGTCGTCCGTCTCCGACATGCTGAAGAACGCCGAGTGCGGCGCGATCATCCAGGTCATAGGAGCCGGGTCCGGGCGGACCTTCGACATCGACGCCGCCCGCTACGGCAAGGTCATCATGATGACCGACGCCGATGTCGACGGCTCCCACATCCGGACCCTGCTGCTGACCCTCTTCCAGCGCTACATGCGCCCGATGGTCGAGGCCGGGCGGGTCTTCGCCGCCGTTCCGCCGCTGCACCGGATCGAGCTGGTCCAGCCCAAGAAGGGGCAGGACAAGTACGTCTACACCTACTCCGACAACGAACTGCGCCAGACCCTCCTGGAGCTCCAGCGCAAGAACGTCCGGATCAAGGAATCGATCCAGCGCTACAAGGGCCTGGGCGAGATGGACGCCGATCAGCTGGCGGAGACGACGATGGACCCGCGCCACCGCACGCTGCGGCGCATCAACATCGGCGACCTGGAAGCCTCCGAGCAGGTCTTCGACCTGCTGATGGGCAACGAGGTCGCGCCCCGCAAGGAGTTCATCACCAGCTCCGCGGCCACCCTGGACCGCTCGCGCATCGACGCCTGACCCCCGTACACCCGCCCGGCCCCCGCTCCCGTCCCACGGAGCGGGGGCCGCGGACGTTTCGCGGGGCTCTGCCGGGGAAGTGCGCAGCCGTCCGGGACTTCTGTCACCTGAAGGGGTGAAGTCGGGCGAATGACGCGCCCGCGATCTTCCCGAACCGCCCATGGTGGTCCGTGCGGCCGAAAAGGTCGGCGGATCAGGGGAGTTGTTCGGTGGAGAAGGAAGCAGGGCCGGAGACCGCGGGAGTGCGGCTCGACGACCCGTGGGACGACGCACCGGTCGCCGACCGGGGCGACCGGGACGGGACGGGAGACGTCGGCGGCCTCGACGCGTCCGGTACGCCATGGCCGGATCCGGCCCCCAGCGCGGCCGACATCTATCTGGAAGTGCACCGCAGCGCCGCGTTCCGCGAAGTGCGCCGCCGCTACCGCCGCTTCGTGGCCCCCGCCGCCCTCGCCTTCCTCCTCTGGTATCTCGCCTATGTCGTCGCCGCGACCACCGCACCCGAGCTGATGGCCCGCCCGGTCGCCGGTGCGGTCAACGTCGCGATGGTGGCGGGTCTCGGCCAGTTCCTCACCACGTTCCTGCTCACGTGGGCGTACGCACGGCACGCACGGCTGCGCAGGGACCGCGCGGCGCTCGATCTGCGGTGGGACACCCAGGAGATGACGAGAGGGCTCGGACGTTGAGAGGCGACCACCAGACACTCGCCCTGCTGCTGTTCAGCGCGTTCATCGCGGTGACGCTCTTCATCACCACCTGGGTCGGCCGCAACCGGCAGGGCTCCGCCGAGGAGTTCTACGCCGGCGGACGCCTGTTCTCGCCCATGGAGAACGGATTCGCCATCGCCGGCGACTACATGTCGGCGGCCTCCTTCCTCGGCATCTCCGGGCTGATCGCCCTCTTCGGGTACGACGGCATGCTCTACTCCGTCGGCTTCCTCGTCGCCTGGCTGGTCGTCCTGCTGTTCGTCGCCGAACTCGTCCGCAACTGCGGCCGGTTCACCCTGGCCGACGTGGTCGCCGCGCGGATGGCGGAGCGCCCGGTGCGCACCGCGCTCGGCACCTCCTCCGTCACCGTCTCCGTGCTCTACCTGGTGGCCCAGATGGTCGGCGCGGGCAGCCTGGTGGCCCTGCTGCTCGGCGGTACGAGCGACGCGGCCCGGTCCTGGACGGTCGTCGGCGTCGGCGCGCTCATGGTGATCTACGTGTCCTTCGGCGGCATGCGCGCCACCACCTGGATCCAGATCGTCAAGGCCGTCCTGCTGATGGCCGGGGCCGTCGCCCTCACCGTGCTCGTCCTGGTCCACTTCCACGGCAACATCAACAACCTGCTCGACACCGCCGCCGAACGCAGCGGCCACGGCAAGGACTTCCTCGCGCCCGGCCTCCGCTACGGCGGGGACTGGACCTCACGCTTCGACTTCATCAGCCTGGGCGTCGCCCTCGTCCTCGGCACGGCGGGGCTGCCGCACATCCTGTCGCGCTTCTACACCGTGCCCACCGCCCGCGCCGCGCGCCGCTCGGTCGTCTGGTCCATCGGCCTGATCGGCAGCTTCTACCTGATGACGATCGTGCTCGGCTTCGGCGCGGCCGCCCTCGTCGGCTCCGCCGAGGTCCGCTCGTCGAACGCGGCGGGCAACACCGCGGTCCCGCTGCTGGCCCTCCACCTCGGCGGTGGCGAAGGGTCCACCGGTGGAACGATTCTCTTCGCCGTGGTCGCCGCCATCGCCTTCGCCACCATCCTGGCCGTCGTCGCGGGCATCACGCTCGCCTCGTCCGCGTCCGTCGCCCACGACCTCTACGCCTCGCTCCGCCGCCCCGGGCGCAAGAAGCACGGCGAGGTCGCCGTGGCGCGCGTCGCCGCCGCGGGCATCGGCGTCGTCGCGATCGGCCTCGGACTGCTCGCCCAGAACCTCAACGTCGCCTTCCTGGTGGGCCTCGCCTTCGCCGTGGCCGCGTCGGCGAACCTCCCGGCCCTGCTCTACTCGCTGTTCTGGCGCGGCTTCACCACCCGGGGCGCTGTCTGGGCGGTGTACGGCGGGTTGATCCCGGCGGTCGTGCTGGTGCTGGTCTCGCCCGTCGTCTCGGGCAGCCCCACGTCCCTCTTCCCCGGCGTCGACTTCCAGCTCTTCCCGCTGGAGAACCCGGGCCTGGTCTCCATCCCGCTCGGCTTCCTGGCCGGCTGGATCGGTACGGTCACCTCGCCCGAGAAGCCCGACGAGGCCAAGCACGCCGAGACCGAGGTACGGGCGCTGACGGGGGCCGGGGCGGCGTGACGGGCCCGTCGAGGGCTCAGCCCGCGGCCCAGGCGTACCGGTGTTCCGGGCGGCCCGTCTCGCCGTACCGCAGGGTCAGCCGGACCTTGCCGGTGCGCTCCAGCAGCTTCAGATAGCGCTGGGCCGTCTGCCGGCTCATCCCCGCGCTGTCCGCGATCTCCTGGGCGGAGAGCGGGCCCTCCGCGCCGCGCAGGGCCTGCCGGACGAGCTCGGCGGTGGTGGGGGAGTGGCCCTTGGGGAGATCCGGCTCGCCCGCCGCCCACAGCGCGCCGAAGAGCCGGTCCACCTCGGCCTGTTCGGCCTCCCCGCCCCCGTCGAGCGTGTGCCGCAGGGCCGCGTACGCCTCCAGCTTCGAGCGCAGGCCCGCGTACGTGAACGGCTTCACCAGGTACTGGAGCGCGCCGTGCCGCATCGCGTCCTGCACGGTCGCGACGTCCCGGGCGGCCGTCACCATGATCACGTCGACCTGACGGCCGAGGCGGCGCAGTTCCCGTACGACGGCGAGGCCGTTGCGGTCGGGCAGGTAGTGGTCCAGCAGGATCAGGTCCACCGGGACCTCCTCGACCGTCGCCAGCGCCGAGGCCGCCGAGTGGGCCTGCGCCGCCACCCGGAATCCGGGCACCTTGGCGACGTACGCCGCGTTGATCCGCGCCACCCGGACGTCGTCGTCCACGATCAGGACCTGGATCACCGCTGCTCTCCCGTCGTGGCCGGACGTGCGGGCGGCGGCGGGCCGTCGCCACCGGTCATGGCCCTCGGGCCGGGCTCGGGCCCCGGCTCGGCCAGCGCGTCCGGCAGCACCACCGTGAACACCGCACCGCCCCCGTCCGCCGCCGACACCGTCACCCTGCCTCCCTGGCGCTCCGCGAGCCTCCGTACGAGGGCGAGCCCGAGGCCGCGCTTGCCGTGCGCCGGGAGGCCCTTGGTGGACCAGCCCTCCGTGAAGATCGACGCGTGCTGCTCCCGCGGGACGCCGGGGCCGCTGTCGCGCACCTCCAGAACCACCGTACGGCCCTCCGTACGCAGCCCGACCTCGATCCGCGCGGCGTCCGATCCGGCCGCCGCGTCCGTGGCGTTGTCGACCAGGTTGCCGACCACCGTGACCAGGCCCCGGGGATCGACCACCCGGTCCGGCAGCAGCGTGCCGGGAGCCAGCCGCAGCGAGACGCCGCGCTCGGCGGCGACCGTCGTCTTGCCGACGAGGAGGGCGGCCAGCAGCGGGTCCTGGACCTTCTCGGTGACCTGCTCGGCCGTCGCCCGGTGCACGCCCACCACCTCCGTGACGAACTCCATCGCGTCCTCGTGCATCTCCAGCTCCAGCAGCCCCAGCAGGGTGTGCAGCCGGTTCGCGTGCTCGTGGTCCTGGGCGCGCAGGGCGTCGATCAGCCCTGTGGTGGAGTCGAGCTCCCGGCCCAGGTGCTCCAGCTCGGTGCGGTCGCGCAGGGTCACCACCGCTCCGCCGTCGTCGGTGGGCATCCGGTTGGCGAGCAGCACCCGGCTGCCCCGTACCGCCAGCAGGTCGTCGCCGACCACCCGGCCGGCCAGCACATCGGCGGTCCGGCCCTCGCCCAGCACCTCCTCCAGCGTCCGGCCCGCCGCTTCCGGGCCCACGCCCAGCAGCCGCTGCGCCTCGTCGTTCAGCAGCCGGACGCGCCCGGCCCCGTCGAGGGCGACGACCCCTTCACGGATGCCGTGCAGCATGGCCTCGCGTTCGGTGAGCAGCGCGGAGATGTCGGAGAAGGCCAGGTCATGGGTCTGCCGTTGCAGCCGGCGGGAGATCAGGTAGGCGGCGAGCGCCCCGACGGCCAGGGCCCCTCCCGCGTACGCGAGCAGCCCCGGGATCGCCCCGAGGAGACGGGCGCGGACGCTGTCGTACTCGATCCCGACCGAGACCGCGCCGATGACCTCGCCCGAGGGGCCGAACAGCGGCACCTTGCCCCGCGCCGAGCGGCCGAGGGTGCCGCTGTCGATCTCCATCACCTCGCGGCCGCGCAGCGCCTCACCGGGGTCGGTGGAGACGACCGCGCCGATCCGGTCGGTCTCCGGGTGCGACCAGCGCACCCCGCGCCGGTCCATGACGACGACGTACTCCGCCCCGGTCGCCCGTCTGACCCGCTCGGCGGCCGACTGGACAGGACCCCGGTCGGACGGGTCGGTGCTGCTCAGGTCCCGCACGATCTCCGGCTGGGCGGCGGTGCTCTGGGCGATGGCCAGCGCGCGGCGCATCGCCTGGTCGTCCAGCTGCTCGCCGAGCGGGGCCAGGAACAGGCCGGTGACCAGGACGATCACGCCGGTGATGATGGCCAGCTGCATCAGCAGGACCTGGGAGAAGACCCGCTGCGGCCAGCCGAACCGGCGCGGTCCTCGGCCGGAGATCGGTGGGGCGTTCATCGTAGAGACGGTAAGGGCCGGGCGGCCGGGGCGGAAATTCGGCCGTGCGTCGCCGGGTATCCGGGGCTCGTTCGAGGGCTTGCGCGGGACCCCGCGAGGTCGCGTACCGAGGGCTCCGCCATGCCGGCCTCTTGCCTCCCGGCGCCATGTCTGTGAGCGTTCCGGCTGTGCCGGTGGGCGTTCCGAGGGAGTTTGCCATCAACGCAATCTTCTTGCTTTTCTTGCGCTAATCTTGCGCTCATGACGCGACGACTTGCTCAAGTGGCCCAGAAGGTGGGAGTCAGCGAGGCGACGGTCAGCCGGGTGCTGAACGGCAAGCCGGGCGTCTCCGACGCCACCAGGCAGGCCGTCCTCTCCGCGCTGGACGTCCTCGGATACGAGCGCCCGACCCAGCTGCGCGGCGAACGGGCCCGGCTGGTCGGACTGGTCCTGCCCGAGCTGCAGAACCCGATCTTCCCCGCCTTCGCCGAAGTGGTCGGCGGCGCGCTCGCCCAGCAGGGGCTGACCCCGGTGCTCTGCACCCAGACCAAGGGCGGCGTCTCCGAGGCCGACTACGTCGAGCTGCTCCTCCAGCAGCAGGTCTCCGGCGTGGTCTTCGCGGGCGGCCTCTACCACCAGGCCGACGCCCCGCACGACCACTACAAGGTGCTCGCCGACCGCAAGATCCCGGTCGTCCTGATCAACGCGGCCATCGAACACCTCGGCTTCCCCGGTGTCTCCTGCGACGACTCGGTCGCCGTCGAGCAGGCCTGGCGCCACCTCGTCTCACTCGGCCACGAGCGCATCGGGTTCGTCCTGGGCCCGTCCGACCACGTGCCCTCGCAACGCAAGCTCGCCGCCGCCCGGATCCTCGCCGATGAGGCGGGCACGAGCATCCCCGACGAGCGGGTGGCGCGCGCGATGTTCTCGCTGGAGGGCGGACAGGCCGCCGCGATGCGCCTGCTGGAGCAGGGCGTCACCGGCATCATCTGCGCCAGTGACCCGCTCGCGCTGGGCGCCGTGCGCGCCGCCCGCCGCCGGGGTCTCTCGGTGCCCGACGACGTGTCGGTCGTCGGCTACGACGACTCGGCCTTCATGAACTGCACCGAGCCGCCGCTGACCACCGTCCGCCAGCCCATCGAGGCCATGGGGCGGGCGGCCGTGGAGCTGCTCTCGGTCCAGATCGGCGGGCGGACCGTGCCCTCGGACGAGCTGCTCTTCGAACCGGAGCTGGTGGTGCGCGGCTCCACCGCCCAGCCGCCGCGCGAGAATTCCCTGTGATCCGTAGCTAATTTGCGCCGCCCGGCCCTTGGTCCGGACCTGACCCGTCCCCGGGGAGGGGCTGGGGCGGCCGGGGGCCGACGTACTGCCCGCTCGGCCGGATCCGCAGCGGGCGCTCCCCGTACTCCTCCAGCGCGTGCGCGATCCAGCCCGCCGTGCGGGAGACCGCGAACACCGTCTCTCCCGCGTCCGCCGCCATTCCGCGGGAGACGGAGAGGACGGCGAGCGCCAGGTCGATGTTGGCGTGCAGCGGTGCGTGGCGGGCCGTCGTGGCGACCACCTCACGGGCCGCCGCCAGCGCCCCGGCCGCCTGCGGTACGTCCTCCAGCAGCGCGAACAGGGTCGTCGCCCGGGGGTCCTCGCCCCGGTACAGCCGATGGCCCAGGCCCGGCACCCGCCGCCCGGTCCGCAGATGATCGGCGACCACGGGGACCGCGCTGCCCCGGTCCACCGCCTCCCGCAGCATCCGGTGCGCCAGACCGCTCGCCGCCCCGTGCAGCGGCCCCTCCAGCACACCGAGGCCCGCCGAGACCACGGCGTACGGGTGGGCCCGCGCGGAGGCGGCGACCCGGGCGGCCAGCGTGGAGGCCGCCAGATCGTGGTCGATCAGGAGGGCCAGGGCCGCGTCCAGCACGGCGAGCGAAGCGGCGTCGGCCGGCTCCGGGGTGAGCCGTGACCACAGCGCCGCCGCCAGCGAGCCCCCTTCGCCCGCCGGGCCGCCCAGCGCCGGCAGAGCGCCCACCAGCGTCGGGATCAACCCCCGGGCGCTGCTCAGCACCGCCTCCGGCGACAGGTCGAACCGCAGCGGATCCGTGGCCGCCGCAGCGGTCACCGCCACCCGCAGCCGGTCCGTCGACCCGCTGTGCTCCGGCAGTGCGCCGACCGCCCGGCGGGCCGCCGCGAGGGTCGCGGCGGGTGCGGTGAACCGGGCACCGGGCCGCAGCTCGCCCGTCCACAGCCACTCGGCGACCTCCTCGTAGCCGTACCGCCGGGCCAGCTCCGTCGCGTCGACGCCCCGGAAGAAGCAGCGGTCGCCCTCGATGAGCGTGATGCCGGTGCGGAAGGCGAGGTCGCCCCCGGCCGGTGACGGCTCGCGCCGCCCCGAGCGCCGGGCCAGCGCCCGCACCTCCTCGGCGTCGAACGTGCTGCCCCGGCCTCCGGCCGCCCGCACGCTGCTGAGCTGGCCCCGGCTGACGTACGCGTACACCGTCTCGGGCTTCACACCCAGCAGCTCGGCCGCCTCACGGGTGGTCAGCCGGGGTGCGTCCGGTCGGGAGCCGGGCTCTGGTTGATCCGTCATGGAGACCACCGTATCCACCACAGGTTGACATTGATTCAATCAACATTGACAGATCTCAAGTCAAGCATGGACAGTCGAATCAATGTTGCATGCACGGAGGAGAGAACGGCCATGACCACCACCCCTGTCGTCCCCGCCGTCCCCCGCGGCCTCGCCGGCGTCGTCGTCACCGACACCGCCCTCGGCGACGTCCGCGGCCGCGAGGGCTTCTACCACTACCGCCAGTACTCGGCGATCGAGCTCGCGCGGACCCGCGGCTTCGAGGACGTCTGGTACCTGATGGTCCACGGCGAACTGCCGGACCGGGCGGCCGCCGCCGACTTCACCGCCCGCACGGCCGCGCTGCGCACCCTGCCCGCCGAGGTGCGCGAGGCCCTGCCCGCCATCGCCCGCGCGAGCGCCGTCTCCGGACCGCTCGCCGGACTCCGTACCGCGCTCTCCCTGCTCGGCGCATCGGCCGGCTTCCGCCCGGTGTACGACATCGGGGCCGACCGCCGACGCGAGGACGCGCTCGCCGCCTGCGCGGCCGTCCCCACGATCCTGACCGCCCTCCACCGCCTGGGCGAGGGCCTGGAGCCGGTCGAACCCCGCACGGACCTGCCGCACGCGGCGAACTACCTGTACATGCTGACCGGATCGGAGCCGGAGCCCGACCGGGTCCGGGCCGTCGAGCAGTACCTCATCTCGACCATCGACCACGGCTTCAACGCCTCCACCTTCACCGCCCGGGTCGTCGCCTCCACCGGAGCCGATCTGGCCGCCTGCCTGGTGGCGGCGGTCGGCGCGCTCTCCGGACCGCTGCACGGCGGAGCCCCCAGCCGGGCCCTGGACACCCTCGACGCCATCGGTACTCCGGACCGCATCGACGGCTGGATCCGCGAACAGGTCCTCGCCGGACGCCGCATCATGGGCTTCGGCCACCCCGTCTACCGCACCGAGGACCCGCGCTCCCGGATGCTCAAGTCCCTCGCCCAGGGCTTCGGCGGCCCGCTCGTCGACTTCGCCGTGGAGGTGGAACGCCAGGTCGAGGCCATCCTCGCCGAGCTGAAACCGGGCCGGGAGCTGCACACCAACGTGGAGTTCTACGCCGGAGTGGTCATGGAGCTGTGCGGGCTGCCGCGCGCGATGTTCACCCCCACCTTCTGTGCGGCGCGAGTGGTCGGCTGGAGCGCCAATATCCTGGAGCAGGCGGAGGACTCGAAGATCATCCGCCCGGCGGCCCGCTACGTCGGCGCACCCCCGCCGCAGCCGGTCCCGGCACCCTGACGACGCCCCCAGGAAGGCTCCCGTTGACCCCGCCCCGCACCCCGCAGATCCCGGTCGTCGTCCTGGCGGGCTTCCTCGGCTCCGGCAAGACCACGCTCCTGAACCATCTGCTCCGCAACCGGGCGGGCACCCGGATCGGCGTGATCGTCAACGACTTCGGGGCCATCGAGATCGACGCCATGACCGTCTCGGGGCAGGTCGGCTCGACGGTCTCGCTGGGCAACGGCTGCCTGTGCTGCGCCGTCGACGCGAGCGAACTCGACACCTTCCTGGAGACGCTGACGCGGCCCTCCGCCCGGCTGGACGTGATCGTCATCGAGGCGAGCGGACTGGCCGAACCCCAGGAACTCGTGCGCATGCTGCTGGCCAGCGACAACCCGCACATCCGGTACGGGGGCCTCGTCGAGGTCGTCGACGCCGCGGAGTTCGACTCCACCCGCGAGCGGCATCCGGAACTCGACCGCCATCTCGCCGTCGCCGACCTCGTCGTCCTGAACAAGACCGACCGGGTGGGGGAGGCCGAGCGGGAGCGGCTGCGCGCGACGGTCGCGGAGCTGAGCGGTCCGGCCGCCGTGATCTCCGCCGTGCACGGCCGGATCGACCCCGAGCTGCTCTTCGACCCCGCGCTGCGGCCGGACCACGAGGAGATGGCGGGTCAGCTGAGCTTCGAGGACCTGCTGCGCCAGGAGGAGTGCGACGAGCACGAGGAGTGCGACGGCCACGGGCACGGCGGCCACCTCCACGCCTCGTACGAGAGCGTCGACTTCACCGCCGACGTGCCGCTGGACCCGCGCCGCTTCATGGCGTTCCTCGACTCCCGGCCCGAAGGGCTCTACCGGATCAAGGGGTTCGCGGACTTCGGCGCGGGCGACCGGGACAACACGTACGCGCTGCACGCGGTGGGCCGCTTCCTGCGCTTCGTGCCCCGGCCGTGGGCGCGCGGCGAACAGCGGCTCACCCAGCTCGTCATGATCGGCGCGGGCATCGACGCCGAAGCGCTGCTGGCCGGACTCGCCGCCTGCCGCGCGGACGAGCCCGCCCCCGACGCGACCGCCTCCGACGCGTCCACCGCTGATGTCTCCGCCGACGCCGACGCCGTCGAACGCGGCATGTGGGGCGTGCTCCGGTACGTACAGGAGCAGGCCCCCGAACCACAGGAAGCGGCCGCGGAGGCATAACGCCCCCGGGCCGCTCCTTGCCGTACGTGCCCTACGGAACGGGCGCCTACAGCGGCGGTCCCGCGATCACGGCCACCTTCTCCAGCAGCGGCGTGCCCGAGCCGTCCCGCCTCGGGTCCGGCTCCGGCAGCTTCGCCGGGGTGCCGTTCTGCTGGGCGGCCCGGGCCGGGGTGGGACCCGCCCAGGCGAACACCAGGACGTCCTCGCCCTTCAGGAACCGCTGGCAGCGCACGCCGCCGGTCGCCCGGCCCTTGCGCGGATACTGGTCGAACGGGGTCAGTTTCGACGTCAGCACCGAGTCGTCCAGCGTGCCGTGCGAGCCGGCCACCGTGAACACGATCGCGTCGGCCGCCGGGTCCACCGCCGTGAACGACAGCACCTCGGCCCCGGCCGCCAGCTTGACGCCCGCCATGCCTCCGGCGGGCCGCCCCTGCGGGCGTACCTGGGCCGCCGGATAGCGCAGCAACTGGGCGTCGGAGGTGATGAACACCAGATCCTCCTCGCCGGTGCGCAGCTCGGTCGCGCCGACGATCCGGTCACCGTCCTTGAGGGTGATGACCTCCAACTCGTCCTTGTTGGCCGGGTAGTCCGGCACGACGCGTTTCACCACGCCCTGGAGCGTGCCGATCGCCAGACCCGGCGAGGCCTCGTCGAGCGTCGTGAGGCAGATCAGCTCCTCGTCCGCCTCCAGACTGAGGAACTCGGAGATCTGCGCCCCGCCGGAGAGATTCGGCTCCGCGTGCGTGTCCGGCAGCTGTGGCAGGTCGATCACCGAGATCCGCAGCAGCCGGCCGGTCGACGTGACCGCCCCGACATCGCCCCGGGCCGTCGCCGCCACCGCCGACACGATCACATCGTGCTTGGTCCGCCGGGCGTCCTCGGAGATCTCCACCGGGTCCGCGTTCGCCGTACGGGCCAGCAGACCCGTCGAGGAGAGCAGCACCCGGCACGGGTCGTCCGCCACCTCCAGCGGCACGGACGCGACCTGCGAACCGGCCGACTCCAGCAGCACCGTGCGCCGGTCCGTGCCGAACTTCTTCGCCACCGCCGCCAGCTCCGAGGAGACCAGCTTGCGCAGCTCCGCGTCCGACTCCAGGATCGCGGTCAGCGCCTCGATCTCGCCGTTGAGCTTGTCGCGCTCGCTCTCCAGCTCGATCCGGTCGAAACGGGTGAGCCGGCGCAGCGGGGTGTCCAGGATGTACTGCGTCTGGATCTCGCTCAGCGAGAAGTGCGCCATCAGGCGCTCCTTCGCCTGCGCGGAGTTGTCGCTGTCCCGGATGATCCGGATGACCTCGTCGATGTCGAGCAGGGCGACGATCAGGCCCTCGACCAGGTGCAGCCGGTCGCGGCGCTTGGTGCGGCGGAACTCGCTGCGTCGGCGCACCACCTCGAAGCGGTGGTCGAGATAGACCTCCAGCAGCTCCTTGAGGCCCAGGGTGAGCGGCTGGCCGTCGACCAGCGCCACGTTGTTGATGCCGAAGGACTCCTCCATCGGCGTCAGCTTGTAGAGCTGCTCCAGCACCGCTTCTGGCACGAAGCCGTTCTTGACCTCGATGACCAGACGCAGGCCGTGCGCCCGGTCGGTGAGGTCCTTGACGTCGGCGATGCCCTGGAGCTTCTTCGCCGAGACCAGGTCCTTGATCTTGGCGATCACCTTCTCCGGGCCGACGGTGAAGGGCAGTTCGGTGACGACGAGACCCTTGCGGCGGGCCGTCACGTTCTCCACGGAGACGGTGGCGCGGATCTTGAACGTGCCGCGGCCGTTCGTGTACGCGTCCTTGATGCCGCCCAGTCCGACGATGCGGCCGCCGGTGGGCAGGTCGGGTCCGGGGACGTAACGCATCAGCGTCTCGACGTCGGCGCCCGGGTGCTTGATCAGATGCCGGGCGGCGGCGATGACCTCGCCCAGGTTGTGCGGGGGCAT
This sequence comes from Streptomyces griseus, assembly GCA_002154345.1. Classification (GTDB taxonomy): domain Bacteria; phylum Actinomycetota; class Actinomycetes; order Streptomycetales; family Streptomycetaceae; genus Streptomyces; species Streptomyces caviscabies. The sequence goes on from MUNB01000005.1 coordinate 49,152, forward strand.
GTTGGTGGCCATACCCACGGCGATCCCGGAGACCCCGTTGACCAGGAGGTTGGGGTAGGCGGCGGGGAGGACGACCGGCTCGCGCTCCTGGCCGTCGTAGTTCGACTGGAAGTCGACGGTGTCCTCGTCGATGGCCTCGGTCATCAGCGAGGTGGCGTCGGCCATCCGGCACTCGGTGTACCGCATGGCGGCCGGCGGGTCGTCGTTGCCGAGGGAGCCGAAGTTGCCGTGGCCGTCGACCAGGGGGAGCCGCATCGAGAACGGCTGGGCCATGCGCACCAGGGCGTCGTAGATCGAGGCGTCGCCGTGCGGGTGCAGCTTGCCCATGACCTCGCCGACGACGCGGGCGCACTTCACATAGCCGCGGTCGGGGCGCAGTCCCATCTCGTTCATCTGGGACACGATGCGCCGGTGCACCGGCTTCATGCCGTCGCGGGCGTCGGGCAAGGCCCTGGAGTAGATCACCGAGTACGCGTACTCGAGGAAGGAGCCCTGCATTTCGTCGACGACGTCGATGTCGAGGATCTTCTCCTCGAAGTCGTCCGGCGGCGGGGTCTTCGTGCTACGGCGGGCCATCGCGGCTGCGACTCCTTCACGGATTCTGTTCGGACAACCTGAGCTTGTTCGGTACAACACGAGCTGCTGACGCGGTCCATTGTGGACCTCGCCACTGACAACGCCGACCTCGACCCGTCCGAAGGCCGGTCCGAAGGCCGGTCCGAAGCGGTCGGGGCGGCGCGCCCGCGAGGGCGTCCGCGACACCATCGACGGAAACATCCACGGAACGGGAACTTCGCCAGGTGCCGGTGCGCTTGCTTAGAGTGGCAGGTCTGGCAGGAAGTCCAGTATCGCGATCGAAGGGACGTACATGCCCATGGGTCACACGGCCACCGCACAGGCCGGCTCCGGCGGCTTGACAGCGACCGAGCACCGCCTGGCCAACGGCCTGCGTGTGGTGCTCTCCGAGGACCATCTGACCCCGGTCGCCGCGGTCTGCCTCTGGTACGACGTCGGCTCGCGCCACGAGGTCAAGGGACGCACCGGTCTGGCTCACCTCTTCGAGCACCTGATGTTCCAGGGCTCCGGACAGGTCAAGGGGAACGGCCACTTCGAGCTCGTCCAGGGGGCCGGCGGCTCGCTCAACGGGACGACCAGCTTCGAGCGGACCAACTACTTCGAGACCATGCCCACCCACCAGGTGGAGCTGGCTCTCTGGCTGGAGGCCGACCGGATGGGCTCCCTCCTCGCCGCGCTCGACGAGGAGTCCATGGAGAACCAGCGCGACGTCGTCAAGAACGAACGCCGCCAGCGTTACGACAACGTGCCCTACGGCACCGCGTTCGAGAAGCTGACCGCCCTCTCCTACCCCGAGGGCCACCCCTACCACCACACCCCGATCGGCTCCATGGCCGACCTGGACGCGGCCACGCTGGAGGACGCCCGCGCGTTCTTCCGTACGTACTACGCGCCCAACAACGCGGTGCTCTCGGTGGTCGGCGACATCGACCCCGAGCAGACCCTCGCCTGGATCGAGAAGTACTTCGGCTCCATCCCGTCCCACGACGGCAAGCAGCCGCCGCGCGACGGGACGCTGCCGGAGATCATCGGCGAGCAGCTGCGCGAAGTGGTCCACGAGGAGGTCCCGGCGCGCGCCCTGATGGCCGCCTACCGCCTCCCGCACGACGGCACCCGCGCCTGCGACGCGGCCGACCTGGCGCTCACCGTGCTGGGCGGCGGCGAGTCCTCCCGGCTGCACAACCGCCTGGTGCGCCGCGACCGTACGGCGGTGGCGGCGGGCTTCGGGCTGCTGCGGCTGGCCGGGGCGCCCTCGCTGGGCTGGCTGGACGTGAAGACGTCCGGCGGGGTCGAGGTGGAGCAGATCGAGGCCGCCGTCGACGAGGAGCTGGCCAGGTTCGCCGCCGAGGGGCCCACCCCCGAGGAAATGGAGCGGGCCCAGGCGCAGTTGGAGCGCGAGTGGCTGGACCGGCTCGGCACGGTCGCCGGCCGCGCCGACGAACTGTGCCGCTACGCGGTGCTGTTCGGCGACCCGCAGCTCGCCCTGAGCGCCGTGGGCCGGGTCCTGGACGTCACCGCGGAGGAGGTGCGCGCGGCGGCCGAGGCGGCCCTGCGCCCCGACAACCGGGCGGTGCTGGTGTACGAGCCCGTCGAGCCGACCGACGAGGCCGATGAGGGCGCCGAGGGCGAAGAGGGCACCGACGCGCACGAGGGGGCGGCCAAGTGAGCGACGCCGCCGTGACTGGAGTAGCCATGGAGTTCCACCCGCAGCCCACCGCCGGCACGGCCCGCCCCTGGGCCTTCCCGGCGCCCGAGCGCGGCGCCCTGCCCAACGGACTGACCGTGCTGCGCTGCCACCGCCCCGGCCAGCAGGTCGTCGCGGTGGAGATCTTCCTGGACGCGCCGTTGGAGGCCGAGCCCGAGGGCCTGGACGGCGTGGCCACGATCATGTCGCGGGCGCTCTCCGAGGGCACCGACAAGCACAGCGCCGAGGAGTTCGCCGCCGAGCTGGAGCGCTGCGGCGCCACCCTCGACGCGCACGCCGACCACCCCGGCGTCCGGGTCTCCCTGGAGGTCCCGGCCTCCCGGCTGGCCAAGGCCCTCGGCCTGGTCGCCGAGGCGCTGCGGGCCCCGGCCTTCGCCGAGAGCGAGATCGAGCGCCTGGTGGGCAACCGCCTCGACGAGATCCCGCACGAGCAGGCCAACCCGTCCCGGCGCGCCGCCAAGCAGCTCTCCAAGGAGCTGTTCCCGGCCACCGCCCGGATGTCCCGCCCGCGCCTGGGCACCGAGGAGACCGTCCGGCGGATCGACCAGGCCGCCGTGCGCGCCTTCTTCGACGCCCACGTCCGCCCGTCCACCGCGACGGCCGTGATCGTCGGCGACCTGACCGGCATCGACCTGGACGCGCTGCTGGCGGAGACCCTCGGCGACTGGTCGGGCAACACCGCCCAGGCCCGCCCGGTGCCGCCCATCACCGCGGACGACACCGGCCGCGTGGTCATCGTGGACCGCCCCGGCGCGGTCCAGACCCAGCTGCTGATCGGCCGGATCGGCGCCGACCGGCACGAGCGCGTGTGGCCCGCGCAGGTGCTCGGCACGTACTGCCTGGGCGGCACCCTCACCTCCCGGCTGGACCGGGTGCTGCGCGAGGAGAAGGGCTACACCTACGGCGTACGCGCCTTCGCCCAGGTGCTGCGCTCCAGCGGCCCCGAATCGGGCGGCGCTGCGATGCTCGCGATCAGCGGTTCGGTGGACACGGAGTCCACCGGACCGGCGCTGGACGACCTCTGGAAGGTCCTGCGGACGCTGGCCGCCGAGGGGCTGACCGACGCCGAGCGCGAGACGGCCGTGCAGAACCTGGTGGGCGTCGCCCCGCTGAAGTTCGAGACCGCCGCCTCCGTCGCGAGCACGCTGGCCGACCAGGTCGAGCAGCACCTCCCCGACGACTATCAGGCCGACCTCTACGCCCGGCTCGCCGAGACGGGCACCGTGGAGGCGACCGCCGCCGTGGTCAACGCCTTCCCGGTGGACCGTCTCGTCACGGTCCTCGTGGGTGACGCCGCGCGGATCGCGGAGCCCGTGAAGGCGCTCGGCATCGGCGAGGTGTCCGTCGTCACCGGCTGACGGCACCTGTGGCACACCGCCGCGAAGAGGACCCCGACGGACGGAAGTTCGCCGGGGTCCTCCCTTTTTGCCCGATTGGCTAGCTTCGCTCCCTTTTGTTGGAGAGGTTGCCTGTCTGCCCTGTGGGATGCGCGACAAATCCCCCTGTCCGTTTGGTGATGGGAAGTCGCCCCGCCTAGCGTCGGCCCGGCTGTCCGTCACCCGTATGCCGCATCCGCGGCGCCGGGCAGTCATCGCCGAGTCCCCGTCAGGCGCGAGCCTGGGGAGCCGGGGACCCACACGCAGTCCCTGGGGTGAATCGGAGGCCCGTGCCGTGAACCGGCGCGGGGATCCGTAGGAGACCTTCCTGCTCCGAACCCGTCAGCTAACCCGGTAGGCGAGAAGGAAGGAAAGGATCAGCCTCTCCATGGCGTTCACCCGTGCCACCGGGAAGCACCGTGCCCCGAGCCGCCTGACGCGTCGCAGCGCCCAGGCCGCCGGCATCGCGGCCCTGGCCACCACCGGAGTCCTCGGCTCGCTGTCCTCCCCGGCCCTCGCCGCGGACGCCGAGGCCGCCAAGGTCGCCGACACCGGCCTCACCCAGGCCATCTCCCTCGACGCCACCCTCGCCGACCAGATCGACGCCCAGGCCCAGGCCCAGAAGCAGCAGGCCGAGGCGGTCGCCAGGGCGAAGGCCAAGGCCGCCGCCGAGGCCCGCGAGAAGGCCGCCAAGGCCAAGGCGAAGGCGGAGGCCCAGCGCAAGGCCGAGGCCCGCGCCAAGGAGATCCGCGAGGAGAAGGCCCGTGCCGCCCGCGCCGCCGAGCGCGCCCGGCTCAACGCCTTCCACCTCCCGGTCGCCGGCTCCCACGTCACCACCGGCTACAAGACCGGCGGCTCCCTCTGGTCCTCCGGCAGCCACTCCGGCGTGGACTTCATGGCCGCCTCCGGCAGCTCCGTCGTCGCGGTCGGCGCCGGTACGGTCGTCGAGGCCGGCTGGGGCGGCGCGTACGGCAACAACATCGTGCTCCGGATGTCGGACGGCACGTACACCCAGTACGGCCACCTCTCCTCGATCGGCGTCTCCGTCGGCCAGAGCGTCTCCTCCGGCCAGCAGATCGGGCTCTCCGGCTCCACCGGCAACTCCACCGGCCCGCACCTGCACTTCGAGGCCCGCACCACCCCCGACTACGGCTCCGACATGGACCCCGTCGGCTACCTGCGCTCGCACGGTCTGAACGTCTGACCCGCCTGTGCACGATCCCGCCCGAAGGCCCCGGCACCCGCCGGGGCCTTCGGCAATTCCGGCCTGAAGATTTCCCTGGATTCCGGCCTGCCATCGGAAATTCCGGCAGATTGCCATAGAGTCACGGAACAGACGTCGGGCGGCCGCGTTTCGCGGGGATCAAGGCGGAGGTTCGGACATGCGCATTCCCGCGCATTCGGTATGCACGGCAATCCGTGACGACATCGTCTCCGGTGTCTACGAGCGCGGCAGCCGCCTCACCGAGGAGCTGCTGGCCCGCCGTTACGGGGTCTCCCGCGTCCCCGTCCGCGAGGCCCTGCGCACCCTGGAGTCCGAGGGCTTCGTGGTCACCCGCAGACACGCCGGCGCCTGTGTCGCCGAACCCACCGCGCAGGAGGCGGCCGACCTCCTGGAGCTGCGGATGCTCCTGGAGCCGCTGGGCGCCGCACGCGCCGCCCAGCGCCGCACGGAGGCCCATCTGAAGGTGCTCCGGGGTCTGGTCAGGCTGGGCCAGGAGCGGGCCCGCCGGGGCGAGGGCGAGGATCTGCGCTCGCTGGGCGGCTGGTTCCACGAGACCCTCGCCCAGGCGTCGAACAGCCCCGGCCTCATCGCGCTGCTCACCCAGCTCCGGCACAAGATCGCCTGGATGTACGCCGTCGAGCAGCCGGCCCGTCCGGTCGACGCCTGGGCCGAGCGCGGCGCGATCGTGGACGCCGTGGCGCGCGGCGACGCGGAGCGGGCGAGGGCACTGACCGCCCAGCACGCGGAACGCGCCACCGGCGCCCACCGGCTCCGCCGCCCCGATCTCGCGGGGCGTCGCACCGCCGCCGTTCCGCCGGTGAGAAGTTCGCAACACGGCGTAAACACGGCGAGTGTCCGGCATTAACAAAAGAGCCGTATACAAAGAGAAGTAATTCCGGTGCGCCATTCAGGCTGCCCGCATTATCGGGGCGCGGCTCTTTTCTGAATCTTTCCCGAAAGCGAAAGAGCCGTGATCCCTTCACGGGATCACGGCTCTTTCGCCGGTCGCACCCGGGCGGACCCGGAGTCGCGTGGGTCAGACGGTCTCCGGAAGCTCTTCCAGGCCCTCGGCGACGAGCTTCGCCAGCCGGTCCAGAGCGGCCTCGGCGTCGTCCGCGTCGGACGCGAGCACGATCTCCTCGCCACCCTGCGCGCCCAGACCGAGCACGGCCAGCATGGAGGCGGCGTTCACCGGGTTGCCGTCGGCCTTGGCGATCGTCACCGGGACGCCGGAGGCCGTGGCGGCACGGACGAAGATGGAAGCGGGGCGGGCGTGCAGGCCCTCGGCCCAACCGACGTTTACGCGGCGCTCAGCCATGGTTCTGCCCTTCACATATCAACGGTTGTCTAGACCAGTCTCTCATGCAGTGCGTGGTGCTGTGCCCGGCCTCCTGTCCGGCCGTAGGCTTTGGCCATGGAGCCCACGCCGGAGCAGAGTCCGCATCACGCGTACCCCGACCACTGGGAAGCGGACGTGGTGCTCCGCGACGGGGGCACCGCGCGCATCAGGCCGATCACCACGGACGACGCCGAGCGACTGGTCAGCTTCTACGAGCAGGTGTCCGACGAGTCGAAGTACTACCGCTTCTTCGCCCCGTATCCCCGCCTATCCGACCGGGACGTGCACCGCTTCACCCATCACGACTACGTCGACCGGGTCGGACTGGCGGTCACGATCGGCGGCGAGTTCATCGGAACCGTCCGCTACGACCGCATCGACGACACGGGCCGCCCCGCCTCCGCGCCCGCCGACGAGGCCGAGGTCGCCTTCCTCGTCCAGGACGCCCACCAGGGCCGCGGAGTCGCCTCGGCGCTGCTCGAACACATCGCCGCGGTCGCCCGCGAGCGCGGCATCCGGCGGTTCGCCGCCGAGGTGCTCCCCGCCAACAACAAAATGATCAAGGTGTTCCGGGACGGCGGATACACCCAGCGCCGCAGCTTCGAGGACGGCTCCGTCCACCTCACCCTCGACCTCGAACCCACCGAGAAGTCCCTCGCCGTCCAGCGCGGCCGCGAACAGCGCGCCGAGGCCCGCTCGGTGCAGCGCCTCCTCGCCCCGGGCTCCGTCGCGGTCATCGGCGCCGGGCGCAACCACGGCGGGGTGGGCCGCACGGTCCTGCGCAACCTCCTCGCCGCCGGGTTCACCGGCCGCGCCTACGCCGTCAACCGCGCCTTCGACGAGGGCCTCGCCACCCTCGACGGCGTTCCGGCCCACCGTTCGCTCGGCGAGATCGACGAGCAGGTCGACCTCGCCGTGATCGCCGTCCCCGCCCACCGGGTGCCCGAGGCCGTCGCCGACTGCGGGGAGCACGGCGTCCAGGGCCTGGTCGTCCTCTCCGCCGGTTACGCCGAGCGGGGCGCCGACGGCCGCGAGCTCCAGCGCGAACTGGTCCGCCAGGCCCGCTCGTACGGCATGCGGATCATCGGCCCGAACGCCTTCGGCATCATCAACACCGCCGAGTCCGTCCGGCTGAACGCCTCGCTCGCCCCCGAGTCGCCCGCCCGTGGCCGGATCGGTCTGTTCACCCAGTCCGGCGCGATCGGCATCGCCCTGCTTTCCGGCCTCCACCGGCGCGGCGCGGGCCTGTCCTCCTTCATCTCGGCGGGCAACCGGGCCGACGTCTCCGGCAACGACTTCCTCCAGTACTCCTTCGAGGACCCGGACACCGACGTCGCCCTCCTCTACCTCGAATCGCTCGGCAACCCGCGCAAGTTCACCCGCCTCGCCCGCCGCACCGCCGCCGTGAAGCCCGTCGTCGTGGTGAAGGGCGCCCGGCACAGCGGCTCCACCCCGCCCGGCCACGCGGTCCCGGTCAGCCGCATCCCGGACGCCACGGTCTCCGCGCTGATGCGCCAGGCCGGCGTCATCCGGGTCGACACCGTGACCGAGATGGTCGACGCCGGACTCCTGCTGGCGGGCCAGCCGCTGCCGGCCGGCCCCCGGGTCGCCATCCTCGGCAACTCCGAGTCCCTCGGCCTGCTGACGTACGACGCCTGCCTGGCCGAGGGGCTGCGCCCGCGCCCGCCGATCGACCTCACCACCGCCGCCTCCCCGCAGGACTTCCGGGACGCGCTGGCGGAGGCGCTGGCGGACGGCACCTGCGACGCCGTGATCGTCACCGCCATCCCGTGGGTGGGGGAGAACGGCGAGGCCGAGACCGGTGACGGCCAGGTGCTGGCCAAGGCCCTGACCAGGGCGGTGGCCGGGGGATCGGCCAAGCCGGTGGCCGTCGTCCACGTCGAGATCGGCGGCCTCGCCGAGGCACTGGCCGCCGCGAGCAGCACGGCCGCCCCCCGCCCCCGTACGGTGACCTCCGCCGCCCGGACGCGAGCGGCCACCACCGCCACGACGACCCAAACCACGACCACCGGCACGCCCGCAGCCCAGGCCACAACCACCGGCACCGGCACGCCCGCAGCCCCGGAAGCCACCACCGCGCCGGCCACCCC
>MUNB01000050.1 GCA_002154345.1 Streptomyces griseus
CCGGGGCCCTGCGGCTGGCAGCGGTGCTGTCGCCACGCCCCGACGAGCGGGTGCGGACCGCGCTGTCCGACGCTCCCAGGATAGGTGTCGTCGCAGGCGGCGTGTCCGTTGCCCCGGCGGGGGTCGCGGTCGCCGCCCGGGGAGACACCCGGGCGGTTGTCCCCTACCCCGGAGGCGGGCGGGCTACCGCGTGGGACGGGTGGGAGCGGCCTCTCGTGTTGTGGGGCCCGTCACTGCCATACTTACCAAGCCGTAGGTTACGGAACCGTAGCCACGGCGGTCCTGGTACCGCTCCCTCACCCTCCGAGGTATTCCCCGATGCCGAGCACTCCCCATGCTCCCCATGTGATCGACGAGACCGAGCCGCCCGGGCCCGCCGCGGCCCCGCTGCCCTCCGCGACGCTGGGCGGCGACAGCAAGCGCTCGATCGAGCAGTTCGCGCTGCTGGCGTTCATCGTGGTGCCGTTCGTGGCGCTGGTCGCGGCGGTGCCGCTGGCGTGGGGGTGGGGGGTGAGCTGGCTGGATGTGGGGCTGCTGGTGGCGATGTACTTCATCGGCTGCCACGGGATCACGATCGGCTTCCACCGGTACTTCACGCACGGTTCGTTCAAGGCGAAGCGGCCGCTGCGGATCGCGCTGGCCGTGATGGGCTCGCTGGCGGTGGAGGGGCCCCTGGTGCGGTGGGTGGCCGATCACCGCAAGCACCACCGGTTCTCGGACGCGGACGGCGACCCGCATTCGCCGTGGCGGTTCGGCGAGACGCTGCCGGCCCTGATGAAGGGGCTGTGGTGGGCGCACATCGCGTGGATGTTCGACGAGGAGCAGACGCCGCAGCAGAAGTACGCCCCCGATCTGATCAAGGACCCGGCGATCCGGGCGGTCTCGCGCCACTTCCTGACCTTCACGATCGTCTCGCTGGCGATTCCGCCGCTGGTCGGCGGTCTGGTGACGATGTCGTGGTGGGGTGCGGCGACGGCGTTCTTCTGGGGTTCGCTGGTGCGGGTCGCGCTGCTGCACCATGTGACCTGGTCGATCAACTCGATCTGCCACGCGGTGGGCAAGCGGCCCTTCAAGTCCCGTGACCGGTCGGGGAACGTGTGGTGGCTGGCGGTGCTGTCGTGCGGCGAGTCGTGGCACAACCTGCACCACGCGGACCCGACGAGCGCGCGGCACGGGGTGATGCGGGGGCAGATCGACTCCAGCGCCCGGCTGATCCGCTGGTTCGAGAAGCTGGGCTGGGCCTATGACGTGCGGTGGCCCGATGCCGCGCGTATCGACTCCCGGCGCACGTCCGTACCGGCCGACGCGGCATGATTGACGACGTGGCGACCGACTCCAGCACGAGCAGCGAGAAGAGCAGGCCCTCCCCCTCCCGGCGGGCCCGGCGGGTCCGGATGACGGGCAAGGAGCGCCGCGAGCAGCTGCTGGACATCGGGCGCGCCCTGTTCGCCGACAAGGGCTTCGAGGGCACGTCGGTGGAGGAGATCGCGGCGCGCGCCGGGGTGTCCAAGCCGGTGGTGTACGAGCACTTCGGCGGCAAGGAGGGGCTGTACGCCGTGGTGGTCGACCGCGAGATGCGGCAGCTGCTGGACATGGTGACGGGGGCGCTCACGGCGGGCCATCCGCGGGAGCTGCTGGAGCAGGCGGCGTTCGCGCTGCTGGACTACATCGAGTCGTACACGGACGGTTTCCGGATCCTGGTGCGGGATTCGCCGGTGGCGCAGTCGACGGGCACGTTCGCGTCGCTGATCAGCGATATCGCCACGCAGGTGGAGGACATCCTGGGCCTGGAGTTCAAGGCCCGGGGCTTCGACCCGAAGCTGGCCCCGCTGTACGCGCAGGCGCTGGTGGGCATGGTGGCGCTGACGGGCCAGTGGTGGCTGGACGTGCGCAAGCCGAAGAAGGCGGAGGTCGCCGCCCATCTGGTGAACCTGTGCTGGCACGGGCTGGAGAACCTGGAGTCGAAGCCGCGGCTGATAGGGCACCGGAAGAGCTGATCGCGGCTGATCGCGTAACCCTTCCGCACGTCGTCACCCGTTGTGATGACGGGTACGGATTTCCCGCCGTAGTGTGGTCGGGAGGGCAGAGGATTCGTCCATGGGAGGAACCATGACCGCCGAGCCGACCACCGCGCACAGCTCCCGCTGGCCGGTGCCCCCGCAGGACGGATACACCGTGGACGATCTGTTCACGCTGCCCGATCTCCCGCCGCACACCGAGCTGATCGACGGGAGCCTGGTTTTCGTGAGTCCGCAGCGAGACTTTCACAGCACGATGATCGATCTGCTGATGACAGGACTGCGCAGTACGGCACCGCCGGAGGTGAAGGTGCGCCGGGAGATGACCGTGGTGCTGGATCGGCGGAACGCTCCGGAGCCGGACATCTCCGTCGTACGGACCGAGGCGGTCACCGGGCTGGACGTGACGCGTTACCAGGCCGCCGACGTCCTCCTCGCCGTCGAGGTCGTCTCCCCCGACTCCGAGGCCCGCGACCGTGAGGCCAAGCCGCACAAGTACGCGACCGCCGGCATCCCGCACTTCTGGCTGGTCGAGATGACCGGCACCGACCAGCACCCCGTCGTACGCGTCTACGAGCTGGACCCGGTGACGAAGGCGTACGCGCTGACCGGGATCCATCACGACCGGCTGAAGACGGGCGTGCCGTTCCCCGTGGACATCGACATCTCGGCCGAGGCGCTCGCGGCGCTCTAGAGCCGGCCGCTCAGGCGTCCGGCTCCAGGAACTCCAGCCGGTTGCCGGCCGGGTCGTGGGCGTAGAAGCGGCGGTGGCCGGGGAGGTGGTCGTCCCAGGTGACGTCGGCGCCGTGGGACTCCAGGCGGGCCGCGTACGCCTCGATGCCGGTGACCCGCAGGCCCGGGTGGGCCTTCTTCGCGGGGCGGAAGTCCTCCTCGACGCCCAGGTGGAGCTGGACGGGCCCGGCGGCGAACCAGCAGCCGCCGCGGGCGGCGAGCACCGGGGGTTTCGGGATCTCGGTCATACCCAGGGCCTCGGTGTAGAAGGCGCGCAGGGCGTCCTCGGAGCCGGGCGGGGCCGCGAGCTGTACGTGGTCGACGGCGGCGAGGCCGACGGGCGCGGAGGCGGTCATCACTTCTCCTTGCGGGCCACGGCGAAGATGCGGCGGAACGGGAAGACCGTGCCGTACGGGCCCGGTGGATACGCCTCGCGGAGCAGGTCGCGGTAGTCGGCGAGGAACGCGTCGCGGGCGGCCGGGTCGTCGGCGAGGGCGGTGAGGACGGGGCGCAGGGCGGTGCCCTTGACCCAGTCGAGGACCGCGTCGTCGCCGTGCAGGGTCTGGAGGTAGGTGGTCTCCCAGACGTCCGCTTCGCAGCCCAGGTCGCGGAGGCGGGTGAGGTAGTCGGTGGGGTCAAGGACGGATGCGGTGCGGTCGCCGACGCCGTGGAGGCGGGGGCGCCAGCGGTCGGATTCGCGGAGGCGGGCCAGGAGGGTGTGGCTGGGGGCGGTGAAGTTGCCGGGGACCTGGAAGGCGAGGGTGCCGCCGGGGGCGAGGGCGTCGAGCCAGCGGGGGAAGTGGTCGGCGTGGCCGGGGATCCACTGGAGCGCGGAGGTGGAGACGATCAGGCCGTACGTCTCGGTGGGCCGCCAGGTGGCGGCGTCGGCCTCGGCGAAGTCGAGCAGCGGCGGCCGGGCGTGGGCGGCGGCTTCGGCGAGCATCTCGGGCGAGGTGTCGTAGCCGGTGATCCGGGCTTGTGGCCAGCGGTCCGCGAGGAGCGTGGTGACGTTGCCCGCGCCGCAGCCGAGGTCGGCGATGCGGGGTGCGGGGTGGCCGGGGAGGTCGCCGATGCGGGCCAGGAGGTCCTGGAAGGGGCGGGTGCGGTGGTCCGCGTGGCGCAGGTACTGCCGCGGATCCCAGGTGGGTTCGGGAGTGGTCGTCATGGGCATCAGGATCACGCCGCGACTATCTTGATGTCAAGACACTTGAATTCAAGAGACTTCATGTCGAGGGACCCTCTACACTGATCGACATGGAGGACGAGGTCGACCGTTTGGTCGCTGCATGGCGCCGAGAGCGCCCCGACCTCGACGTGGAACCACTCGAGGTGCTCAGTCGCGTCTCCCGTCTGGCTCGCCACCTCGACCGGGCCCGCCGCATAGCCTTCGCCGAGCACCACCTGGAGCCGTGGGAGTTCGACGTACTGACGTCGCTGCGCCGGGCCGGCGCCCCGTACCAGCTCTCCCCCGGGCAGCTCCTCACCCAGACCCTGGTCACCTCGGGCACGATGACCAACCGCATCGACCGGCTGACCAAGAAGAACCTCGTCGAGCGGCTGCCCGACCCGAGCGACCGGCGCGGCGTCCTCGTCCGGCTCACCGCCGAGGGCCGCGACAAGGCCGACCAGTCGCTGGCCGGGCTGCTCGCCCAGGAGCGCGCCATCCTCGCCGAGCTCTCCCGCCACCAGCGCGCCGAACTGGCCGGACTACTGCGCCAGTTGACCGCCCCGTTCGACAACATCCCCACCTAGCGGGCGCACCGCCGGCTCGGCCGGGCCGACGCCCGCCCGGCGGGCCAGCGCCACCGCCGCCAGCGTCGAGTGCACCCCGAGCTTGCCCAGCACGTTCTGCATATGGGTGCGCACCGTGTGCGGCGACAGGAACAGCCGCTCGGCCACCGCCTTGCGGCCCAGCCCCGCCACCATGCAGCGCAGCACCTCGCGCTCGCGGGGCGTCAGCGACTCCACCAGCCGCTCGCTGTCGGTGCGGTGCTTGCGGGCGGTGGTCAGCTCCCGCAGTACGCCGGTGAGCAGCGCGGGCGGCAGATGCGTCTCGTCGCGCAGCACGCCCCGGATGACCGACAGCAGCCGCTGCAGCGAGCAGTCCTTGGCCACCCAGCCCGAGGCCCCCGCCTGGAGCGCCCGCGCGGCGGCCCGCGGGTCGTCCTTCTCGGCCAGCACCACCGACCGTACGGCGGGCCGGTTCGAGCGGACCCCGGCGACCAGCGCGATGCCGTCGACGGCGGGCGCCTCCGGCTGCCGGGGCCCCGGCACGGCGGGCGCGTCCCCGGCGGCCTGGGCGCCCAGCTCGGCGTCCACCAGCAGCACGTCGTAGCCGCGCCCCTCGGCGGCCGCGCGCTCCAGGGCGCGCAGCGCGGCGGGACCGCTGCCCGCGGCGGAGACGTCGACGTCCGGTTCGGCCGCGAGGGCGGCCGCGAGCGACTCGGCGAAGATGCGGTGGTCGTCGACCACCAGAACCCGGATACGCGCCACAGAACCCCCATCTGTGGGGGCGGACAGCTGCGGGTACGGCGTCCGGGGCTCCACTGCGGCCTGCCATGCCCGACGACCGCCGTCGTCGAACCGCCTGCCGCCCTGCCCCGGACGCCGTACCCGGCTCTCTCGCTCCCCTGAATCGGCACCGGCCCCCACCGGTGCTGAGCATCAGCGTACGGGCGGGGGCCACAGGGGGGAGGCGATTCGGCGAACTGGTCGCCTCAGGTGTCCGGCCCGCGACGCCGCCCCCCGATTGCCGGTCGGTCTTAGGGTTGCTTCATGTTCCGTCTTGAGAGAGAAGTGGACAGAGAACGTCGCATTCTGCTGAGCGGGCGTCTGCACCAGGACAACGTCGCGGCCTCGGCCGGTCTGCGGGCGCTGCTCGCCACCTCCGCCGAGCACGAAGTCCCGCTGGAGGTGTGGGCGTTGGACGAGCACGGGGCGGTGGCCGGCGGGCTGACCGGGCGGACCTGGGCGTACTGGCTGCACGTGGATCTGCTCTGGGTGGACACCCCGCACCGGGGCCTCGGCCTCGGCGCGCGCCTGCTCGCCGAGGCCGAACGGACCGCCCGCACCGAGCGCGCCTGCACCCGCTCGCGGCTGGAGACCTGGGACTTCCAGGCCCCCGGCTTCTACCGCGGGCAGGGGTACGAGGAGATCGGCCGGGTCGAGGACTACCCGCCGGGCGTCACCGAGTTCATCCTGGTCAAGGAGTTGTGAGCCCGGACCTCCGGGGCGGGCCCGGAAGCTCCTGGCTCAGCGCAGCCGGCGCGCCCCGGCCGACGGTACGGCGTCGAAGATGCCCGGGGCCGCGTGTCCGGCCCCCGCGAACGCCTCGCTGACCGCCTTGGCCACGGTGTCGGCCGCCGCCGCCTCCACCAGGACGACCGCCGAGCCGCCGAAGCCGCCGCCGGTCATCCGCGCGCCGAGCGCCCCGGCCGCGTTCGCCGCCTCGACCACCAGGTCCAACTCGGGGCAGGAGACCCGCAGATCGTCGCGGAGCGAGATGTGGCCCTCGTTCAGGACGGGGCCGGCCGCGCGGACGTCGCCCGCGTCGAGCAGGGCGATGACCTGCTCGACCCGGCGGTTGTCGCCGACGACATGGCGTACGTAACGGATCACGGACTCGTCCGCCCCGGCGTCGGCGAGCGTGGCGAGGGCCGCGTCGAGACCGGCGTACGGCAGATCGCGGAGCATCGGTATGCCGAGCAGCCGGGCGCCCTCCTCGCAGCCGGCCCGGCGCTCCGCGTACGCCCCGTCGCCGAGCGCGTGCTTGACCCGGGTGTCGACGACCAGCAGCGTCAGGCCCTGGGCGGCGAGGTCGAAGGGGACCTGGCGCAGCGAGAGGTCGCGGGTGTCCAGGTGCAGCGCGTGGCCCTCGGTGCAGCAGGCGGAGGCCATCTGGTCCATGATCCCGCAGGGCACGCCGACGAAGTCGTTCTCGGCGCGGCGGCCGGTCACGGCGAGTTCGGCCGGGCTCAGGCCGAGGTCGAAGAGGTCGTTCAGGGCGAGTGCGGTGACGACTTCCAGGGCGGCGGAGGAGGAGAGTCCGGCACCGGTGGGCACGGTGGAGGTCAGGGCGATGTCCGCGCCGGTGACCGGGTGCCCGGCCTCGCGCAGCGCCCAGAGGACACCCGCCGGGTAGGCGGCCCAGCCGTGGCCGGAGTGCGGGGCGAGTTCGTCGACGCGGAGCGAGACGACACCGCCGGGGACGTCGGTGGAGTAGAGGCGCAGCACGCCGTCGTCGCGGCGGGAGACGGCGGCGACGGCGGTGTGCGGGAGGGCGAGCGGCATGACGAAGCCGTCGTTGAAGTCGGTGTACTCACCGATCAGGTTCACTCGTCCGGGTGCCGCCCAGATGCCCTCGGGCTCGGTCCCGTACAGCTCGGCGAAGGTGGCGGCGGGTTCGGCCCCGGCCGGCTCGGCGTGCTGGGTCATGAGGTGGTCGTGTCCTCTCGGCGGGCGAACTGCCAGGCGTCGGCGATGATTCCGGCGAGGTCGGCGCGGGACGGCTGCCAGCCGAGGCGCTCGGTCGCGGTGGCCGCGGAGGCGACGAGGACGGCCGGGTCGCCTCCGCGGCGGGGGGCGGCGGTCTCGGGGACGGGGTGGCCGGTGACCTTGCGGACGGTCTCGATGACCTCGCGGACCGAGAAGCCGTTGCCGTTGCCGAGGTTGCAGATCAGGTGCTCGCCGGGGGCGGCGGCGGTCAGGGCCAGCAGATGGGCCTCGGCGAGGTCGGCGACATGGATGTAGTCGCGGACGCAGGTGCCGTCGGGGGTCGGGTAGTCGTCGCCGTAGACGTTGATCGACTCACGCTTGCCGAGGGCCACTTGGAGGACGAGCGGGATGAGGTGGGACTCGGGGTCGTGGCGCTCGCCGCACCTGCCGTAGGCCCCGGCCACGTTGAAGTAGCGCAGTGAGACGGCGGCCAGGCCGTGGGCGGCGGCCTCGCCGCTGATCATGTGGTCGACGGCGAGCTTGGACGCGCCGTAGGGGCTGGTGGGGGCGGTGGGATCGGCCTCGGTGATGGGGCTGGAGACCGGTTCGCCGTAGGTGGCGGCGGTGGAGGAGAAGACGAGGGTGCGCACACCGTGCTCGCGCATCGCGGCGAGCAGGGCGGTGGTGCCGCCGACGTTGTTGACCCAGTACTTCTCGGGGTTCACCACGGACTCGCCGACCTGGGAGAAGGCGGCGAAGTGCAGGACGCCGTCGTAGGAGGGGTCGAGGTGGCGGGCGGCGTCCTGGATGCGGCCCTCGACGAAGGCGGCGCCGGCCGGGACGCCCGCGCGGAAGCCGGTGGAGAGGTCGTCCAGGACGGTCACCGTGTGCCCGGCCTCCAGCAGGTGCTGGGCGACGACGCTGCCGACGTAGCCGGCACCACCGGTGACCAGGTACTTCTTCGGGTTGCTCACGTTCTGGGGGCTGCTCACTCGCTCGCTACCTCTCGCAGTCGCTCGGCCGCGGCCTCCGGCGGCACGTCGTTGATGAACACGCTCATGCCGGACTCGGATCCCGCGAGGAACTTCAGCTTGCCGGAGGTCCGGCGAATGGTGAAAAGCTCCAGGTGCAGGGCGAACTCCTCCCGGCCGTCGACCCCGAACGGCGCCTGGTGCCAGGCGGAGATGTACGGGGTCGGCGGCTCGCCGGGTCCGAAGATCCGGTCGAAGCGCCTCAAGAGTTCCAGATAGACCTGTGGGAACTCCGTCCGCGCGTCCTCGTCCAGTTCCCGCAGGTCGGGGACGCGGCGGCGGGGGTGGAGGTGGACCTCGTAGGGCCAGTGCGCCGCGTAGGGGACGTAGGCGATCCAGTGGTGGGTGGCGAGGACGACGCGGGAGCCGTCCTTCTCCTCGCGGGCGACCACGTCGTCGAAGAGGTTGGCGCCGGTCTCCTCGCGGTGGCGGGCGGCCGAGCGGAGCATCAGCTCGGTGCGCGGGGTGACGAAGGGGTAGCCGTAGATCTGGCCGTGGGGGTGGCCGAGGGTGACGCCGATCTCGGCGCCGCGGTTCTCGAAGCAGAAGACCTGGGTGACCTGGTCGAGGGCGGCGAGCGCGGCGGTGCGGTCGGTCCAGGCGGCGAGGACGAGGGCGGCCTGCTCCTCGGTGAGGTCGGCGAAGGACGCGTCGTGGTCGGAGGTGAAGCAGACGACCTCGCAGCGGCCGGAGTCGCCGGCCAGCGAGGGGAAGCGGTTCTCGAAGACCGCGACGTCGTAGTGGTCGTCGGGGATCTCGCTCTGCCGTCCGTCCCGGGTGGGGCAGAGCGGGCAGGCGTCGGCCGGCGGGTGGTAGGTGCGGGCCTGGCGGTGCGAGGCGATGGCGACCGCGTCGCCGAGCAGCGGATCGCGGCGGATCTCGGACGAGGTGGAGACGGGGTCCAGCGGGCGGTGGTCGACGGCGTCGCGGACGGTGTCGTCCGCGGAGTCGTAATAGATCAGCTCACGGCCGTCGGCGAGGGTCGTAACCGTTTTCTTCACCAGGGTCCTCCACCAGATCCTCCCAACATAATCGCACATAAGAAACCACAAACAAACACACGCGTCAATGCCCCAGCTCGCGAACGACTGTGACCGACCGCATGGGCGGCATACCCGGACATTCACCCGCACTCGATCACGATCGAACAAAGAACCCCAACGAGAGTGTTCATTTCTCGAACATGGAGGCGTAAGTTCCGACGGGTTCAGTTCGCGCAACGAAGCGAGTACCCCCCATGCAGACACTGGCCGAAGGGCTTCGGCTCCCCACGAACGGGCTCGACTACGCCATCCTGGCGATCTACTTCGTCGTCGTACTCGGCATCGGCTTCGCGGCCCGTGCCAGCGTGAAGACGAGCCTCGACTTCTTCCTCTCCGGACGGTCGCTGCCCGCCTGGGTGACCGGGCTCGCCTTCGTCGCGGCGAACCTCGGCGCCACCGAGATCCTCGGCATGGCGGCCACCGGCGCGCAGTACGGCGTCGCGGTGGTGCACTGGTACTGGATCGGCGCGATCCCGGCCATGGTCTTCCTCGGCCTGGTGATGATGCCGTTCTACTACCGCTCCAAGGTGCGCTCCGTGCCGGAGTTCCTGCTCCAGCGGTTCGACAGGTCGGCGCATCTGCTGAGCTCCGTGCTGTTCGCCTTCGCGGCGATCCTCATCGCGGGCGTCAACCTCTACGCGCTGTCGATCGTCGTGGAGGCGCTGCTCGGCTGGCCGCAGTGGGTCGCGATCGTCGTCGCCGGCCTGTTCGTGCTGGTCTACATCACGATCGGCGGGCTCTCCTCGGCGATCTACAACGAGGTGCTCCAGTTCTTCGTCATCCTCGCCGCACTGATCCCCCTCACCGTCCTCGGCCTGAAGCGCGTCGGCGGCTGGGACGCCATGAGCGACTCGCTGACCAAGCAGCACGGCGGCGACTTCATGACCGCCTGGGGCGGCACCGGCATCGGTGACGCCAACCCGCTGGGCGCCAACTGGCTGACGATCATCCTCGGCCTCGGCTTCGTGCTGTCCTTCGGCTACTGGACGACCAACTTCGCCGAGGTGCAGCGCGCACTGTCCGCGAAGAACCTCTCCGCCGCCAAGCGCACCCCGCTGATCGCCGCCTTCCCGAAGATCTTCATCGTCTTCGCGGTGATGATCCCGGGCCTGGTCGCCGCCGTGATCGTGCCCAAGATCGGCACCCCGGGCTCCGACCTCACCTACAACGACGCGATACCCCTGCTGATGCAGGAACTGCTGCCCAACGGCGTGCTCGGCATCGCGGTGACCGGTCTGCTCGCCGCCTTCATGGCGGGCATGGCGGCCAACGTGTCCTCGTTCAACACGGTGTTCACCACCGACATCTGGCAGCGGTACGTGGTGAAGGACAAGCCGGACACGTACTACCTGAAGTTCGGACGGCTGATCACGGCGATCGGTGTGCTGGCCTCGATCGGCACGGCGTTCATCGCCGCCAGCTTCTCGAACATCATGAGCTACCTCCAGACGCTGTTCTCGTTCTTCAACGTCCCGATGTTCGTCGTGTTCATCATCGGCATGTTCTGGAAGCGCGCCTCGATGAAGTCCGGTGTCTGGGGCCTGGTCGCGGGCACCGCCGCCGCGATGATCAACTACTTCTGGATCTACAAGGGCGGGATCATCGACATCCCGTCCGACCAGGGCGCCAACTTCGTCTCCGCGATCGTCGGATTCGTCGCCGGAGCCGTCGTCATGGTCGCCGTCACCCTCTTCACGGCACCGAAGCCCGACGCCGAACTGGCCGGTCTGGTGTACGGGACGGAGTCGCCGGACCCCGACGAGGCGCTCGACGAGGCCGACAGCGCCTGGTACCGCAAGCCCGCGCTGCTCGGCTGGGGCGCGGTCGTCCTCGCCGCCGCGTGCTACATCCCCTACTCGTTCTGATCGGAGGAACTCACCATGTCCGACCTGCACAAGGAAGTCTCCGAGCTGGAGCGCAAGTCCGCGACCGCGGCCCGTCTCTTCGACATCCGGCGGATCATCGGCGGCCTGTTCGTGGTCTACGGAGTGATCGTCACCATCGCCGGCATCAGCCCGTCCGACGCCGACCTGGAGAAGGCCGAGGGCGTCCACATCAACCTGTGGACGGGCCTGGCCATGCTGGCGCTCGGCCTGTTCTTCCTGGCCTGGATGAAGCTGCGCCCGGCCGAGGCCCCCGCGGCCCCGGAACCGGACGCCCCGGCCGACCGGGAGTCCGACGCGGGCTGAGGCCCGTCCCGCAGGGGCCGTACGTCACCCGCTCCGCCCGGGGACGTACGGCCCCTGTTGCGTGCCGCCGTGGTCGCCGTGGCCCGCGGCCCGCTCCAGCAGCCCCGTACGGGCGGCGAGCGCGGCGGCCTCCAGGCGGGAGCCGACGCCGAGCTTCATCAGGACCCGCTGGACATGGGTGCGGGCGGTGCTCGGGGCGATGTCCATGCCGGCCGCGATCAGCCGGGTGTCCTCGCCCTCGGCGACCCGCACCAGCACCTCCGCCTCGCGTGGGGTGAGCATCCGCAGCAGCCGGCGGCCCTCGTCGTCGGGCTGGGCCGCCGGGTTGAGCAGCTCCGCGAAGGCCCCCCGCAGCAGCTGCGGGGCGATGGCGCTCTCCCCCGCCCGCGCCTTGAGCATGGCCCGCTCGACGCCCTCGATGCGCTCGTCGTGCCGGACGTACCCCGCGGCCCCGGCCGCGAACGCCGCGGCGATCCCGCGCGGGCTGGGCACCGGGCCGAGGACCACCACCGCCACCTGCGGCCGCTCCTGGCCGATGCGCACGATCGGGTCGAAGACCCCGGGGGCGGCGGGCGATGCCGTACCGAACAGGCAGACTTCCGGGGCCCTGCTGACCACCAGTTCCGCGGTCCCGGAGGTCGGCGCGGCCGCCGCGAGCACCCGGTGCCCGCGCAGTTTCAGCGCCGAGGCGAGTGCCTCGGCGAGCAGTCGGTGATCGTCGACCACCATGAGCCGCACGCCCATCGACCAAGCCTCCCAGCCCCGTTCACCCGGCCCCCCGGCCGCCTGACCCGGCAAGTTACACGCTTGTTCGACCTCGCGCCGCCCTTACGTGGGAGAAGCCCCCCAGAATGCCGAATTCTGCGTCATTCGGGGCTCGTTGACCGTTGCCCGGTGATCGGTTCCTGGGCGGAAAACGATCGGCCCTGCCGGTCGGTGATCGACCGGCAGGGCCTGGCGAACGGCTCGCGCCGCTCGGGGGACCGAACCGCGGTCAGTCGGTGCGGTACCCGACGACGAGGTAGAGCTTGTCGTCGGCGTCGACGACGCTGCGCTTGCTGACCAGGCGCTTCGACTTGAAGAAGTGCCCGTCGGAGTACAGGAGTTCGGAGTGGTCGTTGGAGAAGCGCCGCTCCGCCTCACGGACCGCCTCGTCGCTCGGGTTCTCCATCAGCAGGGTCTGCTTGAAGGTCTCGCCGTCGATGGAGACGATCTGGCCGCCCTTGTCGTAGGGGGGCTCCTTGTACGCGATGATGCTGGTGCCGTCCATCCGCAGCGGGACCAGGCTGTAGCGGTCGCCCGCGTCGGCCCGGGCGCCGAGGAGCTTCCCGGTGGCCAGGTCGAAGGCGACGACCTCGTTGGTGTCGCCGTACTCGCTGGTGCCGTCGTGGTTCTCGGTCGGCAGGTAGAGCCGGTTGTTGCCGACGGCCAGGTTCTGGCAGCGCTCGACCTCGGTGGAGCCGCAACGGGCCGCGTACTGCTCGGCGTCGGCGGGGATGCGCACGATCAGCTTGCCGGTCGCCGCGTCGATCGAGAAGAAGTCGGAGATGCCGCTGCCGTCGCCGGCGGTGTCGCCGACATCGGCCGCGACCACCAGCGGCTTGGTGGAGACGATGCTCGCGTAGTCGACGCCGGCGGGCATCTGGAACGAGGACAGCGGTGCGCCGGTCGTCGGGTTCAGCGCCTGCACGGTGAGCTGCGGGCTGTCGGACGTACCGCACTTGCGGACCACGGCGAGGGCCTCGCCGCCGCCGTAGCCGCGGTCGTAGCAGCCGTCCGAGCCGACCTTCGGCTTCCACAGCTCGGCGCCGGTCTCCAGCTTGAAGGCCGCGCCGCCCGAGGTGCCGCCCGCGGCGACGGTGGACCCGCTGAGCGTGACCTCGTCGAAGCGGACCTGCTGGTCACCGCCGGTGGCGGAGGTGACGCCCTTGCTCCACAGGAGCTTGCCGGTGGCCATGTCGACCACGCCGACCTGGTTGCACGACGGGTACTTGTTCTCCTTGGTCGCCTTCGTCTCCTCGAAGACGATCGCGGTCTTGTAGTCCTTGCTCATGTGCCGGGAGGCGGAGCAGACCTCGCCGGGCAGCGGGACGGACCAGAGCTTGGTGCCCTTGTCGAGGTCGTAGGCGACGATCTCGGCGACGCCGGACTTCACGTACGCCTTGTCGGTGATCCAGGAGCCCATCACCGTGGTGATGTCGGTGACCTGCGGCTCCGGGAGCTGGAGGGCGACCTTGGACTTGGTGTTGGCGGGCGGCTTCTCGTCGCCGCCGGCCAGGCCGCCGCCCTCGCCGCCCTTGGCCTCGCCGCCGGTGGAGCCGGACGAGGAGGCCTCGTTCTTGCCGCCCTCGTCGTCGCCGGTGGCGGCGTAGATGACCCCGGCGCCGATGATCAGCACCACGGCGACGGCCGCGGCGACGATGATCTGCATCTGGGTGGAGAACTTCTTGCCGTCGCCGGGCTGCTGCGGGGCCCCGTACTGCGGCTGCATGGGCTGGGTCGGATAGCCGTACGCCTGCTGCGGCATCCCGGGCTGGCCGGGCTGTCCGGGCTGGCCGGCGGGCCCCTGCGGGTAGCCGTACCCGGGCTGCGGGGCCTGGGGGTAGCCGTATCCGTTGGGCGGCGGCGCGGGGGGGTGGGGTAGTTGCCCGGCGCCGCGGGCGGCGGGGTGCCGTAGCCCCCGGCGGGCG
>MUNB01000500.1 GCA_002154345.1 Streptomyces griseus
ATCGGTGTCGAGGTCGAAGGCCCGTACAAGCCCGACCACTACCGCTACTGAACCACCCCGGTGTTCGGGAGGCCGGCCTCCCGAACACCGACGGGCGTCAAGCCCTCAGCAGCAGATCCGAGCGCAGGCCCCCGCACCCCCGTGGCGGGGGCCTGCTCCCGTTACCGCCCCCGCACAGCCCGAGGAACCCGAAGGACCCCATGCCCCGCGGCAGGTATTCGCTCCACGACCTTCACGATCACACCCCCCTCGGTGAAGAACACTTCCACTGCGCCCCCGGCCCCTCCGGCTGGCGCTACGTCTCCCAGACCGCATCCCCCTCCGGAGACCATCTCGGCTCCGTCGACCTCGCCCTGGACGAGCTGGGCCGCCCCATCCGCCTCGAACTGCATGCCGCGAGCTGGCAGGTGCGAGGAGCCGCCCTCGAAGGGGTCACCTGGGTCCGGACCGACCCGACCGGCAGTCACGCCACCGAAGGCAACGTCCGCGCCCACACCTTCTCCGGCACATCCCCCGCATTCCTCATCGCCATGACCCGCCTTCTGCGCCTCACCCCCGCTTCCCCCGCGACCCGCGTCCGCGTGGTCACCTTCACGGACCCGGTCCTCGCACCCAGGACCGTCGACCAGTCCTGGGCTCTGGTGAACAGTGAAGCGCACGCCACTGACAACGGCCCCTTGATCGTGGACGAATACCAGGTCAGCGCCCTGGACACCGGCGAACGGCACACCGTCCACATCGCCGGCGACGTGGTCCTCGCGGCCCCCGGCATCGAACTCGAACACCTGGAATCGCCTCCGTCCCCCCGCGCCCAGGGCGACCCGGCGGCCCTGGAGACATCGCCCGGACCACGGCAGGACCCCGCCTAGCCGGGCGGAGCGAACCCACCCGAGGACGCACCCCCACGCCGCTGCTCACGAGCACCACCGACACCGCCTGACCCGGTTCCACCAGCTCCGGCATGCGCGGCAGACACGGACGGCG
>MUNB01000501.1 GCA_002154345.1 Streptomyces griseus
GCCCCCGCGAGTCCGGCGGAACCTTCACCCCCGGGCCCCTTCGACTGGCGGAGCCTGCTGTCCGTGCCTGTGGACCGGCTCGTCGGCGACACGCTGCGGACGCTGCCCGCCCCGCCTCCGGACGAGCGCCCGCTGCCCGGGCGGCTGGGTGCGATGCTGCCCGACCGCGTCCACCTCTGGCGCCGGGTCGGGCAGGGCGACCTGCGCCCCTCGACCCAGCTCGGCTACGCACGGCAGATCCTCGCCGAGTGGGGCTGGCAGAACACCCCGTACCGGCTGCGGAACGCCCGTGGCGCACGCTGCGTCTGCGGCGCCCTGATCTCGGCGCACCGCCTCGGCTACGGCTCCCTCGACACCGTGGACCGGGCCGGCGCCTGGCTGATCACGGAGCTGCGTGCGCAGGGGTGGCCCGGGCTGATCGGCCCCTGGAACCGCGTGCCGGGCCGCACCGCGGCGGACGCGCTGGCCCTCGTCGGCGGGGCCGCCCGCCGCGCGGCCCTGGCCGGACAGTAGCCACCGGACAGGAGCTCCCGTCAGAAGGGCTCGTCCAGGCCTTCCGTGTCCTCGCCCTCCTCCTCCAGCGCCTGCCGCACCACCCGCAGGGCCATGCCCTCCCCGTACCCCTTGCGTGCGAGCATCCCCGCCAGCCGGCGCAGCCGCTTGTCACGGTCCAGGCCCCTCGTGGAGCGGAGCTTGCGGGCCACGAGCTCGCGAGCCGTCTCCTCCTCCTGATCCGCGTCGAGCTGTCCGACCGCCTCGTCGATCACGGCGGAGTCCACGCCCTTCGTCCGCAGCTCACGGACGAGGGCACGGCGCGCGAGCCCCCGGCCGTGGTGCCGGGACTCCACCCATGCCCCGGCGAACGCCGCGTCGTCGATCAGCCCGACGTCCTCGAAGCGCGCGAGCACTTCCTCGGCCGCCTCGTCCGGGATCTCCCGCTTGCGCAGGGCGTCCGCGAGCTGCTTGCGCGTACGCGGTGTCCCGGTGAGCAGGCGCAGACAGATGGCGCGCGCCTGCTCGACCGGGTCTCGCGGCTCCCCCTTCTCGGCCCTCGACGAGGAAGGGGAGCCGCTGCTTCTGGTACCGGAGCGGGCACGGCGGCCCGCCCCTTCGCCGAATCCGCTCCCGGCGCCCGCTCCACCGCGTGAGCGGCGCCCGGACCGCGCCCCGACGTCGTCCGCTGCCGCCCCCCGCGCGGCGGCGGACGTGTCGGTGGGCCCGTAACCGGATCCGGGATCGCCGCCGGGCTCGGCAGGGCTGCCCGGCCACTCCGTACGACGTGTCACGGCCTAGCTCTTGGCCGCCGCGGTCTTGGCCGGCTTGGCCTTGGCGGCCGCGGTGGTCGCCGGCTTCGCCGCCCCGTCGGCCGCCGGTGCCGCGGTCGCGGCGGCGTCCGCGGCGGGCTCGCCGGTCCCGTCGTCCGGACGGACGCCGACACCCAGCTTCTCCAGGATCTTCTTCTCGATCTCGTTGGCGAGGTCGGGGTTGTCCTTGAGGAAGTTGCGGGCGTTCTCCTTGCCCTGGCCGAGCTGGTCGCCCTCGTACGTGTACCAGGCGCCGGCCTTGCGGACGAAGCCGTGCTCCACGCCCATGTCGATCAGTCCGCCCTCGCGGCTGATGCCCTGGCCGTAGAGGATGTCGAACTCCGCCTGCTTGAACGGCGGCGCGACCTTGTTCTTGACGACCTTGACGCGGGTGCGGTTGCCGACCGCGTCGGTCCCGTCCTTCAGCGTCTCGATACGCCGGATGTCCAGACGCACCGAGGCGTAGAACTTCAGCGCCCGGCCACCGGTGGTGGTCTCCGGGGAGCCGAACATCACGCCGATCTTCTCGCGCAGCTGGTTGATGAAGATCGCGGTGGTCTTGGACTGGTTGAGCGCGCTGGTGATCTTGCGGAGCGCCTGGCTCATCAGGCGGGCCTGCAGACCCACGTGCGAGTCGCCCATCTCGCCCTCGATCTCCGCACGGGGCACCAGGGCCGCCACGGAGTCGATGACGATCAGGTCCAGGGCGCCGGAGCGCACCAGCATGTCGACGATCTCCAGCGCCTGCTCACCGTTGTCCGGCTGGGACAGGATGAGGCTGTCGATGTCGACGCCGAGCTTCTTCGCGTACTCCGGGTCCAGCGCGTGCTCGGCGTCGATGAACGCCACCGAGCCGCCGAGCTTCTGCGCGTTCGCCACGGCGTGCAGCGTCAGCGTCGTCTTACCGGAGGACTCCGGTCCGTACACCTCCACCACACGGCCGCGCGGCAGACCGCCGACGCCGAGGGCGACGTCGAGGGCGGTCGATCCCGTGGGGATGACCTCGATGGGCTCGTTGGGCCGCTCGCCCAGGCGCATCACCGCGCCCTTGCCGAACTGTCGTTCAATCTGTGCGAGTGCGGCGTCCAGCGCCTTCTCGCGGTCGTTGCCTGCCATGGGTTCCACCCGATTTGCTTGAGTCGATCGCTTCACGTCACAGACGCTAACCCCTGCCACTGACAATGGGCCTCGACGTCCTCCCGGCCTGTGGACAACTCCACGGTCGGGCCCGGGAAAACCCGGCCGGAATCCCATCAGAATGGATGTTCGATTTTGGTGTCAAGCGCACCACGCTGACCTCACGCGCACTACCGGGCGGTTTCCAGGGCACGGTCGAGGGCCGCCCGGCCCGCAGGCCCCCATGCCGGCTTGCCGCCGGGAAGGCCCCGGTCACCGTTCCGGCCCACGAGCATGAGGACCAGGCCCTTCAGAACGGCCAGTCCGCGGGCGCGCCGGATCGTCCCCTCGTCCGCATGCGCGTAGGCGTCGAAGAACCGCGATGCGGTGCCCGCCGGAAGGATCACCCATGCGGCCGCCAGATCCCATGCCGGATCACCGGCGAACAGGTCGCCGAAGTCGATCACACCGGAGAGCGTCCCGTCCGAGACGACGACATTCGCCGGGTGCAGGTCACCGTGCACCCATACCGGCGGCCCCTCCCACGCGGGCGCCGCGACGGCATCGGCCCAGACGGCCCGGATCGCTTCGGCGATGTCGCCGGGGGCAACGGCCTCGAAGAGGCCGTCGAAGCCGTCCGTGCATCCGCTGGGATGGGCACCGCGGTCCGAGCTGATCGGCGCCCCGGCGGGCGCCTCCACATGGAGCGCCCGGAGGAAGCCCGCCAGGGCTTCGGCCGCGTGGTCGCCACGGCTGATGGAGGCGTGGTCCAGGGGCTCGCCGGGGACCCACGTCATGACGGTCCAGGGCTTCGGGAAGAGCGCGGACGGTTCACCGGTCCGCACGGGGTTCGGGACCGGGAGAGGCAGGCGCGGGGCCAGGACGGGCAGCCACCGCCGCTCCTTGCGCTGCAGATCGGGGGCGCGTTCGGTGCGCGGCATCCGTACGGCCAGCTCGTCCCCGATCCGCCACTGCTGGTTGTCCCAGCCGCCCGCCACTTCACGGACGGCCAGCCCCGCAAGGTCCGGGTGCTGCTCCCGCAGCAGATCCCGAACCAGCTCCGCGGTGATCTCGGCTCCGGCCTCGGCCTCGGTCCCGTTTTCGATCTCGGTCTCGGCATCGGTCATGCGCATGCACGGTACTGGAGCAGGAGGAGCGCCTCCCGGCCTGCCGTCGGCGCGCGACCACCAGCTTCTGGCCGCCGACGCTCGACAGCGCCTGCACACCTGAACGTATCGCCCTATATTCGATCGTTATGGGAGCGACCGCGGAACCCGGAACGCCCCACGGAGGGCAGGCCCCCGCATCCGACCTGGCCGGCCGTGTGGCGCTCGTCGCCGGTGGTACCCGCGGGGCCGGCAGAGGCATCGCCGTCCAGCTCGGCGCCGCCGGTGCGACCGTGTACGTGACCGGGCGTACGAGCGGGTCCGAGCGCTCCGAGATGGACCGGCCCGAGACGATCGAGGAGACCGCGGCCCTGGTCGACGCGGCGGGTGGACGGGGTATCGCCGTCCAGGTCGACCACCTGGTGCCCGACCGGGTCAGGGCGCTCGTGGCCCGTATCGCGAGCGAGCAGGGGGCCCTGCACATCCTGGTGAACGACATCTGGGGCGCCGAGATCGAGTGGGACAAGCCGGTGTGGGGGTCGTCGCTCGACACCGGGCTGCACACCCTGCGGCTGGCCGTCGACACCCATGCCATCACCAGCCACTTCGCACTGCCCCTGCTGATCGAGACTCCGGGCGGCCTGGTCGTCGAGATGACCGACGGGACGGACGAGTACAACGCGTCCCACTACCGCGTCTCGTTCTTCTACGACCTGGCCAAGGCCGCGGTGAACCGGATGGCCTTCGCCCTCGGCCATGAACTCGCACCGCACCGTGCGACGGCCGTGGCGCTCACCCCCGGCTGGCTCCGGTCCGAGGCCATGCTCCAGGCCCACGGGGTGACCGAGGCCACCTGGCGCGACGCCGTGGCGCACGCGCCCCACTTCGCGATCTCCGAGTCCCCCGCGTACGTCGGCCGCGCCGTGGCCGCCCTCGCCGGCGATCCCGAGGTGGCCCGCTGGAACGGCAGGTCGCTCTCCAGCGGGCAGCTCGCCCAGGTCTACGGCTTCACCGATGTGGACGGGGACCGGCCCGACGCCTGGCGGTATCTGACCGAGGTCCAGGACCAGGGCCTGCCGGCCGACGTGACGGGCTACCGCTGAGGCGACCCGACGTCACGGGCCACCCCTGAGGCGCCCGCCGCGACCGGCTACCGCGGACGCGGGCCGTCCTCCGCTTCCCCGCGGCCGTTCAGCAGACGGCGTATCCGCGACGGCAACGGCCTCCGGGGAGCGCGGCTGCTTCCGCCGTGCACCCGTGGGTCGTCGGTGACGTCGTACCGCTTCACATAGGCGCCGAGGAACGCCTGGAGCGTGGCGACGGCGGGGATGGCGACCAGCGCGCCGACCGCACCGAGCAGGGCCGTGCCCGCGATGACCGAACCGAAGGCGACCGCGGGGTGGATGTCGACGGTCTTCGCGGTCAGCTTGGGCTGGAGCACGTAGTTCTCGAACTGTTGGTAGATCACCACGAACCCGAGCACCCACACCGCGTACCAGGGGTCGACCGTGAAGGCGATCAGCATGGGCAGGGCGCCCGCGAGATACGTGCCGATGGTGGGGATGAACTGCGAGACGAGTCCGACCCAGACCGCGAGCGCCGGGGCGTACGGCACCCCGAGGATCACCAGCAGGATGTAGTGCGCGACGCCGGAGATCAACGCCATCAGACCGCGCGAGTAGATGTATCCGCCGGTCTTGTCGACCGCGATCTCCCAGGCGCGCAGCACCTCGGTCTGCCGGGCCGGCGGCAGGACGGAGCACAGCGCGCGGCGGAGCCGGGGGCCGTCGGCCGCGAAGTAGAACGAGAACAGGAAGATCGTCAGCAGCCGGAACAGCCCGCCGATGACCGTGGTGGAGACGTCGAGCACGCCGGTGGCGCTGTTCTGGACGTACTTCTGCAACCAGTCGGAGTGCAGCAGGCTGTCCTGGACCTCGACCCGGGAGAGTTCGGTGTGGAAGGTCTGGTTGACCCAGTTGATCACCGAGTCGATGTACTTGGGGAACTCGTCGACCATGTCGACGATCTGGCCCGCGAGCATCGACCCCAGCAGCACCACGAACCCGACACCGAAGATCATCAGGCAGAGGAAGACGAGGAACGTGGCCAGGCCTCGGCGTATGCCACGATGCGCCATCCGGCCGACCGCGGGCTCGATGGCGAGCGCGAGGAAGAACGCGATCAGCACGTTCGTCAGCAGCCCGATGAGCTGGTCGAACGCCCAGCTGCTGAGCTGGAAGCAGGCGTAGAGCGCCAGGGCCAGCACCATCGCACGCGGCAGCCAGCCGGGCATACGGACCCCGCCGGCACCGGACGGCGGCGCGGGTGGCGCGGCCGGCGGGACGGGCGGGGAGTCGGACGGCTGGACCGGGACGGTCTCGTCTGTCGATGGCACGGGACAAGTCTGGCCCATGCCTCCGGCCGCCGGTCCCCCCGCCCCGAGTCGACCTCTCCTGTTCAGCGCCTGTCCGCCGGGACGTCCATGGCCGCGCAGACCCCGCGCCAGACGTCCTTGGCGTCCCAGCCCGCGTCCAGGGCCTGGTGCACCGTGCGGCCGCCGAGTTCGGCCATCACATGGTCACGGGCGAAGGAGTCCGCGTACGCCGCACCGAAGTGGTCGGCCATCCGCTCCCAGAAAATCGTCAACCGCATGCCACCAGTATCCCGCTCCTGAGAGTGCAGCCGGTCCGCCCGGCACATGCCGGGCGCCTTTCCCCTCTACGGTCGGTCCATGGCTGGAACCGGAGCAAACACCCTCGCCCGCGCCGAGCAGTTCATCTGGCTCACGGCCCGCGTCCTCGAACAGCGGAGGTTCGCCCATGGCTTCCTCGGCGGAGGTCCCGACGCCGTCGAGACGGCCCTCTCCGCCTATCTGAACGAGGACGGCGGCTACGGTCACGCGCTGGAACCCGACCTCCGGGGTCCGGTCAGCCAGCCGCTGCACACCGCTCACGCACTGAGCGTTCTTGACTCGATCGGCCGCTGCGACGGACAGCGCGTGGAGCGGATCTGTCGCTATCTGACCGATGTGTCAACCAAAGAAGGCGCACTGCCCGCTCTGCTGCCCACCCAGCGCGGCTATCCCGCCGCGCCGTTCATCCCGATCGTGGACGATCCGCCGGCGGAGCTGCTCGCGACCGGTCCGGTCGTCGGGCTGCTGCACGGCAATCAGGTGTGGCACGCCTGGCTGTTCCGGGCGACGGACTTCTGCTGGAGCGCCGTCGACGCCCTGGAACAGTCCCATCCTTACGAGGTCGAGGCCGCGATCGCCTTTCTGGACGGCGCTCCGGACCGGGCCCGCGCCGAGGCGGCGGCCGACCGGCTCGGCCGCCTGGTGCGCGAACAACGGCTCGCGGTGCTCGATCCCTCCCGGACGGCGGACTACCCGGTGGCGACGGGCTACGCCCCGGGTGAGCACCACTTCCCGCACGACTACGCCCGTACGCCCGGGTCGCTGGCCCGCCGCTGGTTCACGGACGAGGAGCTGGAGCGCTCGCTCGACCACCTGGCCGCCGGGCAGCAGGACGACGGCGGGTGGCCCGTGACCTGGCGCCGGTGGGCCCCGGGAACCGCGTTGGAAGGACGCCCCCTGGTGACGCTCAGAGCCTTGGAGACGCTCCGCTCGTACGGTCGCCCGCTCGGCTGACCACCGCGGAAGTGCCCGGCCGACGGTACGGGGCCGCTCGCTCAGGCCAGCGCGCGTACGACCGCCGTGACCAGGACGCCCGCACCGACGACCACCAGGAACGGAGCGCGCAGGACGAGGGCGAGCGCGGCCGCCGCGAGACCCGCGGCACGGGCGTCGAGGACGAGCTGCTGGCCGTCGCCGAAGGTCTGCTGCGCGGTGAGAGCCGCCAGCAGCGCCACGGGCAGCAGAGCGGCCATCCGCTGGACCAGCGGTCGCTCCAGCACGCCCGCGGGCACCAGCAGGCCCAGGAGCTTGGCGAGGTAGCAGCCCGCCACGGTCAGTCCGATGGCGATCCAGACGTTCATGAGCGCCGCCCGCCCTTCTTCCGCTGTGTCACCGCGTCGTCCTCGGTTTCCGGTCCCCGCTTCGCACGTCCCATCAGGAAGAGGACGACCGGCGCCGCGAGCGCCGACAGCAGTACGGGCACACCGGCCGGCAGGACGGGCAGCAGGGTCAGGGCCAGCAGAACGGCCACGCCCGCCGTGACGCGCTCGGTGGTGCTCTTGAGCATCGGCGCGAGGAGGGCGAGGAACACCGCGGGACTCGCCGCGTCCAGGCCCCACGCGTCGGTGTCGCCCAGCGCCTCGGCGCCCAGAGCGCCCACCAGGGTCGTGAGGTTCCAGAGCACGTACAGGGTGAGCCCGGTGACCGTGAAGCCGATGCGCGCGGCTCGCCGGGTGGGCTGCGGCAGGGTGACCGCGGTCGTCTCGTCGATGACCCAGTGGGCGGCGAAGGGGCGCACCGCGCGGGGAAGGGCGAGCAGCTGGGAGAGCCGCAGTCCGTAGAAGGCGTTCCGCACGCCCAGGAAGAACGCCCCGGCCGCCGCGGTGTAGGGGTTGCCGCCAGCGGCCAGCGCGCCGACCAGGGCGAACTGCGAGGCGCCGGTGAAGACGAGCAGACTCAGGACGCAGGTCTGGAGCAGGCTGAGGCCGGAGCCGGCGGAGGTGACGCCGAAGGCGAAGCCGGAGAGCCCGACGGCGATGCCGACACCGAGCGCGTCCCGCACGACCGCGGCGTCCGGCTTCTCCGGTCGGACCTCGGCCGCCGGGCCGGGCGGACCGGCGGATATGGCACCGGGCGCGCCGGTGCTCTCTGGGGGTGCTGTCTGTTCTGCCACGCCCGGAACGCTACGGGGATCGTTCGGGCCGGGTCTTGTACGTTCTTGCACACCCGCCGGCATGTTCTTGACCCCCACCGGCCACCGGTTTCCCACCACCGGCGCCACCGGGTTCTCACCCACCGGCACCGGGCTTTCATCCACCGGGCCGCAGCACGCCGCGCTCGCGCTGGTAGGCGCCGGGCGGCACCCCCACGATCCGGGTGAAGTGGCGGTTGAGGTGCGGCTGGTCCGTGAAGCCGACGGCGGTCGCGGCCTCGGCGGGGGCGACGCCGGCGTCGAGCATGCGGCGGGCCCTGCGTACCCGGGCGTCGGTGAGCCAGGTGTGGGGCGGCATGCCGTACTCCTTCTTGAAGGCCCTCAGCAGCGCGAACGGGCCGGTTCCCAGTTCCGCGGCGAGCGCCTCCAGCGTGGGCGGGGCGGCCATGCGCTCCTCCAGCGCGGCACGGGCGCGTACGGCGTTCCGCGCGCTCCCGGCGTGCGTGGTCAGGCCGGGCAGCGGGCTGCCGTGCCGGCTGAGGAGCCGGGTGACCAGGACCCGCAGCAGGCTGTCGGCCGCCAGTGCGTTGCCCTCCTCCGCCGCCCGGTGCACCTCGGTGATCAGCCGGGACGCGTGGGGATCGGTCACCCGGCTCTCGGCGAAGCCGACCGTGCCGCGCAGGGACGTCACCTCGGCCGCGATGTCGTTGACGACCTGGGCCGACGGGTAGAGCGTGGCGTACGCCCAGCCCTCGGGCGCCCCGGAGCGGGCGGTGTGCGGCACCTCCGGGTTGATCATGACGACGGTGCCGGGGACCGCGTGGACGGTGCCGCCCGGCAGTCCCACGTCCTCCACCCCGCCGGTGACCGCACCGAAGACATAGCCCTCGTGGCTGTGCCGGGGGAAGGTGTGGCGGACGTACCGGGCGCGCAGCAGATCGAGGTCGGGCAGGGCGGCGTACTGCCAGTGCCGCGCCCATTCCGCCGTGCCGTCCGCTCCCGTCATGGGGACATTCTCGCAGGTCCCGGCCGTGCGCCGGGGCGTGAGCGGACGGTCGCGGGCGGTCGTTCCGGCCGGTTGTCAGTGGCGGGGTGCACGATGGGGGACATGACCGGCTCCGCTCTCGACGCCTTCTCGCCCGCGACCCGCAGTTGGTTCACCGGGGCCTTCAGCGCGCCCACCGCGGCGCAGGAGGGCGCCTGGCGGGCCATCGGCGAGGGCAGCGATGTCCTGGTCGTCGCGCCGACCGGTTCCGGGAAGACGCTGGCCGCGTTCCTCGCCTCGCTGGACCGGCTGGCGGCCGGGCCGCCGCCCGCCGAGGCGAAGAAGCGCTGCCGCGTGCTGTACGTGTCCCCGCTCAAGGCCCTCGCGGTCGACGTCGAGCGCAACCTCCGCTCGCCGCTGACCGGCATCCGCCAGGAGTCGGTGCGCCTGGGGCTGCCGGAGCCGGAGGTGCGGGTCGGCATCCGGTCCGGGGACACCCCGCCCGCCGAGCGGCGCTCCCTGGTGACCAGACCGCCGGACATCCTGATCACCACGCCCGAGTCGCTGTTCCTGATGCTGACGTCCTCCGCCCGGGACGCGCTGGCCGGCGTCGAGACGGTGATCCTCGACGAGGTGCACGCGGTCGCCGGGACGAAGCGCGGCGCCCATCTCGCCCTCTCCCTGGAGCGGCTCGACGAGCTGCTGCCCCGCCCCGCCCGGCGCATCGGCCTGTCCGCGACGGTCCGGCCGGTCGACGAGGTGGCCCGTTTCCTGTCACCGCAGCGCAAGGTGGAGATCGTCCAGCCCCGGTCCACCAAGGAGTTCGACCTGTCGGTCGTCGTCCCGGTCGAGGATCTGGGCGAGCTGGGCGGCTCCCCCGCCACCGACGGCGACTCCGGCCAGGCGGACAAGCCCTCGATCTGGCCGCATGTCGAGGAGCGCATCGCCGATCTCGTCCAGTCGCACCGCTCCACCATCGTCTTCGCGAACTCCCGGCGGCTGGCCGAGCGGCTGTGCAACCGGCTGAACGAGATCGCGTACGAGCGGGCCACCGGCACCGCGTTCGACCCCGACGACCCGGCCCCCGCGCTCCCGGAGGCCCATGCACCGGCGGAGATCATGGCCCAGTCCGGCGCGGGCAGGGGCGCCCCCGCCCTGCTGGCCCGCGCCCACCACGGCTCGGTCTCCAAGGAGCAGCGGGCCCAGGTCGAGGAGGACCTCAAGGCGGGCCGGCTGCCCGCCGTGGTCGCCACCTCCAGCCTGGAGCTCGGCATCGACATGGGCGCGGTCGACCTGGTGATCCAGGTGGAGTCCCCGCCCTCCGTCGCCTCCGGCCTCCAGCGGGTGGGGCGCGCCGGGCACCAGGTGGGCGCGGTCTCCACCGGGGTGGTCTTCCCGAAGTACCGCGGCGATCTGGTGCAGGCCGCCGTCGTCACCGAGCGGATGCGCGAGGGCGCCATCGAGGCGCTGCGCATCCCGGCCAATCCGCTGGACGTGCTGGCCCAGCAGCTGGTCGCCATGGTGGCCCTGGACAGCTGGCAGGCCGATGACCTGCTGGCCCTGGTCCGGCGGGCCGCCCCGTTCGCCTCGCTCCCGGAGTCGGCGTTCACCGCCGTGCTCGACATGCTCGCCGGGCGCTATCCCTCCGACGCCTTCGCGGAGTTGCGCCCCCGGGTGGTGTGGGACCGGGTGGCGGGTACGGTCACGGGCCGCCCCGGGGCGCAGCGGCTCGCCGTCACCTCGGGCGGCACCATCCCCGACCGGGGGCTCTTCGGGGTCTTCCTGGCCGGGGCCGACCCGAAGAAGGGCGGCGGCCGGGTCGGCGAGCTGGACGAGGAGATGGTCTACGAGTCCCGCGTCGGCGACGTCTTCACCCTGGGCACCACGTCCTGGCGGATCGAGGACATCACCCGGGACCGGGTCCTGGTCTCGCCGGCCCCGGGCGTTCCGGGGCGGCTGCCGTTCTGGAAGGGCGACCAGCTGGGCCGCCCGCTGGAGCTCGGCCGCGCGTTGGGGGCGTTCCTCCGTGAGATCGGCGGCCTCTCCGAGGAGGATGCCCGGCTGCGCCTGCTCGCCGCCGGACTCGACGCCTGGGCGGCGGACAACATCCTGGCCTATCTCGACGAGCAGCGCCGGGCCTGCGGCCATGTGCCGGACGACCGGACGATCCTGGTCGAGCGGTTCCGGGACGAGCTGGGCGACTGGCGGGTGGTCGTGCACTCCCCCTTCGGCGCCCAGGTGCACGCCCCGTGGGCGCTCGCCCTCTCCGCCCGCCTCGGCGAGCGGTACGGCATGGACGCCCAGGTGATGCACGCCGACGACGGCATCGTGCTGCGGCTGCCCGACGCGGACATGATGGGCCTGGACCTGCTCGACTTCGACGCCCCGCCGGCCCCGGACTCCGGGAGCGACGGACCCGCGCCGGGCACCGTGGCGTACGACAGCGACCAGCCCCCGGTGGCGGCCGCCGACGTCGTCTTCGACCGGGGCGAGGTCCAGCAGATCGTCACCGACCAGGTGGGCGGCTCGGCCCTGTTCGCCGCCCGGTTCCGGGAGTGCGCCGCGCGCGCCCTGCTGCTGCCGCGCCGCTCCCCCGGCAAGCGCACCCCGCTCTGGCAGCAGCGCCAGCGGGCCTCCCAGCTGCTTCAGGTCGCCTCGGAGTTCGGCTCGTTCCCGATCGTCCTGGAGGCCGTCCGCGAATGTCTTCAGGACGTGTTCGACGTCCCCGGGCTCACGGAACTGATGGGCGACCTGGAGGCGCGCCGGGTCCGGCTGGTCGAGGTGACCACCCAGGAGCCCTCGCCGTTCGCCCGCTCGCTCCTCTTCGGTTACGTGGCGCAGTTCCTGTACGAGGGCGACTCTCCGCTCGCCGAGCGGCGCGCCGCCGCCCTCTCCCTGGACTCCCATCTCCTCGCCGAGCTGCTGGGCCGGGCGGAGCTGCGGGAGCTGCTCGACCCCGAGGTCCTCACCGAGCTGGAGCGGGAGCTGCAGTGGCTGACCGAGGACCGGCGGATCAAGGATGTCGAGGGGGTCGCCGATCTGCTGCGCGTGCTCGGTCCGCTCACCGACGCCGAGCTGGCGGAGCGGGGCGCCGAGCCGTCCTGGGCGCCGGAGCTGGCGACGGCCCGCCGGGCGATCCAGGTCCGGATCGCCGGCGCCGACCACTGGGCGGCGATCGAGGACGCGGGCCGGCTGCGCGACGCCCTGGGCACCGCGCTTCCGGTCGGCGTGCCCGAGGCGTTCACCGAGCCGGTGAAGGATCCGCTCGGTGACCTCCTCGCCCGGTACGCACGGACGCACGGGCCGTTCACCGCCGCCCGGGCCGCCGAGCGCTTCGGGCTCGGCACCGCCGTCACCGACGGCGCGCTGCAACGGCTCTCTGCCTCCGGCAGGACCGTGCAGGGCGAATTCCACCCGGCGGGCATCGGCCAGGAATGGTGCGACGCCACGGTGCTGCGCCGACTCCGCCGCCGTTCGCTGGCGGCGCTCCGCCAGGAGCTGGAGCCGGTGGAGCCCGCGGCCCTCGCCTCCTTCCTCCCCCAGTGGCAGCACTTCGGCTCCAGCAGCCTGCGGGGCATCGACGGGCTGGCCCGTGCCGTCGAGCAGCTCCAGGGCGCGCCCGTGCCCGCGTCGGCGCTGGAGAAGCTGATCCTGCCGAGCCGTGTCACGGGCTACCACCCGGCGATGCTCGACGAGCTGACGACCACGGGCGAGGTCGTCTGGGCAGGGGCGGGGGCGCTGCCCGGCAAGGACGGCTGGGTCTCCCTCTACCTCGCCGACAGCGCGCCGCTGCTGCTGCCTCCCCCGCACCCGCTGGAGCTGTCGGCACTCCACGAGTCCGCGCTCACCGCGCTCTCCGGCGGATACGGCCTCTTCTTCCGCCAGATCGCCGACCAGGTCCGGGCCACCACCCACCCGGACTGCACGGACCAGCAGCTGGCCGACGCCCTGTGGGACCTGGCCTGGTCCGGGCGGCTGACCAACGACACCCTGGCCCCGCTGCGTTCGCTGCTGGGCTCGGGGCGGACGGCGGGCTCCACCGCCCACCGTTCCCGGCGCAGCGTCCCACGCGGTCGCTACGGCTCGCTCACCGCGGCCGCCCGCCCCGCGTCCCGCACCGGCCCGCCGACGGTCTCGGGCCGCTGGTCGCTGCTCCCCCCGGTCGAACCGGAACGGACCCACCGTGCCCACGCCCTGGCCCGTACCCTCCTCGACCGGCACGGTGTGGTGACCCGGGGCGCGGTACAGGCCGAGGGGGTGGAGGGCGGCTTCTCCGCGACGTACCGCGTGCTGGCCGCCTTCGAGGACAACGGGCAGGCGCGGCGCGGCTATGTGGTCGAGGGGCTGGGGGCGGCCCAGTTCGCGATGGACGGCGCGGTGGACCGGCTGCGGGCGGCGTCCACCGCGCGGGACCGCCGGGATCCGGACACCGCGCCGCAGGCCCTGGTGCTCGCCGCCGCCGACCCGGCCAACGCGTACGGCGCGGCCCTGCCGTGGCCGGAGTCCCCGGACGGCGCCGGACACAAACCGGGCCGCAAGGCGGGGGCGCTGGTGGTCCTGGTCGACGGTGAGCTGACGCTCTACATGGAGCGCGGCGGCAAGACCCTCCTGGCCTGGCCGTCCGACCCCGAGGCGCCCGCCCTGCGCGCGGCGGCCGAGGCACTGCCAGTGCCTCGGCCGCCGCGCGC